>CAYMHO010000651.1:0-1504 GCA_964390195.1 uncultured Fimbriiglobus sp. | reverse complement strand
AGTTCCGCCAGAACCTGGGCGACGCGGCCGGGGACGCCGCCCCGGAGTACGTCGGCCCGGCGTGGGCGTCGTACTTCAGCATCTGCGGGACGATCCTGTGCGCGACGCTGGCGATGGTCATCCTCCGCCCGCCGCTGCCGACCAGGGAGATGCTGCAAGGGACGCAGTGGTGGAACTGGATCGGCGGGCCGCTCGGCGCGGCGATCGTGCTGGCCGGGGCGACCCTCACCCCGAAGCTGGGGGCGGCGGCGTTCGTCGCCCTGATCGTCGGCGGGCAGATCCTGTGCTCGATGGTGCTCGACCACTTCGGGCTGATGGGGCTGAAACAGGTCCCGCTGACCGAGGGGCGGGTGATCGGGGCGGTGCTGGTGGTGATCGGGGTGGCGTGCGTGAAGTTCTTGTAAGTTGTCGCCGGGGTCTGTGACCCCGGTCCGACCGGCCTCACAGAGGCCGGCTACAACTCACTGCGGCGTCACGCGGGCCGGTTTCCCGGCCTGGTACAGGTCGAGTCGCGAGCGGTAGTCGTCCTCCGCGTCCGCCGACACCTTCTCCATCGCCTGCTCCATCCGCTTCACCGCCTCGTCGTACTCGCCCAGTTCGGCGCACGCGGCGGCCAGGGTGTCCAGGTAACTCGGCTCGTCCCACTCGGTCAGCTCGCACGCGCGGGTGGCGCACTCCTTCGCCCGCGTGCCGTTCCGCACGTCCGGGTCCGGGGCGGTCGCCCAGATCCAGGCGAGCTGGTTGAACGTGCCGGCGTCCTGCGGGTCGCGTTGGAGCGCCGCCAGGTGGTCCTGAATCGCCTTCCGGTACTGCCGCTGCTGGTAGTGGACCCCCGCCCGCAGGTTGTACCCGAGCGGGGCGTCCGGGTTCTGCTTGATCGCCTCGGTGTAGTCGGCCAGCGCCCCGGCGTGGTCGCCGAGCGACTTGCGGCACAGCCCCCGCACCTCGTAGGCTTTGCCCAAGTTCGGGGCCGCCTTCACCACCGCGTCGCAGTCCTCGGCCGCGAGCGCGTACCTCTTCAGCCCCAACCGCACGGTCGCGCGGGCCAGCCGGGCGAGCACCCGCTCGGGGTCCAGTTCGAGGGTGCGGGTGAAGTCGCGCTCGGCCGCGTCGATCTCGCCCATCGCCCGGCGGACCATGCCGCGGATCTGGAACGCCCGCGGGTTGGTCGGGGCGGCGGTGCAGGCGGCGTCGGCGTCCCGCAGGGCGGTCTCGTACTCCTCCAACTCCAGGTGCAAGTCGGCCCGCGACAGGCGGTAGTCGGCCGCGTTCTCGGGGTCGGACTCGATCGCCCGGGCGAAGTCGTCGAACGCCTTGCCCGACTCCCCGTTGGCCGCGAAGCAGTCGCCCCGCAGGCCGTACACCGGGGCCAGGCCGGGGTCGAGGGCCAGGGCCTTCTCGCAGTCGGCGATGGCGGCGGCGTAGTTCTGCTGGCGGAACAGCAGGCGTGCCCGCTCGGCGTACAGCAGGGCGTCGTCCGACTTCAGCCGGATGGCGGCGTCGA
>CAYMHO010000650.1:0-1540 GCA_964390195.1 uncultured Fimbriiglobus sp. | reverse complement strand
CGATGGGCGAACTGGTGGACGACGCCATCGTGGACGTGGAGAACATCTTCCGCCGGCTGGGGGAGAACGCCGCCTCACCACACCCGAAGCCGGCGGTGGTGGTGGTGTACCTGGCGAGCAAAGAAATCCGCTCGGCCATCGTGTTCGGCACGGCCGTGGTGATCCTGTCATTCCTGCCGTTGTTCGCCCTGAGCGGGGTCGAGGGGCGGTTGTTCATCCCGCTCGGCATCGCCTACATCGTGTCCATCCTGGCCTCGCTGGTGGTGTCGCTCACCGTCACCCCGGTGCTGTCCTTCTACCTGCTCGGCCGGGCGAAGGCCGGGCACGGGCACAAGGACGGGTTCCTGCTCCGCTTCCTCAAGTGGGCGGTCGGCTACCTCATCCGGTTCAGCATGAGGTACGGCGGCTGGCTCCTGCTGCTGACGTGGCTGGTGGTGGCGTTCTGCGGGTGGCGACTGTCCACCCTGGGGGCCGACTTCCTGCCCAAGTTCGACGAGGGGAGCGTGCAGGTGAACGTGGCCCTGCCCGGCGGGTCGTCGCTCAAGGCGTCGAACGAGACCTCGGCGCTGATCGACGCCCGGCTCGAACGCCTGCGGAAGACGCCGGCCAACCCGGACGGGCCGGTGCTGCACTACGCCCGGCGGACGGGGCGGGCGGAACTGGACGAACACGCCCAGCCGGTGAACGTGGGCGAGTACATCCTGACCATGAACCCGGACGCCCACGTCGAACGCGACAAGTTCCTGAAGGAACTGCTGGCCGACCTGCACGCCAACGTGCCGGGGGCGGAGATCGACGCCGAGCAGCCCCTCTCCCACCTCATCAGCCACATGCTCTCCGGGGTGAACGCGCAGGTGGCCATCAAGCTGTACGGCGACGACCTGGACAAACTGCGGGAGTTGTCCGCCCAGGTGCGTGACGCCATCGCCGACATCCCCGGCGTCACCCCGCCGATCATTGACCCGCAGGAGCGGGTGGACGAGATTCACGTGGTGTTGCGGGCCGACGACCTCGCCCGCCACGGGCTGAGCCGGGAGTACGTCGCCGAGTTCGTCCAGACGGCGCTCAAGGGGGAGGCGGTGTCGGTGGTGCTGGAAGGGCAGCGGCGGTTCGACCTGGTGGTGAAGCTGAAGGAACCGTACCGCTCCGACCCGTACAAACTGGGCGAGCTTCGGATCGACTTGCCGAACGGCCGGGGGCAAATCCGGTTGCGGGAGGTGGCCGACTTCCCGGACACGGCGAGCGGGCCGAACCTCGTCAACCGCGAGAACGTCCGCCGCCGGCAGACCATCCGGTGCAACGTGTCCGGCCGCGACCTGGACACCACGGCGCGGGAGATCGAGAAGCGGGTGCGGGAGAAGGTGCCGATGCCGCCGGGCTACTTCGTCGAGTTCGGCGGGCAGTTCGAGGCCCAGCGGTCGGCCACCCAACTGATCGCAGTGTTGGCCGTCGTGTCGGTGGCCGGCATCTTCATCGTGCTGATGATGCTGTTCCCGTCGTGGCGGGTGACGGCGCAAATCCTGAACGCCATCCCGACGGC
>CAYMHO010000649.1:0-1581 GCA_964390195.1 uncultured Fimbriiglobus sp. | reverse complement strand
CCTCGACCACGTCGCGGCTGTACTTCAGTTGGTCGGGCCGCATCACTTCCCCTTCAGGTGGGCCTTGGCGGCGGCGACCGCCTCGGCCGCCCGCTTCTCCCGCTCGGCCTGCGTCTCCCCGCGCTCGCTGGTGCGGGCCGCCCGCTGTTCGGCGTGCAGGCCGGCCAGCCGCAGGATCTCGCCCCCGAGCACGCGGTGGGCCGAGTTGGCGAACGGCCGCGGCAGGGTCCGCACCCCGTGCCGCAGGAGCGTCTCCGGGTGGACGCCGAGCAGGCGGGCGGCCACCGCCAGGCGGTAGACGCCGAGGTCCTGCACGTCGGCCAGGGTGGCGGGGTCGGCGGCCGCGGTCATGAGAGGCTCCCCCGGAGCGAGGCGTGCAGGGCAAGAACGCTCGCCCCGTCGATCAGCCAGGCGTCGATCCAGTCCGGCTTGCTGGCCGTCAGCCGGCCGTCGCGGATGCACTGCCGCACCCACTCGCCGGTGCGGCCGAACAGGGCGGCCACCTGCCGGACCGTGTACTTCTTGCCGGCGGCGAACTCGTCTACGCTCGGGCGGTCGGCCGGTCGCTTCGGGGTCCGAGTCTTCACGTCGCCTCCTGGGTCAGCACATACTCCGAGATCTCGTCGCCGGCGGGCCGCTCCACGATCAGCCCGCGGTCGATCAGCCCGGCCACCGTCGCCAACTCCACCTCGCACCCGCCGAGGCGGCAGGCCACCTTGCCGGGCCCGACCCGCTCGGCCACCAGCGGGCCGCCGCGCATCTGCCGCAGGACCGCCCGCATGGCGGGGGTGGGGTCGGAGAGGGAGGCCGGGAGGGTGTCAGTCGGACTCATGGGCGTGAGCTCCGGGGCGGGCACGTGCCCGCGTTGTTGGGAGGTTACAAGAGATTCGCGGAATCAGGTTGCCTCAGGCTGCCTCAGCGGATGAGGCAGGTTGCCTCATCCGCTGAGGCAGCCACTGCGGAAAAGACTGAAATCGAAGGTCGAAACCATGCCTAAAGTCACTCGATCTTCTCCCATCCCCTTCCGCCTTCGTGTGCTTCGATGCGTCCCGACTCGGCAGCGTACCGCTTCACGAAGTCGCGGAACGGCCCGCTGTTCGCGCACCCGGCTTTCTTGGCCAGGGCCGTGTAGCTCAGGACCGACCCGACCATCATTTCGTCGATCGCTTGCACCACATCCCGCTGCATCGGCGTCATCGTTTCCGGAGCGAGAGGGTTCGCCGCGGCAGACCCCTCGACACCTGGCTGCCCCTCCGTCGGCTGGGGGAGCTGGATCGTTTGCTGTCGCCCGTCGGTGGTGCGGATGACAAACTCAGCCACTGGCCACCCGCGGAGTGTACCGCCCGTGAGCAGAACCCCACCGCTGTCAAACAGCGTGCCGAAGTCGAACGGGGGTGGGTCGGCCACGGCATCGCCTCCGCGTCAGGGTCACACGGGCAGTTCGGCCGCCGGCACCAGTTCGGCGAAGTGGTCGTGTCCGCTGCCGTTGATGCGGACGACGTGCCCGCCCAGCCGGGCGAACCCGTGGCCGATCTTGCCGGCGAGCTCCTTGCCCGGCATCCACTGGCCGGGGGCGAGCGT
>CAYMHO010000648.1:0-1587 GCA_964390195.1 uncultured Fimbriiglobus sp. | reverse complement strand
TTCACCCGCGACCCGAACACCGGCGAGAACGTGTTCTACGGCGACTACCTGATCAACGCCCAGGGCGAGGACGTGGTGGCCGGCATCCGCACCCCGGAGCCGATGGCGAAGCTCGATAGCGAGATGCCGGCGGTGTACAAGCAACTGATGGACATCCGCCAGGTGTTGGAGAAGCACTACAAGGAGATGCAGGACATCGAGTTCACCGTGCAGGACGGCACCCTGTACATGCTGCAGACCCGCAACGGCAAGCGGACCGGCACGGCCGCCGTGCGGATCGCCGTCGAGATGGCGAAGGAGGGGCTGATCTCGGAGACGGACGCCGTCAAGCGGGTGCCGCCGGACAGCCTGAACCACCTGCTCCAACCGCAACTCGACCCGAAGAGCAAGGTGAAGCCGGTCGCCCAGGGCATCGCCGCCAGCCCGGGCGGGGCGAGCGGGAAGGTGATCCTGAGCGCCGAGGCGGTGGTGGAACACCACGCCAAGCACCCGAACGACCCGATCATGCTGGTGCGGAAGGAGACCAGCCCGGAGGACGTGGCCGGCATGCACCTGGCCAAGGGCATCCTGACCAGCACGGGGGGCAAGGCGAGCCACGCGGCGGTGGTCGCCCGCGGGTGGGGCAAGCCGTGCGTGGTCGGGTGCGAGGCGGTGAAGATCGACGAGGCCAACCAGACCATCACCATCGCCGGGCAGACGGTGAAGGCGGGCGAGTTCGTCACCATCAACGGCACCACCGGTGACGTGATGGTCGGCAAGGTGGAGACCATCGCGCCGACCATGACCGCCGACTTCGCCACCCTGATGACCTGGGCGGACAAGGTGCGGAAACTGAAGATCCGCACCAACGCCGACAGCCCGGCCGACGCCACCAAGGCCCGCGAGTTCGGGGCCGAGGGGATCGGCCTGTGCCGCACCGAGCACATGTTCTTCGGCGAGGAGCGGATCGTCGCCATGCGGGAGATGATCCTGGCCGACAGCGAGGACGGGCGGAAGAAGGCGCTGGCCAAGATCGAGCCGTACCAGAAGGCCGACTTCGTCGGCATCTTCGAGGCGATGGACGGGCTGCCGGTCACCATCCGCCTGCTCGACCCGCCGCTGCACGAGTTCCTGCCGCACGACGCCCGCGGGCAGGCGGAGGTGGCCGAAAGCCTCGGCCTCAGCCCGGCGAAGGTGAAGGAACGGGTGGACGAGCTGCACGAGTTCAACCCGATGATGGGGTTCCGCGGGTGCCGGCTGCCGCTGGTGTACCCCGAGATCGGCGACATGCAGGTGCGGGCCATCATCGAGGCGGCCATCGAGGTGCAGAAGAAGGGCAAGAAGGTGCTGCCCGAGATCATGATCCCGCTCGTCGGCGTGCTGCCCGAACTGAGCTACCTGAAGGGGCGGGCGATCGCCGTGGCCGACGAGTGTATGAAGAAGGCCGGGGTGAAAGTCGAGTACCAAATCGGCACCATGATCGAGCTGCCGCGGGCGTGCGTGGCGGCCGACAAGATCGCCGAGGAGGCCGAGTTCTTCAGCTTCGGCACCAACGACCTGACCCAGATGACGTTCGGCTTCAGCCGCGACGACATCAAGGGGTTCATG
>CAYMHO010000647.1:299-1604 GCA_964390195.1 uncultured Fimbriiglobus sp. | reverse complement strand
CATCGCCAAGGACCCGAAGTTCAAGGTGATGGGCATGGGCCACCGGGTGTACAAGGTGAAAGACCCGCGGGCGACGGTGCTGCAGGAGTTCGCCGAGCAGATGTTCGCCGAGACCACCCGGCCGAAGAACTACGAGACGGCCCTGGAACTGGAACGGGTGTGCGCCGGCATCTACGGGGTGAAGGGCGTTTACCCGAACGTCGATTTCTACAGCGGGGTGGTGTACCAGGCGCTCGGCATCCCGACGGACGTGTTCACCCCCATCTTCGCCATCGGCCGCATCGCCGGCTGGCTGGCCCACTGGCTGGAACAACTCCAGGGCAACCGCATCTACCGCCCCGAGCAGGAGTACACCGGCAAGGCGAACGTGCCGTACGTGCCGCTCGAGAAGCGGCCGTAGGGATTTGATGGACCTCACCCCCCGTCCCCCTCTCCGACGCGGAGAGGGGGTGTTCAACCTGCGGACGTGATTCACCGAACGCACAGGTGCCGGCGAGGTATCGGTCTTGAACACCCCCTCTCCGACGCGGAGAGGGGGACGGGGGGTAAGGTCTTAGGTTCTCACTCCCCCGTGTACGGCGACGGGCTGAAGTTCTCGGCCAGGAACCCGAGTTGGTGTTTGGCCGCGGCCGCGTCCCACGTCGCCTGGTTGAACGGAGCCACGCTCGTCACGTTCGCCGGCGTCCGCACTTCCACATGTCCGTCCAGGAAGCTGACGTTCGTCGTCCGCCCGGCGTACCGGAAGTGGGTGGCCGTCACGGCGTAGGCCGAGATCGCTTTCCCCGGCACGAACGGCGAGCCGAAGTACCCGGCGAACGGCTCTTGTAGGCTGCCGGACGACTGCAGTTGGACCACCTCGCTGAACATGAACGTGGCCGACGTGGACGCGAACGAGACGATGGTGCGGCCCTTCACCGGGTTCGGCCACGCCGGTTCGGCGCACAGGTGGCGGTTGTAGGCGTACCCGGCGGTCAGCCCGTTGTACACCGGGGCGATGGGGTACGAGTCGAACTTCGGGCACTTCGCCACCCGGATGTTGTTCTCGTAGTACGGCGTGAGAATGCCCTCCCGCGGGTCGGTGGCGATCACGTTCCACGGGGACACGGTGGCGCTGGTGGTGCGGCCGAACCAGTACCGCCCGGCCGGCCAGCCGACGGCCGAGTCGGTGTGCGGGGGGAGCGTCTGGAAAGCGCTCTCGTAGTTGTGGGCGGCCAGCGACAGTTGCTTCAGGTTGTTCGCCCCCTGCATTCGGGCGGCGGCCTCTCGCACCTTCTGCACGGCCGGCAGAAGTAGCCCGATGAGGAC
>CAYMHO010000647.1:0-289 GCA_964390195.1 uncultured Fimbriiglobus sp. | reverse complement strand
GTAGCCGGTGGCGGCCCGCGTTGCGGGCGACCACCACCCGCGCCTGGTGGGGGGGCACCCCCCGGGGGGGGGGGGCGCCCCCCCGCCCGCTCGGAATGCGGGCGGGACGCCCGCGCTCCCAGCACAGGGTGAAGGCGTGACGGGACGGGGACCGGGAATCGGCCATCGGTATCGCTCTCTCGCTCACCGGGTCCGGGTGAGACGGCGGGGCGGACCGACGGCGGGCGGGCGCGAGCGAACGCAGGCGCAGGGATACCGCTCCGCGGCCTGGGTCCGAGGCCCCGAACAG
>CAYMHO010000646.1:0-1611 GCA_964390195.1 uncultured Fimbriiglobus sp. | reverse complement strand
TGTCGCAGGTGTTCCTCGGCGTGCGGATCGCGTGCGCCGAGTGCCACCACCACCCGGCCGACTGCTGGACGCAGACCGACTACACCGGCATGGTGTCGTTCTTCACGCCGCTGTCGTCGAAGGGGGCGGGCCCGGCGGAGGCGCTGGTCGCCGGCGGCGACCCGACCGCGAAGCACCCGCGCACCGGCGAAAGCGTGTTCGCCTACGCCCTCGGCACGGCACAACCGAAAGCCAACCCGACCGGCGACCGCCGGCTCGTGCTGGCCGACTGGATGACCGACCCCAAGAACCCGTACTTCGCCCGCAACCTCGCCAACCGCGTGTGGGCGATGCTGCTCGGCCGGGGGATCGTCGAGCCGGTGGACGACGTGCGGGCCACCAACCCGCCGAGCAACCCGGAACTGCTGGACGGCCTCGCGGCGTTCGTCGTCGAGACGAAGTACGACGTGCGCGCCCTCGTGCGGGTCATCTGTGAGTCCCGCACCTACCAAACCTCCTCCGCGCCGAACACCAGCAACGAGAAGGACGAACTCAACTTCTCCCGCGCCCTGTTCAAGCGTCCCGACGCCGAGGTGCTGCTCGACATGATCTCGCAGGCGACCGGCGTGGCCGAGCGCTACCCCGGAATGCCCGCCGGCACCAAGGCGGTCCAGTTGTGGGACAGCAAGGCGAAGCACGACTTCCTGCGGCTGTTCGGCCGGCCGCAGCGAATCAGTGCGTGCGAGTGCGAGCGGAACACCGAGCCGAGTACCAGCCAGGTGCTGAACTTGCTCAACTCGCCGGAGTTGCAGAAGAAGCTGGCCCACGAGACGGGGACGGTTGCCAAACTGGTGAAGGGCGAAAGCGACGACGCGAAACTGGTCGAGGAATTGTATCTCCGGTTGTACGGCCGCTTCCCGACGGCGAAGGAACAGGATACCGCCGCCGCGTACCTCGGCCGGAAGACGAGCGACCGCCGCAAGGCCGCCGAAGACCTGACGTGGGCGATGATGAACTCGCTCGAATTCCAGTTCAACCACTAACCCGACGTGTGCCTGATGCGGCTCCCCTTCTGTGACGGCATCACCCGGCGGGACGGCCTTCGCCTCGGCGCGGCGGCGGTGTTCGGCCTGCCGTTCACCACCGCCAACTTGCTCCGCGCGGCCGAAGAGAAGAAGCCGAAGCGAGACGTGTCGGTCATCTTCGTGTTCCTTCACGGCGGCCTGAGCACCATCGACACGTTCGACATGAAGCCGGACGCCGCCGCCGAGTTCCGCGGCGACTTCAAACCGATCGCGACGAAATTGCCCGGCCTGCAAGTGTGCGAACACCTGCCGAAGCTGGCCCAAGAGACCGACAAGTATTCGCTCGTCCGCTCCTTCCGCCACCACAACTCGGACCACGGCCCGGCCGACCACTACATGCTGACGGGGTACTTCCCGACCGCCGGGTTCAACCCGAACCTGTCGCCGAACAACCAGCGGCCGGCGCACGGGTCGGTCATCGCCAGGAAGCTCGGCCCGGTCGGGTCGGTGCCGCCGTATGTGTGCCTGCCGAAGATGCACCCCAGTTGCGGGCCGGCGTACCTCGGCGCGAACCACGCCCCGTTCGTCATCGACAGCGACCCGAGCG
>CAYMHO010000645.1:0-1634 GCA_964390195.1 uncultured Fimbriiglobus sp. | reverse complement strand
TCCAGCGTGGCGCACGAGTTCAACAACGTCATCGCCACCATCATCAACTACGCCAAGATCGGGCTGAAGGGGCAGACGCCGGCGGCGCAAGCGCAGGCGTTCGAGAAGATCCTGCGGGGCGGGCAGCGGGCGGCGGCGGTGGTGAACAGCATGCTCGGGTTCGCCCGAAACAACTCGGCCGGCCGCGAGAACACGGACATCGTCCACCTGGTGGAAGAGGTGCTGCTGCTGACCGAGAAGGACCTGTCCAAGAACCGCGTCCAGTTGGACAAGCGGTGGAACGGGCGGCCGTGGGCGGTGCTGGTGCCGGGGCAGATCGAGCAGATCCTGGTGAACCTGGTGATCAACGCCCGGCAGGCGATGCCGAACGGCGGGCGGCTGCGGGTGGAGGTGGGGGAGAACCCGGCCGGGGACACGGTCGAGATCAAGGTGGCGGACAGCGGCACCGGCATCGCCCCGGAGCACCTGCGGCACATCTTCGAGCCGTTCTTCACCACCAAGTCGCCGGACGAGTACGGCCGCGGGGGGAGCGGGCTGGGGCTGAGCGTGTGCCGGCAGATCATCGAGCAGCACCACGGCCGCATCCGCGTCGAGAGCGTCCTCGGCAAGGGCAGCACGTTCACCGTCAAGCTGCCGAAGCGACTGCCCGACGACCAGTGAATCGGCTGTGGGCCGCGCGACGCGGGCGGGTGCTGAGGTCAGCGCCCGCCCGCGTCGCGGCGTCGCGCCTGAACGCTTCCCTTTGCTGGCCAGTCCGGGTAGTCTACACACACCCGCCGGCGCCCCCTTCTCCCGAGTTGTCCCGCCGATGAAGCACCTTGCCGCGCTGCTGCTCGTCGCCCTTCCCGTTGCCGTACTCGCCGCCGACCCGCCCAAGCCGGTGGTGCCGGCCGACCACGCCGCCAGCATGGCCGCCAGCCAGACGCTGTTCAAGGACACCGTCCGCGAGTTCGTCGTCAAGAACTGCCTGGAGTGCCACGGCGGGGAGAAGACGAAGAGCGGGTTCAACATGGTCACCCGCGAGAAGATGCTGGAGGGGGGCGACCGCGGGCCGTCGGTGGTGCCGGGCAAAGGGAAGGACAGCCGGCTGGTGAAGCTGGTGGCCCGCACCGAAGAGCCGCACATGCCGCCGGGGAAGGACGCGAAGCCGGTGTCGAAGGAGGTGCAGGATGCGCTCGTCAAGTGGATCGACCTGGGGGCCGCCTACGACAAGCCGCTGAAAGACGTGGCCGACACCGCCAGGAAGCCGCTCACCGTCACGGACAAGGACAAGAGCTACTGGGCGTACCGCCCGCTCGTGACGACCACCCCGCCGGCGGTGCGGAACAAGGAGTGGGCGAAGAACCCGATCGACCTGTTCACCCTCGCCAAGATGGAAGCGGTGGGGTACATCCCCGCCGCTGACGCGGACAAGCGGACGCTCATCCGGCGGGTCACGTTCGACCTGACCGGCCTGCCGCCGACGGCTGACGAGGTGAACGCATTCCTCGCCGACAAAGATGCCAACAGCTTCGAGAAGGTGGTCGATCGCCTGCTCGCGTCCGACGCCTACGGCGAGCGGTGGGGGCGGCACTGGCTCGACCCGGCCCGGTACGCCGAGAGCCACGGGTTCGAACACGACTACTTCCGCCCGC
>CAYMHO010000644.1:0-1639 GCA_964390195.1 uncultured Fimbriiglobus sp. | reverse complement strand
GCAAGATCCTCCGCCCGCGGGACCTGATCAAGATCCGCAAGCGGTGCAAGGTGACCGGCCGCCCGCGGGCGTTCCTGAACAAGTTCGGCGTGTGCCGAATCATCTTCCGCGACATGGCCAGCAACGGCACCATCCCCGGCGTCCGCAAAGCCTCCTGGTAACCCGCCCGAATTCCCGTCGGCCAGGCTCCCGCCACGGTCGAGCCGCCGACCCGAGATTCCCGCCATGATGACCGACCCGATCGCGGACATGCTCACCCGCATCCGCAACGCCAGCGACATCGAGCGGCCGGCGGTGGACATGCCGGCCACCAAGCTGAAGGTGGCCGTCGCCAAGGTGCTCACCGACGAGGGGTTCGTCCTCGGCTACCGCGTCGGCAAGTACGTCGAGACGGAGCACGGCAAGGAGTTCCAGGAGACGACCGACCTGGGCGCCGCCCACGTCGTCCTCCAGGTGTTCCTCAAGTACGGCCCGGACGGCGAGAAGGTGATCCGCCACATCTCCCGCTACTCCAAACCCGGCCGCCGGGTGTACCAGGGGTACAAAGAGGTGCGGATCGTCCTCGACGGCCTGGGCATCGCCATCCTGAGCACCAGCAAAGGGGTGATGTCCGACCGCCAGGCGAAGAAGGCGAAAGTGGGCGGCGAGGTGCTGGCGACCGTGTGGTGAGCCGAGCCGTGGCCGGTGGTCAGTGACCAGTGGCCACAGTCAGAAACCCTGCTTTTTCTGGCCACCGGCCACTGTTCAAGGGCCACGTTCCGACCCGCCCGGTCGGTGAAGCCCCCGGAGAATGTGAAATGTCTCGTATCGGCAAGGCCCCCGTCGTCATCCCGGCGGGCGTGAAGGTGAACCTGACCGGCCATACGGTGAAGGTGGACGGGCCGAAGGGCAAGCTGGAGTTCACCCACCACCCGGCCATGACGGTGAAGGTGGAGGGGACGACCCTGACCGTCACCCGCCCGGACGACGCCCGCCAGAACCGGGCGCTCCACGGCCTCACCCGCGCGCTCATCAACAACATGGTGGTGGGCGTCAGCAAGGGGTACGAGAAGAAGCTGAAGATCGAGGGGGTCGGCTACCAGGCGGTGGCGAAGGACGGGAAGAACGAAAAGGGGGCGGCGGTCAAGGGCGTCGAGCTCATGGTCGGGTTCGCCAACCGCCCGACGTTCATGCCGCCCGAGGGCGTCACCTGCCAGGTGGTGGACCCGACGACCATCCTGGTGAGCGGGGCGGACAAGCAGAAGGTCGGCCAGTTCGCCGCCGAGATCCGGGCGGCCAAGAAGCCGGAACCGTACAAGGGCAAGGGCGTGCGGTACGAGAACGAGACCGTCCGCCGCAAGGAAGGGAAGTCGTTCGCGGGCAAGTAACTTATTCGTCCTTAGTCATTAGTCCTCAGTCATCAGGCCGGTCGGCAATCGGCCTCTGAACTAGGGACTAATGACTAGTGACTAAGGACCAAGACGATGGACGCACAGAAACTCAAGCAGAAGCGGGGCGTGCGGCGGAAGCGGCGGGTGCGGAAGAGCATCCGCGGGACCGCCACCAAGCCGCGGCTGAGCGTGTTCCGCTCCAACTTCCACATCTACGCCCAACTGATCGACGACGACGCCCAGGTGACCCTGGCCGCCGCCTCGACCGG
>CAYMHO010000643.1:0-1647 GCA_964390195.1 uncultured Fimbriiglobus sp. | reverse complement strand
AGAAGCTCATCGTGTTGTCGAACACCGTGCCGTCACCCTCGGGGGTGTTCTTCAGCCGGCTGGCGATGATGTCCACGAGCGTCATGTGCTGGCGTTGGGTGGCGAACCGGATCTCCTCGGCGGTGAGTTTGCCGAACCCCTTGCCGTGGCCCACGTCGTGCAGGTTCACCTTTTCGGATTCGATCCCGGGCAGGCCGGTGTAGTGGTGACCGAGTTCGTCCACGGTGAACGCGACCACGTTCGTCAGGCCGGAGATGAGCGCGGCCAGCAGCACCTCGGTGTGCCCCCGCTGGCGGTCCACGGTGGTCATGTCGTCGGCCAGGTACTTGGCGTCCAGCTTGGGCACGTGCGGGCGGATGGCGTCGGCCATCGCGTCCACCTTGCGATCCCGCTCGCGGACGGCCTCGAGCGAGTCGGCATAGCTCTGCACCTTGCCCCGCTCCGCCCCCGGTGCGGTCTCGGCCAGTTTACCCTCCCGCCGGGCGGCGAAGTCTAAGCCGTTCCGCGCCAACTGCGACTGCGCCTGCGCGGCCTTGTCGGTGGACACCGACTTGAACAACTCCTGCACGGCCACCTTCGGCGAACCGAAGGCGTAGTTCGGCTGCTGCTTGCCCCGCGCCGAGAAACCGGTGGCGATGCCGTTCAGGGTGCCGCGGGCGTTCCCCCCGTCGAGCGGGAAGCAGGCCAACTCGACGTGCTCCATCGGCGAGGGGAACAGCCTGGCCAGTTCGAAGTCCACCGTCGCCCACTTGATGGACGTGACCCGCTCGTTCGCCTTGAACACCCCGAGCGACGAGCACCAGCTGTGGTGCCCGGTGGTACACATCTTCCCGGACAGCCCCTGAAGGATGGTCAGGTCTTTCTGGTGCGCGGCGAGCGGCTTCATCCAGTTGGGCAGTTCGTGCTTGGCCAGGTCCAGGTTCAGCGCGGCCTTCTTCCCTTCTGTCGCCGCGTCCTCCTTGCTGAAGGACGGCAGCGCCATGTGGGACGGGATTTGCCCGTTCCCTTTGTGCAGGAAGATGAACCGCATGGGCGGCTTGGCCGACTCCGGCTTGGCCCACGTCGCCCGCGGGGCGAGCACGAGGGCGGCGGTACCGAGGGCGGCGGTGGCCATGAAGTCGCGGCGGGTGGTCATGCTCAGTTCCCCGGTTTCTTGCGGTAGATGAACGAGTCGGAGGTCAGCAGCGAGACGACGACGGCCTTGAAGCTGCCGCCGCTCTTGAGGTAGGCGGTGTCGGCGTCGATCAGCGTTTGCGAGTCGGACGGCAGTTCGTTGCGGCCCATGAAGAAGCGGAAGGCGTGGCGGATGACCGACTGCCGCACGCGGTCCGACTTCGCCAGCCGGTCGATCAGGTCGAACGAGTCCTTCACCTCGCCGTCCAACTTCGGGTCGCCCGTCCCGGATAGAACACCCGTCGGGTCGATCGGTTTCGTCTTGTACACGTCGAACGTGGACTTGCCGTTGCCGGTCTTGATCAGGTTGTCCGGGTGTTCGAGCTGTTCGAGCGTGCGGAAGCGGCCGAAGTCGTCGAACTGCTCGAGCGGGTAGCCGAGGGCGTTCATGCGGCTGTGGCACTTGACGCACGCCGCCGATTGCGTGACCGTGTGCACCCGCTCGCGGAGGGTCTTGTGCGGGTCGTCCGGCAC
>CAYMHO010000642.1:0-1673 GCA_964390195.1 uncultured Fimbriiglobus sp. | reverse complement strand
TCCTGTTCACCGCCAACGACGCCTACCTGCGGGACTACAAGCTGATCGTGCCGGCGGATGCGGTGGCATCAAACACGGCCGAGGAAAACGTGACGGCGGTCGGCCAGATGGCCAAAGTGCTGAAGGCCGATACCCTCCCGGCCGCGAAGGTCGAGTTCCGACTGTAGCCGGCCTCTGTGCGGCCGGTCCGGACCGGCCTCACAGAGGCCGGCTACAGTGGCTCGCGCTGGTCAACTCGGCCGCCGGCGGCAAGGCGGCGAAATCGAGCGGGCGGGACGGGCCGGAGTTGCGACCGCCCGTGACCGCCACGTCCACGAAGGTGACGAGCAACCTTACCCCGCTGACCACCGGCCCCGGCTCGCTGACGGTGCGGACGATCCGCAAGCCGCCAGCCGGGAAGCCGGCGAACGGGCGGCTGTTCACGCACCTCTGAACCCCCGCCCGCACCAGGTCGGAACACCCCACGGCCACCCGCCGGGTGCCGTCGGTGGACACGCCGCGAAAGGCGGTCCGCACCGCTTCTTCGAACGGAACGAACCGCAAGGACGGTGCGGCGCTTGCCGAGGCGGGGGCGTCGGTGGTCGCTCGGGCGGCGACCAACGGAATGCCGGTGCCGAGTACGGCGAGAACGGAACGGCGGTCGAGGTGCATGGGGTTGACTCCCAGTGGCACAGGCATTCCTGCCTGTGATGGCGTGCCGCACAGGCAGGAATGCCTGTGCCACCGAACCGATTACCGCTCCGCGGCCTGGCGGTCCCAGAACCGCACCTTGCGGCAGGCGGCGATGAACGCCTCCGCGTCGCCCGCCTTGTTCAGCGGCAGAAACCCCTCGTCGAGCGCGGCCCCGGCCTTCTCGATGAGGGCCGTGGCGGCCGAGCTGTAGGCGATGAACTTGCGGTGGGCGGTGGCGTCGGCGACGAAGTCGCGTGCGGCCGGCAGCTTGAGCAACTCCGCCGCCCCGTCCTTCGAGGGCAGCACCGCCACCGCGTCGAACAGCACCGACGGGCCGCCCTCCAACTTCTCGTCCGCCGGGTGCATCGTCCCGGCCGAGTCCTTCACCCCGCCGATCTCGGGAGCGATCAGCTTCAGCACCGCTCCCTCCGTTTTCACCGCCTTCCGCAGCGCGTCCAGCACGCCGGCATCCACACCATCAGTGACGAGCGCACCGACCACCCGCCCGGCGAAGTTTTTCGGCCCGTTCTTGAGGATGCTCAGCTTGTCACTCGGCTTGAGATTCTGCATGGTCGGCTTGGCGGCCGGCAGCGGCTGGGGCATGTTCGCGAGGCGGAGTCCCTTCGCTACCGCCTCCGCCAGTTCCTTGTCGATGTTCAGCAGGTGCCCGACCATCCGCTCGCGGATGGCGACCGTCTGCACCTTGCTCAACTCGAACACCAGGGCGTTCTGGATGTGCCGCCGCTCCAACTCGGTCTGGCTCAGGTAGAACTGGCGGGCCTGGCTGTAGTGGTCGGCGAACGTCTCCGACCGCTGCTGCACCTTCTGGCCGCTCACCTCCTGCGGGAACGGTTTGTACCCCGCCTTCGGGTCTTCCCGCGGCCCGCCCTCCTTCCCGCCCCACGAGTTCGGCTCGTAGTTCACCCGCCCCTTCGGCACCGTCGTTTGCATGTGCCCGTCCCGCTGGAAGTGCATCACCGGGCACTTGGGGGCGTTGATCG
>CAYMHO010000641.1:0-1685 GCA_964390195.1 uncultured Fimbriiglobus sp. | reverse complement strand
GCCGGGGTAGCTCAGCGGTTAGAGCGGTCGCTTCATAAGCGATAGGTCGCCGGTTCAAGTCCGGCCCTCGGTACTGTTCAAAAGCCTTCTGCCGAAGCACTTTTGCTTACCTCCCGACCGTCGGGAGTGCGGCTCCGAACCCTGGGATAACGCGGAAGCTTCCGCGATTCCCCGAGGAATGGACCGTGCCCCGTCAACGCAGCTCGATTCCGACCTACCGACTCCACAAGCAGAGTGGTCAAGCCGTCAGCGACTTCTACGACTCCGCCGGCAAGAAGCGGTGCGTGAGTCTCGGCAGGTGGCAATCCCCCGAGAGCAAACAGGCACACGCCCGCATCGTGGCCGAGGTGGCCGCCGGCCGCACGCCCGGCCCGACGGCCGGCTTGAGCCTGAACGAGTTGTTCGTGGCGTTCCTCAGGCACGCGGAGGAACACTACCGCCGGCCGGACGGCACCCAGACGAACGAGTTGACCAACTACAAGCACGCCATCAAGGTCGCCCGCGGGCTGTACGGCCCCACCCCGGCCGCGGAGTTCGGCCCGCTCGCCCTGAAGGCCGTCCGCAACACCATGGTCCGGATGGGGTGGGCGCGGCGGACGATCAACTACCAGATTCGCCGGTTGCGGAAGGTGTTCAAGTACGGGCTGGAGAACGAGCTGGTGCCGCCGGCGGTGCTGGAGGGTCTGCGGGCGGTGAGCGGGTTACAGGCCGGCCGCACCACCGCCAAGGAGTCCGCCCCAGTCCTGCCGGTGGACCCGGCCGACGTGGCCGCCACCGTGCCGCACTTGCCCCGGCACGTTCGCGGCCTCGTCGAGTTCCAACGGCTGGCGCTGGCGGTGGTGAAGCTGGCGGCCGCCGCGGTCGCCGTCGTGCCGAATGACTCGACCGACCCGGACGCCATCGTGCGGCAGATCGTCGCCGCCGAGCGGAAGGCCAAAAAGAAGCATGACGAGGACGACGACGAGGACCTGGATTGCCGGCTGTACGGGCTGCCGACGGTGGCGGACCACATCCGGCAAGTCCGCGAGCGGCTGGAACAGTTGGCTACCTCGGACCCCTGCCCCCCTGAAAAGGCCTGAAAATCATGGCGACCGGCCACACTCGGACGCGCAACAGACACCTTGCAAAACCTTGCAATTCGGCGGAGTTCACGGACAAGCAGAAGCGGTTCTTGGCCGCCTACTCGACCCGCCCGTGGAAGGTGGCCGAGGCCGCGCGGGCACCCACCTCCAGTCGCTACCGGCGGATCGCACGTCGCAGGAGATCAAGTCGGCCATCCCTTTTCTGAATTCGGTTCTTCGGAACCCGGCCGCCGCCCGCGCCGAGAACCCGTGCACCACGGCGGGCGACCTGCTGATCGCGCTCGAGTCGGCCGGCCTCACCGAGATGTACACCATGAACTGTCGCGAGTCGCAGCACCTGTGCCGCGCCCTCGGCCAGACGATGGTCTACCTCCCGCCCGACTCACAAAAGGAGGAGATGGTGTGCGACCGAACGGCCGCAGAGTGGCCGGCCTTCGGAGGGTCTACAACCGTCGAGTCTGACCAGTGACCCGACGGCCGTTCGCAGTCCAACCATCACCCCGAGTGGCCCGCCCGGCGGCCGGCGGGGCCCGCGGGGTGGTCTTGGGAACCACGCACCCCAGCCCGGGGTGTGGGGGGTATTCCGGCGGGGCCGGTTCAGGC
>CAYMHO010000640.1:0-1696 GCA_964390195.1 uncultured Fimbriiglobus sp. | reverse complement strand
CGACGAACAGATCGACGATGGCGTTGCCCATGCCGCACAGGTGGTACTGCTTCATTTCGCCGGGTCCGGTGGGAAGATGCCACTGGTGTAGCGAGCCGGGTTGGGATGGCGAGTTGGGGAGCGGTGTTGGTACACCCCTGCCCGCCGGCCCACTCGACGACCTGAGAAGAGACCTCACCCCCGGCCCCCCTTCGACGCGGAGCGGGGGCCGGGGGGTGAGGTCAAGAATTTGTCCCGGCCCGCCGGTATTTCGCACGAACCGGGTGGCCGGTGCGTGGGCGTCCACAACCCGAACGGCGAGAACCGGCCGCCTTCGCGTCCTGTTCCGGCTGGGCAACGGGGGCGAAATTCAGCGCCCGTGCCGAGAAATGCCCGTTGCGCGTGCAGAGGTCGATACAATTTGCCGGGGTGTGCGGCAGTTCACGCTGAAATGCCCGCCCGCCCGGTGCGATACTCCTTGTAGACGACTACCGCGGGTGAGGTTGATTCCCCACCCGGCGGCGGACAACAATACCTTTGCCGACGCCGCGGGCACACCCGGCATCGGAACTGCTCCCGCGAGGTGCGTTCTCCTCTTCCCTGGATGGACCGACGTACCGGACCTTTGGGCGGCCCTCTCCCACGCCGGCCCACCGCTCCGGAGGAGGCACGCGTATGGCCGACACCGACCCGGATGACCCGTCCGCAGACCGCGGCCGCCGGTCGCTGACGCTCGGGAGCATGCCTCCCGTCGTCCGCTCCGGCCGCGAGGCGATCAGCACCGAACTGGCGCTCACCATCTTCCGCCAGATGGTACGCACCCGGGCGCTGGAAGAGCGCTCCATCAAGATGTCGAAGTCAGGCGAGGCGTACTTCTGGATCGGCGGCACCGGCGAAGAGGCGTTCAACGTCTGCCTCGGGTTGCAGATCCACCGCGGGCAGGGGCCGGCGTTCGACTACCTGCACCTGCACTACCGCAACAGCGGCACCCTCCTGGCGATGGGGATGCCGATGATCGACCACATCCGCCAGTTGGCGATGACCGCCCGCGACCGGCACAGCCTGGGGCGGAACTTCGTCGGCCACTACGCCATGCCCGAGTGGAACGTGGTGCCCGTCACCAGCGTCATCGAGGTGCAGATGGTGATGGCCCCCGGCACCGCCCTCATGCAGAAGCGGCACGGCGGGGAGGGCATCAGCGTGGCCGTCACCGGCGACGCCGGCACCGCCGAGGGGGACTTCGAGAGCTGCCTGCTGTGGAGCAGCCGGCCGGGGAACGAACTGCCGGTGCTGGTGCTGGTGACGAACAACGGGTACGGCATCAGCACCACCCACGCCAGCCAGCACGCGGTCAAACACATCGCCACCCGCGCGGAACCCTACGGCATCCGCAACGAGACGATCGACGGGAACGACCCGGTGCTCGTGTGGAACGCCCTGGAGAGGGCGATGCGGTACGTCCGCACCTCCCGCAAGCCGTTCGTCCTGGAGGCGATGGTCAGCCGCCTGCACGGGCACAGCAGCAGCAGCGGGGCGCAGCGGAACTTGGCCGACGCCGACCCGGTGGCCAACTTCGAGCAGAAGTTGATCGACTGCGGCGCGACCGACGCCGACCAGGTGCGGGCGCTCAAGGACGAGGCGAAGCTGGAGGCCGACGACGCGGCCGACGCGGTGGCCACCGAACCCCGCCCCACCCCGCTCGACGTGTACATGGGCA
>CAYMHO010000639.1:0-1724 GCA_964390195.1 uncultured Fimbriiglobus sp. | reverse complement strand
GTGCGGGCGGCCATCGGCAGCAGGTACGTCGCCGAGAAGGGCAGCCCGCGGGCGTCCAGTTGCGGCCCTTCGGGGCCGCCGTACCGGGCGGTGAACGGCACGTCCGGGTCGGAGTAGTGGTTCAACTCGGTGAGGGTGGCGAACACGTTCGCCAGCTCCTCGGCCGGGCTGTCGCTGTCGTGGACGGCGCCGGTCAGGACGAACGCGGACACCGGGGCGTTGGCCAGGTTCATCTTCTCCAGCGACCGGCGGACGGCGTGCCCGAGGTCGAGGAGCATGCCGCTGGTGCCCCCGCTGGCGGAGATGAAGATGTACACCGCCGGCTCTTTCGTCCGCACCGTCAGGCCGGTGAAGGTGCTCGACTGGTGCATCGCCTCCGGGGTGGTGCTGACGCCGATCTCGTGCTTCATGCGGTTCATGAACCGCAGGTAGTGGTCGCCGAAGGCGAGCCGGCCGAGGGCGCGGGAGCCGTCCACCCGCAGGCTGCGGGGGATGGAGTACAGCTTCTCCCGCGGCAGCCACTGCATCAGGTCGTCGATCTGCCGGCGGCGGTAGTTGGTGGGCGACTGGAGCGGGGTGGCGAACACCTGCTCGGCGGTCAGGGACACGTCGGAGGCGGCGCTCGACGCCTTCTCGGCCGCCTTCGGGTCGGCGTCCACGTACAGGTACCGCACGCACGGCACCTGGCCGAGCTGGCCGAGGCGGTCGAGCAGCCGGCAGCGGATCTGCTGGAGCGCCCGCCGGCCGAAACTGCCGACGCCGATGAGCACGGCCGGCCGCAGGACGCCGGCGTCCGGCTCGAAGCGGAGCGACGCAGACAGGGTCTGGTTGGCCCCGCCGGGGTACCGCATGAGCGTCTTCTTGGTGACGGGCGGCGGGGCTGCCGGCGGCTTCTGCGGGGTGCGGGTGGTCGGGGTGACGAGCAGCAGGGCGCTGCCGTTCGCGCTCTTGGTCGGCTGCGGCAGGGGGGTGCGGCTGGTGGCCGTCGGCATGGCGATGGTGCTGGACGCGTCGCCGCCGGTGCCGATGAGCGCCCGCACGAACGCGGTGCAGGTGGGGAACCGCTCGTCCGGGTTCTTGGCCAGCGCCCGCCGCAGCACCGCCCGGTCGTGGTCGGGCACCATGCTCAGGTCCGGCGGCTCCATCATGTGCTGCATGGCCAGCTGGCGGATGTTCCGCCCGTTGAACGGCTTCTGCCCGCTCAGCAGCTCGCAGTACACCACCGCCAGGCTGTACTGGTCGGAGTGCTTGGAGATCTTGTTGGCGAACGTCTCGGGGGCGGCGTACACCGGGGTGATGCCGCCCATCATGCCGGACCCGCCCTCCCGTTCCACCCCCCGCACCAGCCCGAAGTCGGCCACCTTCACCCGGTCGGCGATCAGGAACAGGTTCTTCGGCTTCACGTCCAGGTGCTGCAGGTTGTGCTTCTCGATCAGGTGGTCGAGGCCGTCGGCCGCGTCCGCCAGGAAGCCGAGCAGCATCTCCCGCGGGATGCCCGCCCGCCCGTCCAGCTTGTACTCCTCGTACAGGTCGTACAGGCTCTTGTCGGCCAGCTCCATCACGATCAGCAGCTCGCCGGCCACCACCTTGATCAGGTCCATGCCGATGATGAACGGGTGGCGGATGAGCTTCACCCGCTCGAGCGCCTTCGACTCCTGCTCGGCCTTCGCCGCGTCGTCGTCCATCCCGTTCAGGTTGCCGAACACGAACTTGATGGCCTTCAG
>CAYMHO010000638.1:0-1727 GCA_964390195.1 uncultured Fimbriiglobus sp. | reverse complement strand
TGGAGCGGCGGCGGCCCGTAGCCAGGGGTGAAACCCCTGGGAACGACAACGAACACCAGCCCCGCCCCGGAGGGGCGGCGGACGGCTCCCAAATGTGGTACGATGCCACCTCGCGGACCGGAGCACCCCATGCGGCTGTGGCCGAAGTCGCTCAAGTGGCGGACCATCCTGCTGACGCTGCTCGGCCTCGTCGCCGTCGGCGGCACGGTCGGGTTCGTCTGGTGGCGGGAGATTTGGGATCACTTCAATTGGCAGAAGCAGATGGCAACCCTCCGAGAATCGCCCCATCCTCTCACCCGGAAGTTGGCACGCGGCGAGGTTCGAGCAGGCGACTCAATCAACGAGGTGATGGCGAGTTATCCCCCCGAGAGGGTATGGCAGATCGGGCGGTTCACGGAAGCGCACTACGGGAACAACCCAGACCTGATTGCGATGGACGGCCGCTTGGTTTTTGCCAGGAGCGGGTGGGGAACACCTGGCACGATCATCTTCAAGGTCATGTCACCCGCTGAGGAGCGGGAGTGGTCAGAAGGTTGGACCGCGTACTACGACCTGCAGATTGAAGACTGGAAATGTCGGCACTCCGCCCTGTGTGGGGTGGCCGCGCTGTTGCCGAGGTATTCACCCTACGACCGACTCGCCCACCCGCCGCCGTACCCTGAAGAGCTGTGGGAGGCAGAGCAGGCAGACCCGCACCGGGCGGCCGGTGGGGTGATGGCGTACATGTCCCACTGCCCCACGTTCCGCGAACTCGCTGCCGGCCCTGCGGAAGTACCGTAGCCTGTCGCCGCCCTACAATCACCTCCCCGCATTCGGAGGTGGTCATGTTCACCCTGTCCGCGTTCGCCGACGAAATCTCCCCCGACCCGGCCGAGCAACTCGCCGTACTGAAGGCCTGTCGGGTGCGGTTCATCGAGTTCCGCAGCATCCACAAGACGAACGTGCTGAAGCTGTCCGACTCCCAGATCGGCGAGTTCAAGAAGATGCTCGACGGCGAGGGGTTCGGGCTGTCCGCCATCGGCTCGCCGGTCGGCAAGGTGGCCATCGACCTGCCGTTCGAGCCGCACCTGGATCTTTTCAAACGGGCGATGCACCTGTGCGGGGTGTTCAACTGCCCCCGCATCCGCGTGTTCAGTTACTACCCGCCGGCCGACAAGCCGTTCGACGGCAACTGGGCGCCGCACCGCGACGAAGTGATCCGCCGCATGAGCGTGAAGGCGGAGATGGCGAAGGCCGCGGGCATCACCCTGTTCCACGAGAACGAGCACAACATCTTTGGCGACGAGCCGGAGCGGGTGGCCGACCTGATGAAATCGGTGAACAGCCCGGCGCTGCGGGCCGCCTACGACGCCGCCAACTGGGTGTTCTGCGGGTACGACCCGGTGAAGGGGTGGGAGCTGACGAAGGAGTACACGACTCACATCCACATCAAGGACTGGAAGAAGCCGAAGCCGGACGAGGGGCACGGGCACGGCGTCATCCCCGGCACCGGCGACGGGCAGATGAGCTACAGCATTGCCGACGCGGTGAAGCGGGGGTACAAGGGCTACGCGACGATGGAGCCGCACCTGCGGGGCGGCGGCCCGACCGGCGGGGTGACCGGCCCGGACCTGTTCCCGTATGCGGTGGAGGCGTTCCGCGGCATCCTGAAGGCGTGCGGCGGGGTCGAGGGGTGAGGTGAACCGACGGCGTGAGCCGCCTGGGTGAAAGTAACCCAGGCGGCTCAC
>CAYMHO010000637.1:0-1740 GCA_964390195.1 uncultured Fimbriiglobus sp. | reverse complement strand
CCTCCCCGCTGGGGAGGGGTCGTCGTCCCGCGGAGCGAGGACGGCGGGGGTGGGGTCTGGCAACCCCGAACTTCACTCCGGCCCCTTCTTCCTCCCCCGCCGGCCGTCCGCACATTACACTATCTGTCATTCCCCACCGCCACGCACCTCCGCACAGGTCCGCCATGCCGCTCGTGCCGTCCCTCGCCCTCGGGCTGGCTGTCGTCGCCGCCGCCCCGGCCCCCGCGCCGAAAGACACCCTGCCGCTCACCGGCCTCGCCCCGGCCAAGCTGTTCCCCGACCTGTGCAAGTACCAGTACCGCGTGACCACGCAATCCGCCGAGTGCCAGAAGCTCTGCGACCAGGCGCTCGGCTTCTACTACAGCTACGTCTGGATTGAGGCCGCCCGGTCGTTCGAGACCGCCCTGCGGCACGACCCGGACTGCGCGATGGCCTGGCTGGGGTTGCACAAGAGCTTCGAGAAGTGGAGCGGCGGGACGAAGGTGCCGAACGCCACCCCGCTCCTCGCCCTCGCCGGCGTCACCCCGCAGGTGCAACTGCCCGACCGTCTGGCGAAAGCCCCGCGGGATTACGCGCTGGAACGAGCCAAGGCGCTCATGCCGAAGGCCAGCCACCGCGAGCAACTGCTCATCACCGCCAAGCTGCAGGAGAAGGGCAACTGGCCCGACGTGAAGCCGGAGGACCGCAAGAAGAAGGCGACCGACACGCTGAACGAACTGCTCGCCCTGTACGAGGACGACGAGGAAGGGTGGTTCGCCCGCGCCCAGATCGCCGAGGGGCCGAACGCCGGCGTGCCGTTCTACAAGGCGGTGCTGAGGATCAACCCCATCCACCCGGGGGCGAACCACGAGTTGGTCCACCACTACGAGAACATCCGCCGCCCGGCGCTCGGCTGGCCGCACGCCGAGAGGTACATGGACAGTTCGCCCGGCATCCCGCACGCCTTCCACATGCAGGCGCACCTGGCCATGCGGGTGGGCAAGTGGACCAGCACGAGCGACTGGAGCAAGCGGGCGTACCAGATGGAGAAGGAGTACCACCAGTTCCAGGGGGTGAAGCCGGGCGAGGACCACCAGTTCAACCACCACATGGAGACGCTCACCCGCGGGCTGGTGCACGACGGGCGGTTCGCCGAGACGCAGCAGGTGCGGGACGAGGCGGTGAAGTACGGGTACAAGTTCAGCCCGCAGTGGTTCGGCATGTTCGTCGCCCAGAAGAACTGGGAGGAGGCGGGCAAGTTGATCGACGCCCTGCGGAAGACGGACAAGAACACGGCCGCGTACTACTCGGCGGTGGTAGCCCTGGAGAAGGGGGACGCCAAACGGGCGCAGGCGGAGATCGACGTTCTCAAGCAGGCGTCGGCGACCAAGCGGGAGAGCGGGGCCGCCGCCTACCGGCTGTGGGAGGTGCAGGGGCGGCTGGAGTGCCAGACGGGTAACGGCGAGGCCGGAATGAAGCTGTTCAAGCGGGTGATCGACAAGACGAAGGACGACTTCGGGCACCACGCCTGGGGCGGCGGGGCGTACTACATGGAGCAGTGGGGGGTGGCGGCGCTCGAGGCCGGGCTGGCCGACCAGGCGGAGGAGGCGTTTCAGGAGGCGCTCGCCCACGACGCCGGCAGCGTTCGCGGGGCGCTGGGGCTGTGGGCGTTGTGCGAGCGGTTGGGTCGCACCGACGAGGCCGAACGGTACATGAAGGTGGCCAAGCGGTGCTGGGCGAAGGCCGCCCCGGCCGACTTCG
>CAYMHO010000636.1:0-1752 GCA_964390195.1 uncultured Fimbriiglobus sp. | reverse complement strand
CTGGTGATTGGCCCCACCAGCCCGCTCACGCCGGCCGCTCGCCTTCCGGCTTGGGTTCCGCCGGCGGGCCGCTGTTGGTGAAGTCCAACTCGGGGATGTACTGCCGCGGCCGCGGGGGGGGCGGTTCGGCGTCCGGGGCGGGAGCGGGGCGGAGGGGGTTGGAGTTCAGCCGGGCTTGCGCCGCCCGCCGCCGCAGGTATGCCACAAGCCGCATCACGTTGTACACCGCCAGCAGCAGGGCGAGCAGGCCGAACAGGTTCAGGAACGCAGCGTCGCGGCCGGCGACCATCCGCTCGGGCAACAAGTCCTTGGCGAACAGCATACCCAGGCCGATCACCAGCCACACCCCACCCAGCACCACCCGGTAGACGATCTGGAGCACGGTCGCACCTCGTGGTCGGCACGGGAATTGTACGCCGGCCGGCCGCACTTCGCCTTTCGCCCGGACCGCCGGGCCGTTTACAATTCCCCCGTTCCTTCCTCGCTGCCGGAGGCGGCCATGCGTCGGGTCATCGTGTGGGCGTGCGTGGCCGGCGTGGTCGCCGGGTGCGGGCCGGGGCTGCCGACGGGCGACGACAAGCCGCGGCGGGACACCTTCGCCTCGGACAAGCAGACCGACAAGGGCGACGACAAGCGGCCGAAGTTCGCCGAGGACCGGGACCCGAAGAAGCCCGACAAGGAGGCGAAAGTGGCGTTCGACGGCGAGCGGGCGGCCAAGCACGTGAAGGAGTTGTGCGACCTCGGCCCGCGGGTGAGCGGCAGCGACGGCATGAGGAAGCAGATCGACCTGCTGGTGAAGCACTTCGAAGACCTGGGCGGGAAGGTGACGAAGCAGGAGTTCCAGGGGACGCAGAAGAACCGCAAGGCGGTCGGCATGACCAACCTGGTGGTGTCGTGGAACCCGGACCGCAAGAACCGGGTGGTGCTGTGCAGCCACTACGACACCCGCCCGCTGGCCGACCAGGAGGCGAACAAGAACAACTGGAACAAGCCGTTCGTGAGTGCGAACGACGGGGCCGGCGGGGTGGCGTTCATGATGGAACTGGCCCGGCACATGAAGGACCTGCCGACCGGGGTGGGGGTGGACTTCGTCATCTTCGACGGCGAGGAGTACGTGTTCGCCGACGGGGACGACTACTTCTTCGGGTCACAGCACTTCGCGGCCGAGTACAAGAAGGCGGCCAAGACCCGCGGGTTCACCTACACCGCCGGGGTGCTGTTCGACCTGTGCTTCCACGACGGCGCGCAGCTGCGGGTGGAGGACTACTCGTGGGCCGGGGCGAGCAAACTGGTGGACGCCATCTGGGGGGTCGCGGCCCGGCGGGGGGCGAAGACGTTCGTGTACGAGCGGGGGTTCAAGCGGAGTACGGCCGTGCAGGACGACCACCTGGCCCTGCTGGAGGTGGGCATCCCGGCGGTGGACGTGATCGACTTCGACTACGAGCACTGGCACAAGTTGAGCGACACCCCGGACAAGATCTCGGCCAAGCAGATGACCGCGGTGGCCGGGGTGATCGTCGAGTGGCTGGGAACGCTACAGGGGGACAAATGACGAGCCGCGACCGCGAGGGAGCGGGAAATTGGTCACCCGCTCCCTCGCCGGCGCCGCTCGTTTAGAACAGCGTCAGGAATCGCAGGTCCTTCTTCCAGAACAACCGGATGAACGCGACGGGCTTCTTCAAGCCGGTGGACAACTGCGGCCCCATGCCGAAGGCGAACCCCGTCACCTTGTCCGGGTCGTACCCGCCGTTC
>CAYMHO010000635.1:0-1767 GCA_964390195.1 uncultured Fimbriiglobus sp. | reverse complement strand
GCGAGGGAGCGGGTGTTCAATCACCCGCTCCCTCGCGGTCGCGGCTCGTCACTTCGATCCGATGCAATACAGGTGCGTGTACGTGCGGATCAGCAGCACGTCGCCGACGGCGGCCGGCGACGCCTGACACCCGGCGTCGAGTTTGTTCGTGGACACGCGGTTGAACTCCTTCGGGTCGGCGGCGATCACCTCCACCTTCCCCTCCATCTTCCCGCCGTCCCTCTTCCCTTCGGTGCAGACGATCAGGTTGCCGTCCACCAGGATGGGGGACGCCGAGCACTTGTCGGCCAGTTTCTCCTTCCACTTCTCCTTGCCCGACTTGGCGTCCAGGCAGAACAGCATGCCGTCGTCGTTCACCGCGAACAGGTGGTCGCCGACCACGATCGGCGACGGGCGGGTCGGGCCGTCCCTCATCTTCCACGCCACCCCCTTCTCGGTCACGTCCCCGCTGCCCGGCTTCACCGCCAGCAGGCCCTTCACGTGTCCGGCGGTCAGGTACACCATCCCGTGGGCGTAGATCGGCCGGCACGCCTCGTTCATCCCCCCGTGGTAGACGGTCCAAATCTCGTCGCCGGTCTTCGGGTCGTACGCAATCGTCGCCTCGGCGGCGCTCGACACCACCTGCGGCTTGCCGCCCACCTCGATCACCTGCGGGGTGCTGAACGCCTTCTTCAGGTCGCCGTTGTCGGTCTTCCACTTGATCGCCCGGTCCTTCTTCCACTTCACCTCGCCGGTCTTCTTGTCCAGGCAGGCGAAGTACTGCTTGTCGTACCCGTCGAACGTGAGGAACAGGTCGTCCTTCCACACCACCGGGCTGCTGGCCGGCCCCCGCCAGTGATCGACGTGCAGGTCGGTCTGCTTCCACACCTCTTTGCCGGTCTTCAGGTCCAGGCAGACGGTGCCGTAGGTGCCGAAGTGGAAGTACCCGCGGCCGTCCTCCAGGAACGGGGTGCTGCTGGCGAACGAGTTGAACTGCTTGATGGCCGGCGGGTTCGTGACGGTGAACAGTTTCAGGTCGTGTTCCACCTTGCCCGTCTTCAGGTTGACGCAGACGGCGTACAGCTCTTCGCCCGTCTCCTTCGCCGTCGTCACCCACACCTGATCGCCCCACACCACCGGGCTGGACCACCCCTTGTCGTGGATGGCCGTCTTCCAGCGGAGGTTCTCCTTCTCGGAGAAGGTGGTGGGGACGCCCTTGGCGGTGGAGTGGCCGTCGCCGGTCGGCCCGCGGAAGGCGGGCCAAGTGGGGTCGGCGGCGGCGAGCGGGGCGGCGAGGGCGAGCAGCGGGAACAGGAAGCGCATGGGGGAGGGTTCCGGCGGGTGGGACAGGCAGTGTACCCGAACCGGAAGCGAAGGCGAGAACGAGATGACGTTGTCGGACGGCCGGCGGCTACTCCTCACCTGGGGCGTCGAACGCTCACGGTCCCGCCGGCGCAGATATCGGCACAATTGCTGTGGAACCGCGATCCGCGAGGTTGTTCCAGACCACGGCAATTGTGCCGATATCTGCGCCGAGAGCGGGACTGGAACAGCGTTCGTCGGGGAGCGTGGCGGGCCACGCGCTCGGCCGACGCAACATCGGCCACCGCTCTTGCGAGCGAAACGCTAGCCGCCGACCGCCGACAACAGAGACAAGATAGGCGAGCGGTGCGGCGTCAGCCTGCCCGGTCTCGGTTTCACCTGTGCGGACAAGCGGACCCCGCGCCCCATCCACCACCTGTTAGCCCGACGCGCGACAACGTATTGCAAGGGTACCGCAAGTGGAGT
>CAYMHO010000634.1:0-1771 GCA_964390195.1 uncultured Fimbriiglobus sp. | reverse complement strand
GGCCTACTTGTTCGCCTTCGCGAAGTACTCGCCCGCCTTCTTCGGGTCGAGCGCGTCCTTGCCCGGCTTCCAGTCGGCCGGGCACACCTCCCCGTGCGTCTCGGTGTACTGGAGGGCGTCGATCACCCGCAGGGCCTCGTCCACACTCCGGCCGATCGGCAGGTCGTTGATGGTCACGTGCCGCACCACCCCGCCCTTGTCGATCAGGAACAGCCCCCGCAGGGCGATGCCGGCGTCGAGCAGCACGCCGTAGTCTTTGCTGATCTGCTTGGTCAGGTCTTCCACCAGCGGGTACTTCAGGTCGCCCAGCCCGCCCTTGCCCCGCGGGGTGTTGATCCACGCCAGGTGCGAGAACCGGCTGTCGACGGAACAGCCGAGCACCTGCACCCCCCGCTTCTCGAACTCGGCGATGCGGTCGCTGAACGCGATGATCTCGGTCGGGCAGACGAAGGTGAAGTCGAGCGGGTAGAAGAACAGGACGACGTACTTGCCGCGGTAGTCGGTCAGGCTGACCGGCTTGAACTCGCCGTTCACGACCGCCTGGCTGGTGAAGTTGGGCGCCTCTTTGGTGACGAACACGGCCATCGGGGGACGGTCTCCGAACGGGGTGAGGGAAGGGGACGTGGGTTATGGTACTGGCGGACGACCGGGCGGTGAAATCGGTTCGGCCTACCGGCGTGATAAGCGATGACTGTGGGAGGCGGTGCCGCCCGCGGGCGGCAGCCGGAACGCGAACCGGCCGGGGTTGCCCCCGGCCGGCGTCGGGCGGTCGCCCCGGCTCACTCGTCCGGGTTGACCGGGATGCCGTCTCCGCGGGCGGCCAGGCGGGACAGGACGGACAGGCTGACGGCCGAGCGGAGGGTCCGCACCGACCCGTCACCCAGCACCACGTTGCACACCCCGGAGTGGAAGGCGTACAGCTCGCCCTGGTTCCAGGCGTTCACCGTCAGCGCGCCCGGCACGTGGGCGGCGGTGCTCACCTTGCCGGCCGGGACAGCCCCGGGGGTGAGCGGGGCGCGGGTGCCGGCGCACACGATGCCGTTCGACCCCTGCCCCCACGCCCCGCGGACGCCCCAGGCGGTGGTGGTGCCGTCGTCGTACCGCCGGCCGGCCGACCACCCCTCGTTGCGGGCCCCGCTCTCGCCCAGCATGAGGGTGTTGCTCAGCCCGTCGGTGATGGCCAGCAGGGGGGTGCGGCGGTTGGCCGTCAGCACCCCGTTCACCCCGTCGGCCCCGGGGAAGGTGTACCCCAGGGTGGTCCACACCGCCGCGTTGTTGTTCCCGCGGGTGACCGGCCAGTAGTCGGACACGGCCGGGGTGAAGCCGGGGATGCTGGCGTTGGTGATGGTCTTGGCGCTCGGGCTGGACGGGCACTCGAAGGTGGGGATGCGGAGGCTGGTCACCGGGCGGTTGGCGGTGTTGTCCCAGTTCAGCTTGTAGTTGTACCCGCCGGTGGTCGCCCGCAGGGCGTTCTCCTGCTCGATGTACGGCAGGATGACCGACAGGAAGCTGTGGTTGGCGTACGTCCAGGTGGTGCCGCTCAGGGTGGCGTAGTCGGCCAGGTCGCTGATGAGGGTGGTCGTCGCCCCCGTCTGCACGATCCCCGGCGGGAGCGACTGGTACGCGCTCTCGTAGTTGTGCACGGCCAGGCCGAGCTGCTTCAGGTTGTTCGCGCACTTCATGCGGGCGGCCGCTTCACGGACCTTCTGGACGGCCGGCAGGAGCAGGCCGATCAGGATGGCGATGATGGCGATCACCACCAGCAGCTCGA
>CAYMHO010000633.1:0-1773 GCA_964390195.1 uncultured Fimbriiglobus sp. | reverse complement strand
GCTCCGCGAGCGGTCTTCTGAACCCGCTCGCGGAGCGAGCAGAGCACTTAACCCCCGCCCACCAGCGTGACGATCTCGACGCGATCCCCATCCCGCAGTTCCGCCGTGGCGTGCTGCTCCCGCGGTACGACCTCCTCGTTCACCTCGACGGCCACCTTCTTCGGGTCGCGGTTCAGAGACGCCAGCAGCCCGGCCACCGTCGGCGGGGTGGGCAGCGGGTGCGGGGCGGCGTGCAGCAGGATGGACGGCATACGGGAAGTGTAGCGGGCGGCCGCGGCCTACAGCACCTGTACTTCCATCGCGATGTAATTGGTCTGCGCGAGGTCGTAGGCCCGACCGACCTTCACTCGCACCCACCGGCCGGGTTGGATGTCGGCGAGGGTGGCAGGTTGGTCGCCGCGGAAGAACTCGGCCGGGTCGATGCTCCCCTCGATGTACACGGCCCCGTCCGGTGCGGGCGGGTCGCCGGAGAGGTCGAGGGTGACCGACGAACCGTCGCCGCGGGCCAGGGTCATCGACCGCCCGTCGTCGGCCACGCTCGTCACCGCCCCCTGGATCGCCCGCACTGGGAGGACGCCGCTGGCGATCCGTGGCTCGATCACCACCCCCGTCTCGCTGCCCGGCGGGGGCGCGCCGTCGCCCACCCACACCTTCAATTCCAGGCCGGACGTATCGGAGGTTGACTGGTATGCAGTGGTGTCTACCACGTCGCCGTAGCGAGTGCGGGTAATGATTCCGTCCCGCCCGTCGTACGAGCCGAACGCCGGCACCGTGGTCACTCGAACCCCGTCGCGGAAACTCGGGTCGGCCGCGAAGCGGTCGAACAGCACCCGCCCGGTGGGCGAGTCGAACGCCTTTACGTGCGGCCCGCCCCCCGGCCCGGCGGCGGCGATCACGTCGTCGATGCCGTCGCCGTTCAGGTCGCCGCTGGCCACCCGCACCCCGCCGGCGAACCGCGGGTTGAAGGCGTAGAAGGTGTTTAGCACCGCTCCGGTCCGACCGTCGAACGCGGTCACGTGCGGGCCGCCCCCCGCCCCCGCTCCCGTAATGACGTCCTCGTACCCGTCGCGGTTCAGGTCGCCGGAGGCGACGAACACCCCGCCGGTGAAGTTCGGAGCGTAGGCGTAAAAGCTGCGAATCTCCGACCCGGTCCGGCCGTCGAACGCCTTGACGTGCGGCCCGCCGCCTGACCCGGCCCCGGTGATGATGTCGCCGTACCCGTCGCGGTTCACGTCCCCGACGGCCACCTCCACCCCGCCGACGAACCCGGCGTGGTAGGCATAAAAGCTCCGCACGACGGCACCAGTGCGCCCGTCGAACACCTTGACGTGCGGCCCGCCCCCCGGCCCGGCGGCGGCGACCACGTCCGGGATGCCGTCCCCCGTCACGTCCCCGACGGCGGTTCGCACCCCTCCGCGGAACGACGGGTCGAACACCGCGAGCGTGCTCTCGGTCCCGCGGCGTTCGTCGAACAGGTGGACCACCGGCGACCCGCCGTCGTCGGTGCCGACGACGTGCCCGACCTCCGTCGGCCACGCGGCCGGGGTGACGCGGTCGGCGAGCGGTTCGACACGCGGGGCGAAGCGGACGGCGGGCATCGCGTGCTTCCGACGGGGCCTGGGCTATCGGAACAGCACAGGTGTCGGCGCTTGCGCGAGGGGTTGAGAATTGAAAGTGTTACAACCCGGAGACCTGGCGAGCCGGGGGGGGGGGGGGGGGGGGGGGGGGGGGGGGGGGCGGGAGGGGGGGCGGCCGGCCCCCCCCGCGCCCCCC
>CAYMHO010000632.1:0-1807 GCA_964390195.1 uncultured Fimbriiglobus sp. | reverse complement strand
CGGCTGGACTGCGGCTGCCTGAAGGCGTTCCCGCCGAACAAGGTGCTCCAGCCGAACGAGTCGGCCGACTTCACCGTGACCATGAACGCCGCCCTGTTCAAAGGGAAGGCGACGAAGCGGATGCTCGTCACCGTCGGCCCCGGCTACGTGTCCACGGCCGAACTGCGGCTCTCGGCGGAAAGCCGCGAGGACGTGGCGCTGACCGCGCCGGGGCTGATCGACTTCGGCATCGTGTCGCAGGGGAAGGCGGCGGAGAAGTCGATCGGGCTGAAGTACACCGGGGCGATGAAGGACTGGAAGGTGGAGCCGGCGAACGCGCCCGGCGGGGCGTACACGGTGGACGTGAAGGAGACGGCACGCGGGTTCCTGGGCACCGAGTACCGCATCACCGTCGGGCTGAAGGACACCGCCCCCGCCGGCCCCCTGTCGGACAGCGTGGTGCTGAAGACGAACGACCCGAACACCCCGACCGTCACCGTCGCCATCGCCGGGCGGGTGCAGCCGCCGGTGCGGGTGTCCGGCGAGGGGGTGGTGGTGTTCGAGTTGGAGAAGCTCCCGCCGGGGGCGGCGGCCACCGGCAAGGTGCTGGTGATGGGCGAGGGCAAGTTCAAGCTGACCGCCGACGAAGACCAGGGGGACGGCGTCACCCTCGACCTGTTCCCGGTCAGCAGCGACCGCACCTTCGTGACCGTGAATTACAAGCCGAAGAAGGGGGCGGTGCCGTTCCGCAAGGAGGTCAAGCTGACCACCGACCTGCCCGGCCGGCCGGAGGTGAGTTTCTTCGTAGACGTGCGGTGAGGGTCACTTCAGCATGCCCGCCGCCTCCACCGCGAAGTACGTCAGCACCCCGTCGGCCCCGGCCCGCTTGAACGCCAGCAGGCTCTCCAGGATCACCCGCGGGCGGTCGAGCCAGCCGTTCGCCGCGGCCGCACTCAGCATGGCGAACTCGCCGCTCACCTGGTAGGCGAACGTCGGCACGCCGAACTCCCGCTTCACCCGGCTGACGATGTCCAGGTACGGCATCCCCGGCTTCACCATCACCATGTCGGCCCCTTCGGCCAGATCCAGGGCCACTTCCCGCAGGGCCTCGTCGGTGTTCGCCGGGTCCATCTGGTACGTCTTCTTGTCGGCCGTACCGAGACTCGACGCGCTGCCCACGGCATCCCGGAACGGGCCGTAGAAGGCGCTGGCGTACTTGGCCGCGTAGCTCAGGATGGACACGTGTTGGAAACCCGTCTCATCGAGTGATTTGCGGATCGCCCCGACGCGGCCGTCCATCATGTCCGACGGGGCGATCACGTCGCACCCCGCTTCGGCCTGCACCACGGCTTGTTTCGTCAGCACGTCCACCGTCTCGTCGTTGATCACGTACCCGTCGCGGATGAGGCCGTCGTGCCCGTGGGACGTGTACGGGTCGAGGGCCACGTCACAAATGACGCCGATGCCGGGCACCTGCTTCTTGAGGGTGCGGATGGCGGTGCAGATGAGGTTGTCCGGGTTCAGCGCCTCATCCCCGCCGGGCGTCTTTTTCTCCGTCGGGGTGGCAGGGAACAGCGCCACCGCCGGGATGCCCAGTTCCTTCGCCTTCGCCACCTTGTCCACCAGCACATCCAAGCCGAGGCGCTCAACGCCGGGCATGGACGGGATCGGCGTGGTGCCGGGGTTCGGTTGGAGGAACACGGGCCAGATGAAGTCGGCCGGCGTGAGGCGGTGCTCGGCGACGAGCGACCGCAGCCACGGGTGGTAGCGGAGCCGGCGGGGGCGGTGCGTGGGGGGGAAGACGGGTGTCATGGGGGGAATTGTACTC
>CAYMHO010000631.1:0-1810 GCA_964390195.1 uncultured Fimbriiglobus sp. | reverse complement strand
ATCGGCATGGTCCGCCATGCGATGGTCAGGTTCTTGGCGATCGTCTCGCGGATCTTGGCGACTGGCTTCTTCTCGACCTCCCCGTACTTGCTGAAGTCGGGCAGCGGGGGCAGGGTGAAGCTGTTCACGACGCTGCCGCTGAAGCTGCCACCGCCGGACTTGACGGCTTGGCGCTCGGTGCGGACGAACCCCTTCACGTCGTCGAGCGTCACCCGCCCGCCGCGGCCGGAGGCTTTCACCTCCATCAGGGCGACACCCAACTCGCGGGCCAGTCGGCGGGTGGCCGGGCCGGCGGGGGTGAGGTCCTTCTTGCCGTTGGCGGCAGGGGCAGGCGAGCGTGGTTCGGGCGAGCGGCCCGCGTCAGCGGGCTGTTCCTTTGGCGCGGCCGGTGGCGGGGAAACAGCGGGCTGACGCCCGCCGCTCGCCGGCGCGGCGGCCGAACCCGTAATCACCGCGACCACCGCGCCAACGTTGATCCTGTCGCCGGCCTTCACCTTCACCTCTTCGACCTTGCCGGCCACGTCGCTCGGCACCGCCATGCTCGCCTTGTCCGTTTCCACCTCGATCAGGTCCTGCCCGCTCGTCACCGTGTCGCCCGGCTTCACCGCCACCGACACGACGGTGCCGCCGTCGATGCCCTCGCCGAGCGGGGGGAGTTTGAACTCGAGGCGGGACGGGGCGGCGGGGGAGGTCGGCGGGGGAGGTGAAGCGGGGGCCGCGGCGGGCGGAGGGGGCGAGGCGGCGGGCGGTGCCACGGCGGGTTTCGCCGCACCGTTGCCGCCGAACGTGAGCAGCACCGACCCGACGGTCAGCTTGTCACCGGGCTTGATGGCGACCGACTGCACCGTGCCGGCGGCCTCGGCGGCGATCGGCATGGACGCCTTGTCCGTCTCCACCTCCAGCAACTCCTGGCCGGCGGTGACGGCGTCGCCGGGTTTCACCTTGACCGAAACGACGGTGGCCGAGTCGATGCCCTCGCCGAGGGGGGGCAGGCGGAAGTCCATAGTTGGCTCTGCGTTTGTTCCCCTCTCCCGCCAGGGGAGAGGGGAACCAATCAGACGGTCCACGGCGGCGGGGCGTCCGGGTTGACGCCCAGGTCCTTGATCGCCTGCGTCACCACCACCCGGTCGAGCTGGCCGCGGTCGGCCAGGGCGTACAGGCTGGCGACCACCACGTGCTCGGCGTCCACCTCGAAGAAGCGGCGGAGGGCGGCGCGGGTCTCGCTGCGGCCGAACCCGTCGGTGCCCAGCGCCAGCAGCCGGCCGTCGAGGAACGGGCCGATGCCCTCGGCCCACGTCCGCATGTAGTCGCTGCTGGCCACGATCGGCCCCTTGGTGTTGCCGAGCACCTTCTGCACGTAGGCCAGTTTGCCCTCGCCGTCCGGGTGCAGGCGGTTGTACCGCTCGCACTCGAGCGCGTCCCGCCGCAACTGCTGGTAGCTGGTGGCGCTGTACACGGTGCTGGCGATGTTGTACCGCTCGGCCAGGATCTGCTGGGCCCGCAGCACCTCCCGCAGGATGACCCCGCTGCCGAGCAACTGCACCTCCAGCTTGGCCCCGTCCGGCTTCAACGACTTGAACGGGTACAGGCCCTTGATGATGCCCTCCCGCACCTGTTCGCCGGGCATGGCCGGCATGTCGTACGCCTCGTTGTAAACGGTCAGGTAGTAGAAGCACTCCTCGTTCTTCACGAACATGGCGTTGATGCCGTCCTCGATGACGACGGCCAGCTCGTAGGCCCATGCCGGGTCGTAGCAGCGGCAGGTGGGGATGGTGGCGGCCACCAGGTGGCTGTGCCCGTCCTCGTGCTG
>CAYMHO010000630.1:475-1814 GCA_964390195.1 uncultured Fimbriiglobus sp. | reverse complement strand
TAGCCGGGGTCTGTGACCCCGGTCCGACCGGCCTCACAGAGGCCGGCTACAACAGACGGATCACCCCTGCTGCCGAACCACAATCAGCAGCGGGACGGTGCCGGGCTTCCGCTCGCCCCGCTTCTCGACGAACTGCTTCGCCTCGGCCGACTTGCCGGCGTTCTGCTTGCCCAGGAACGTCACCACCACCGCCGCCTTCTCGCCCGGCTTCTTGACGCTCGCCACCACCTCTTTCAGCGTGCCCTCGCTCACCGCCTTGCCGTCGGTCGGCTTCGCCTTCGGCAGCGCCCAGTCCAGGCCGAGCAACTCCTTCAGGTCCTTCTGCTCGTGCACGTCGCCCGGCACGAAGTGCGCCGAACCCAGGAGTGCTTCCGGCCGCGACTGGCCGTTCACCTGCTTGCTCAACTCGGCCAGCAGGGCGGCCAGTTCGTCGGCGGTCAAGTTCTCGACGTACACCGCGTAGGAGAGCGGGAATTGCGATTCCTTCAGCCGCTTGGCGGTGTTCCCCTCGACGAACACGTGGACCCCGCTGTTGCGGGCGGCCGACTGGAGGTGTTCGGTCGCGGCCGCGGCGTTCTTGCTGAACAGGTTCAGGCGGAACCCGCCGTCGCGGGCCAATTCCTTCTTCAGCCGGGCCTGCGGCTCCTCCTTGTCGAACTCGCGGGCGTCGAACAGCACCGGCAGGGTCGAGTCGATCTTCTTGAGCGGCTTCGACTCGACCATCAGGCCGACGCCGAACAGTTCCTTCTCCTCCGGGGTGGGCGGCGGCGGCAGCTTCACCACCACGTCAGCCTTCGGTTCGGTCGGCTCGACACGGGCGACCGCCCCGCCGTCGTCGGACGGCTTGACGACCCCGTCTTCGCCGAGGCCCGGCTTGGCGAACGCGACCACGTCCCCGGTCGGCACGTCCGGCACGATCGGTTGTCCGGGCGGCGGCAGGTCGGCTTGTTGGTCCCGGTCGGTGTTCTTCCGGAGCAGCAGGGCCGAGCCGACGACGACCGTCAGAAAGAGGGAGGCGGCGACAGCGTACGGCAGGAAGGAGCGGCGGGCGGGCTTGCGGGCCGGGGTGGCCGGCCGCACGCGGGCCATCACGCCGGACGCCAGCCCGGCGGGGGCGGCGCGGCGGGGCAGGGCGGCCAGGCGGGCGGCGTTCGCCTTCAGCCGGCGGTACAACCGCCCGGCCTCCGGGCTGGACGCCAACAGGCGGTCGAACGCCTTCGCCTCGGCGGGCGTCAGCTCGCCGTCCACGGCGGCGGTGATGAGCAACTTGTCGGGTTCGGTGAGCATGGTCGTTCTGGCGAGCGGCCCGCGTGAGCGGGCTGGGTCATCCTCGGGTCTA
>CAYMHO010000630.1:0-465 GCA_964390195.1 uncultured Fimbriiglobus sp. | reverse complement strand
TGTTGGGGGCGCGCGCCGGGGGGGTGGGGGGTGTTTCATAGTGGGGTGGCGGTGGGTGTAACCTGCCCGCGCACGCGGGCCGCTCGCCCAGGTCCCCGGAGTCCACCAGCCCGACCTCATCCGGATCGAGCAGCGACTTTAATTCTAACCGCGCCCGGTGCAATCGGCTGCGAACCGTCCCGATCGGCACCCCCATGGCGTCGGCAATCTCCTCGTATTTCAACCCGTCGATGTCCTTCAGCACCAGCACCGTGCGGTGTTCGGGCGACAGTTTGGCCATCGCCTCGGCCAGCACCCGCTCGTCCTCAGTCCGCTCCATCCCGGCTTCCGGGGCGGTATCCGTCGAACGGTCCTCCGGGTCAAGCCCGCCGTCCTCGCCGCTGCCGTCGATCCGCACCACCCCCCGCCGGCGCCGCTTGAAGCTGATGGCGGTGTTGAAGGCGATGCGGTACAGCCAGGTGAACA
>CAYMHO010000629.1:0-1814 GCA_964390195.1 uncultured Fimbriiglobus sp. | reverse complement strand
GGAGCGTCGGGCAGTAGGCGTCGTTCGTGCTCGCCTTCAGCGCCTTGTACTTGCTGCCCACCTTGCTGCCGCTCCGCACGATGCCGCCGGGGAACGGGAGGATGACGCCGGGCACCGTGCGGACCGCCTCGACCGCCGCTTCCGCCGCCGCCAGCGCCGCCGCCTTCGTTAGCCCGAGGATGAGGAAGTTGCCGCCGCCGACGCCCTTGACCGTCCCGAAGGTGTCCTCGCAGAGGAATTCGCCGTCCATCGTCGGGATTCGCCAGTACCGCTTGCCGTCGAGCAGCTTGCTGATCTGCCAACCGTCGCCGAAGTACCGCAACTGCCCGCCCACCTTGATCGACCGGCCGGCGTCGCCTGCCAGCCCGTTGAAGCAGGCGGTGGTGGCGCACGTCAGCACGCACTGGGCCACGCGGTTGACCACCGCCTTCTGGAGAGCGTCGCGGCTGAAGCCGAAGAATAGCAGTGCCACGCCGGGCCGCCCGTCGGGGGTTTCGTCCGGCGGCAGTTCGCGTTCGATTCCCGCCTCGACGTCGCACCCGATGACGCTGGCGGCGTACCCGGTGGCGGCCTGGGCGGCGGTCCGCGCCCACCCCGGCGTGTCGGCGGTGACCACCACCCGCGCCGCGGTCATGGCGAACGCCTCGGCGAAGGTGTCCTCGATCTCGACGGAGTTGACGGTGAGCACGGGCGCGGGGCCTCCGGCAGTGAGTAGGGAATCGTGTATTCTTTTGATGCCCCGGCCGCAACCGCTTATGATGTCGATTCCAAAGTCGCAGGCACACGGGGTGTGCCGACCACGATGAGGCGAGCATGCAGTTTGTCCTGGTCCCGATCCGCACCAACAAGCAGGGGGTGCAGTTGAACGTCGGCAAGGACGGGGCCGAGTACGAGGCCATCGTGAACACGCTCACCATGCACGCCGAGGACATGAAGGAGTTGGGCGTTGTGGCCGGGGCGACCGTCCGCGTGCGGACCGAGACCGGCGAAACGACCTTCCAGTGCAAGGACGGGAACGTGCCCCGCGGGCTGCTGTTCGTGCCCTACGGCCCGCCGACGTGCCTGCTCATGGGCGGGGAGACGGACGGAACCGGCATGCCCACCTCGAAGGGCTGGGACGTGGACGTGGAAGTGGTGACTTCTTGAGGCCGACGCGATGAACGACGACACCGAACCCTTTGATCCCCAAATTGCCGCCGCGAACGCACCCGCCGTCGCCGAGGCCGACGTTCCGGCGTGGGAGCAGGTCGAGCCGGGGCGGTTCATGCCCCGCCGCGTCCGCGGCAGTTGCCGCGGGCTGGCGCTCGGGTGAAGCTTCGTCGTCCCGCCGTCCGGTCCGGACGGCACCGCCGACCAGAACACTTAACTCTCCGCGAGCGGCTTCGGGGGTGACGAGATGGAACTGACTGTCGTGAAGAACGCTGTCTGCACCTTCTGCGGGTGCGTGTGCGACGACATCGAACTGCACGCCGACGCCGAGCGGATCGTCGAGACCAAGCGGGCGTGCATCCTCGGCGAGGCGTGGTTCAAGAACCACACCGCCGAGCGGCTCTACCCCGACGCCCTCATCGACGGCAAGGAGGCGACCGTTGACGAGGCGGTGGAGGCGGCGGCCGAGATCCTGCACGCCGCCCACATGCCGCTCGTCTACGGCTTGTCGAACGTCACCTGCGAGACCACCCGGGAGGCGGTCCGGCTGGCCGAGATGGTCGGCGGGGTGATCGACAGCCACACCTCACTTTGACACGGACCGACCGAGGTCGCCGCCCAGTTGGGCGGAAAGGTGTCTTGCACGCTCGGCGAGGTGAAGAACC
>CAYMHO010000628.1:0-1819 GCA_964390195.1 uncultured Fimbriiglobus sp. | reverse complement strand
GTCACCTTGCACCGCTTGCGGATCTTGATCAGGTCCCGCGGGCGGAGGATCTTGCTCTTGTCCCGCTGGTCTTCCGGCTTGGCCATCTCCGCCTTGTGCGCATCGACGGCGGCCATCTGCTTGCGGTACCGGGCCATCTTCGCGGTGGTAGACATTACGCGAACACCTCGCCTGTCGGTCGTGGCGGTGGGGGGAATCGGAGTCCGGAGGCACTCTCGGCGGCGTACCGACCCGGACGAGCGGGCCGACCGTTCCGCGAACCTGCACATCGAGAAGAAAGTATGTTATGGCGATTCGGAAGGGGGGCAAGGGGAAGCTGTGTGGATTTCGGCCGCGGGCGGGGGGCATCCGGGCGGGGGTGGCGGGGCGAAGGGCAGGGCCCTCGACGGTGGCTCGACATCCCGTTCCCGTTGGCGGCGCCGCCACCGCGCTTCGTGTATCGCTTCCTCCTCCTCTTCTCCGACCAGCCGTCGCGCCTCCCGTTCGTCCCGGAGTACGCTCACCGCGTCCGCGAACGCCGGGTGGACGTTGTTCAGTTTCACCCACCTGTCCGAGATGATGGAGACGCGGACACCCTTCTCCCACACGAACATCGAGTAGAAGTAACTGGCGAAGGCGAGTACCGCCCCGGTCAGGGCGGCGACCGGGCCGACCGTTTGAAACGCACCGGACCCGCTCAGCACGAACCCGCCGATGCAGACGCTCGTGGTCGTCGTCAGGAGCGCCAGCGACACGAGCGTCCGCCGCAGCCAGTAGTCTCGCTGCTCTCGGACCACCGGCAGGTCGATGGTCACGGACTTTCGCATGGCTGCCCACGCCATGACGGCGAGCGGTACCACCGGCGTGACGAAGAGCACCCAGCCGTGGGTGCTGAAGCGCCGAGTCACTCGCTCTTCGGTCGGCTGCCCGGTGATGGCGCACACGTCCGGCAGCCAGCCCTCTCGCACCTCCCGGCGGGTGAGGCGAACGTTCGGCATCGGGCGGGCCTCCGGGCGGGTGGAGGAATGGTGCGGGCGGTAGGTGTCAGCGTCAACCGGGAGGGAAAACGGCGAAGCCCACCCGTGATCGGGTGGGCTTCGAGGGGTGTCCCGATCGGATCGCTCCCGGTTCACGCATCCCGGAAGGGCATGCCGAACTGGCGGAGCAGCTCGCGGGCCTCTTCGTCGCTGCGGGTGCTGGTGCAGATGGTAATGTCCATCCCCTGAGTGAAGTGCACCTTGTCCGGGTCCACTTCCGGGAACACCATCTGCTCGGCCAGGCCGAGGCTGTAGTTGCCGTTCCCGTCGAAGCTCTTCGGGTTCACCCCGCGGAAGTCGCGGATCCGCGGCAGGGCCAGGTTGATGAGGCGGTCGAGGAACTCGTACATCCGCTTGCCGCGGAGGGTCACCCGGCAGCCGATGTCGTACCCCTCGCGGAGGCGGAAGGTGCTGATGGCCTTTTTCGCCTGGGTGACCTGCGGCTGCTGGCCGGCGATCAGCTTGAGCTGATCGACCGCCTCGGTCATGCGGTTCTTGTCTTGCAGGGCCTTGCCCACGCCCATGTTGATACAGATCTTGGTCAGCTTCGGCAGGCTGAGCACGTTGGTGCGGCCGAACTTCGTGCCCAGCGTGGGCAGAATCTCTTTGGCGTAGCGGTCTTGCAGGCGGGCCATCGGGGAAACCTCCGGGTGCCCTCCGGCGCCCCCCCATCACGACGGGGGCAGCAGGCACCGAGTGTGAGGGTGAACCGGGGGCGGGGGGCCCCCAGGGTGGCAGCCCCCCCACGCCACCCCGCCCCCCGGGTAACCCCATGAGTGGGGGGGGGGGGCGTGGGGGTCGGG
>CAYMHO010000627.1:0-1823 GCA_964390195.1 uncultured Fimbriiglobus sp. | reverse complement strand
ACGAACAGCTCGCCCCCCCGCCGCCACACCGCCAGCACCACCGTGGTGCCCATGTTCTTCATGTCCCGGTCCAGCGCACCCATCGCCATGATCTCTTCGTTCGCCTGCACGATCGCCCGGCGGATGGCCGCCTTCACCCCGTCCACCCCGAGGGTGGGGGTGAGCGCCTTTCGGAGTTCGCGGGGGATGATCTCGATCGCCTTCTTGCTGGCGATCTCGCCGGCCGCCTGCCCGCCCATGCCGTCCGCCACGATGGCGACCGTCAGGTCGGGGAAGGCCTTCACGTCCACCGCGTCCTCGTTGTTCTCGCGGTAGTTGCCGAGCAGGCTGCACTTGCCGATGTTGAGCGCGAACGCCATGGGAAACCAACTGTTCGGAGTGGGGGCGGCGTGGCCCGCGTGTTGCCGCCGGTTGACACCTGTCGGGCGGTCCGACAACCGCCCCGGTGGGGGCGGGGATGCCGACAGGGGTGTTGAGGTCAGCTTACAACGGCCCTGACGGGGTTGCAACTTTCCCCGTTTACCCGGACAGGTTTGGCGGGCGGGGGGGCGTCAAGACCGGAACAGCAGTCCGACCGCGACGCCCACCCCCAACGCGGCGGCGATGGCGAGCAGCACCCACCGCCAGACGGCCGACGGGGGGAGGGTGGCGGCCGTCATCTTGCCCGAAGCCACCCCCTTCGGGGTGACCACCTGGATGGAGTCGTACTCGTCCGTGTTCGGGCTGTCGGCCTCGGCGTTCGTGGCGGCGAACGTGATCGGCATCGGGGTGGTGCGGTTGACCGACCGCGGTTCGAGGTGGCGGTCGAGGGGGGTCTGGCCGGTGACGGCGGCGGCCAGCGGGGCGGCCGGCAGGGGGGTCTCGGGCAGGCCGTTCAGGACGGTGTTGGCGAGCGGGGTCGGCTGGCCGGTCGGGGTGAAGGCGTCGAGCACCAGGTCGCGGAACTCGGGCACGCTCCGCAGCGGGGTGAACGGCCCGGCCTTGGTGCGGCTGACCAGGATGACGGTCAGGTCGCCGAGCACCCCGGCGCGGATGTTCCGCCGGACGGTGTCGGTGTTCCCCTTCACCGTCTTGGGGAACCCGCAGTCGTAGAACACCATGTACCACAGGTCTTCGGCGACCGGCACCGCGTGGGTGCCGCTGTTCGCCCCGGCCCGCGACTTCCACGTCTCGCCGAGCAGGTCCTCCATGAACTCGCGGCAGCTCGTCTGCCGCTCGCCCGGGTTCGCCCGCATCGCCCGCCGGATGGTGAAGTCGACCCGGTCGGACAGGCCGGGGATCAGGCTCTTGGGGGTCGGCAGGTCGTCGCGGGTCTTCTTCAGCCAGCAGTCGAGCGGGCTGCACTTGACGAACGGCACCACCCCGGTGACGGCCATGTACAGGGTGGCCCCGAGGCTGTACACGTCGCTCCGCACGTCCACGTGCTTGGCGTTGCGGAACTGCTCCGGGGCCATGTAGTGCGGGGTGCCCAACCCCTTCCCGGTGCGGGTCAGGTTGTCGTCCGACTCCACGTCCCGCACCAGCCCCAGGTCGGTCAGCTTGGCGGTGAAGTCGGAGGTGACGAGCACGTTGTCCGGCTTCACGTCGCGGTGGATCAGCCCCTGCTTGTGGGCGGCGTGCAGCCCGTCGCACACCTGGGCGAGCACCTGGATGGCCTGCGCCTCGGCCAGCTTGCCGTACTTCTCGACCAGCTCACCCAGGCTGTGCCCGGGCACGTACTCCATCACCAGGAACGGCACCGGCGGGGCGCCCGAGTAGTCGAGCGCCCGCACCACGTTCGGGTGGTCGATGAGCGCCGCCGCCCGGAACTCCTGCTCGAACCG
>CAYMHO010000626.1:0-1827 GCA_964390195.1 uncultured Fimbriiglobus sp. | reverse complement strand
TCGGCTGGAGCACCTTGTTCGGCGGGAACGCCTTCAGGCAGCCGCAGTCCAGCCGGACGTCCACCACCTGGAGGGGCACGTCGTAGATGTTGGTGAGGGTGAACGTGTGCGAGCAGACGGTGCCGGCCGGGACGGTGCCGAAGTCGTGGGTGACGGCCGGCGGGGCGGGCTGCGTCGGGTCCTTCAGGATGTCCGGCAGGAACAGCTTGTTCGCCCACGGGTGCTTCGGCGGGGCGGCCTTACTTGGCGACGACTGGGCCAGCCCGACCGGGGCCGCGGCGAGCAACGCGAGGAACGCCAATCGGGTCATGCGGGTTGCCGCCTCGGGTCGGGGGATCAATCGGTCTAGTGTAGCGACCCCGGACCGCCAGGGGAACCGACTTGGTCGCCCGCCGCACGGGTCGTGTCCTACCTTGTCGGTATGACCCCCCCAGCCCCGCCGTGGATGGTGTTCGCCGACGACTGGGGCCGGCACCCGTCCAGTTGTCAGCACCTGGTGAAGCACGTCCTGCCCACCCGCCGGGTGGTGTGGGTGAACACCATCGGCACCCGCCCCCCGCGGCTCGACTGGGGAACGGTGAAGCGGGCCGCCGGGAAGCTGAAGGGGTGGGTGGTCCGCCCCAGGGTGGCCGACTCTCTCCGAGAGTCGGGTCCGATGCCGCTCTCGGAGAGAGCGGCCCACCCTAACCCGACCGTCCTCTCCCCCAAGATGTGGCCGTCGTTCCGCTCCTCGTTCGGTCGCCGGCTGAACCGCAAGCTGCTCCTACGTGCGCTCACGCCGGTCGCCAACGCACTGCCCTCCCCGCCGGTGGTCGTCACCACCCTCCCGCTCGTCGCGGATCTCGTCGGCCAGCTCCCCGCCGCCCGCTGGGTGTACTACTGCGTGGACGACTTCAGCGTGTGGCCCGGCTACGACGGCGAGACGATGCTCCGCATGGAGAAGGAACTGGTGCCGAAGGTGGACGCGGCGGTGGCGGTGAGCGACACCCTGCGGGCCAAGCTGTCGGCGATGGGGCGAGAGTCGCTGCTGCTGACGCACGGCGTCGATCTGGATCACTGGAAGCCGCCGGCATCGAGCGACCTCCCTCCCGAGTTCGCCGGGATGGAACCGCCGATCGTGCTGTTCTGGGGCGTCATCGACCGGCGGATGGATGTCGCCTTCGTGCGGCACCTGTGCGACCACCTGGGCCGCGGGACGGTGGTGATGGTCGGCCCGCAGGAAGACCCCGACCCGGCGCTGAAATCCCTCCCGCGGCTGGCCCTCCGCCCGGCGGTGCCGTTCGCCCAGTTGCCCGCGCTGGCCCACGCCGCCGCCGTGCTGGTGATGCCCTACGCCGACCTGCCGGCCACCCGCGCCATGCAGCCGCTCAAGCTGAAGGAGTACCTGGCGACGGGCAAGCCGGCGGTGGTGCGGGAACTCCCATCGACGGCCGACTGGGCGGACGCGGCCGACGTGTGCGGCACCCCAGCCGCGTTTACTGCGGCGGTGGGGCAACGCTGCGAGACTGGGCTGCCGGCGGGACAGGGGCGGGCCAGGGAACGGCTGACGGCCGAGGGGTGGGCGGCGAAGGCCGAAATGTTCACGTCGTGGGTGGACGGGTTAAAGATCGAGTGAATCGGGGCCGAATCCTCTTCCCCTGCTCCCAACCTGTTCTATTGTGGATACGCGTCGGGGCCGTGTTGGGCAGACATCGTCGCCCGGTCATCCCCGCTAACAGGTCAACGCCCGCGGGCCGCGAGAACTCCTCGCATCCCACGGGCGTTGTGGTTTTTACCGATGTTGTAGCCGGCCGCTGTGAGGCCGGTCCGGCCCCGCCGCACAGAGGC
>CAYMHO010000625.1:0-1839 GCA_964390195.1 uncultured Fimbriiglobus sp. | reverse complement strand
TGGAACTGGGTGCAGGCGGCGGGGAACACGCCGCGCCAGGAAACGGTCATGGGGACTCCAGATTTGGGCGAGCGGCCCGCGTGAGCGGGCTGTTTCGTGAAAGCGTTCGTGGGAACAGCCCGCTCACCCGGGCCGCTCGCCACCGTCACCGGACTTCGCCTGCTCTTTCACGAATTCCTTGAACGCGTTCATGTTGTAGCTGACGAACAGGAACGCGGCATGGAGCGCCTGGTAGGTTTCGTCCTCCGGATCATCCGCGTAGTCTTTGCGAAGGGCGTACAGCCGGGCGAGCAACTGATCGGCGGTCGGCACGAGACTTCTCCGATGGAAGGGTGCGGGTTCTGCGACCTCTGGGTGATATAATCAGACGCGAGGCGGACAGTTCGGGTTGCGGCCTCGCGTGAATTTGGGCAAACTGGTTTTCAACGTCCCCCTGTGTCATCTTAGCGGCCCCAGCCACCCTGGACTTCGGACCGGCGTATGGTGAACCGCAGCTCACACCCGCTCCGCCTCTGGTTCCTCGTGCTCGACGTGGTCGCGCTGGTGGCCGCGTGGTTCGCCGCCTACTGGATGCGGTTCGAGTCCGACTGGATCCCGCTCCTGTACGACCACCGGCCGGACCTGGCCCTTTGCCTCCGCGGGCTTCCGCTGGTGGTCATCCTCGGCATGGTGTGCTGCCGCCACGCCCGCCTGTACGACGTCCACCGCCTGACCCGCTTCCGCGAGGAGGCGGTCGCCGTCGGCAAGGGGGTCGTCCTCACCACCGTGCTGACGGCACTCGTCGCCTTCGCCCTGCGGTACGAGTACGAGTCGCGGATCGCGTTCGCCCTGTTCGCGGTGCTGGCGTTCGTGGCCGTGCTGGGGGCCCGCCGGCTGAGCTGGGTCGCACTCGGCCGCCTGCGGGCGCACGGGATCAACCAGAGCCACGCCTTGATCGTCGGCACCGGCCGACTGGCCCGCCGGACCGCCCGCACCCTGAAGGTGTCGTCCTGGACCGGCATCCACACGGTGGCGTACGTCGAGGACGACCCGACCGCCCACCAGAGGCACTGCGACATCCCCGTCCTCGGCCCCATCGACCACCTGCCCGCCCTGGTCGAGGAGCACCACATCGAGCACGTGTTCATCGCCCTGCCGATGAACCGCTACGCCGACGCCCGGCGGGTGTTCGACCTGCTCTCGCAGACGATCGTGGACGTGCGGCTGGTGGCCGACGTGCCCGCCCTGTCGGCCCTGTCGCTCACCTCCAACACCGTCCACGGGATGACGTTCATCGGCCTCCGCGAGAGCACCTACCACGGGGTGAACGTGTGGGTGAAGCGGGCGATGGACGTGCTCCTGTCGGCCGTCGCCCTGGTGCTGCTTTCCCCTCTGCTTCTTCTCATCGCGGCCCTGGTGAAGCTGACCAGCCGCGGGCCGATCTTCTACCGCCAGGAGCGGTGCTCGCTCAACGGCGAGTCGTTCCAGATGCTCAAGTTCCGCACGATGGCGGTGAACGCCGAGGCGAACGGCCCGCAGATGACCGCCGCCAACGACCCCCGCCGCACCCGCTTCGGCACCTTCCTGCGGATCACCAACCTGGACGAACTGCCGCAACTGTTCAACGTGCTGAAGGGGGACATGAGCCTGGTCGGCCCGCGGCCCGAGCGGCCGGTGTTCGTGCGGAAGTTCCAGAAGAGCATCCCGAACTACATGGCCCGGCACGCCGTCAAGTGCGGCATGACCGGGTGGGCGCAGGTGAACGGCTGGCGGGGGAACAGCAGCCTCCGCCGGCGGGTGCAGTACGACCTGTACTACATCACCCACTGGAACCCGCTGTTCGACCTGCGGATCATGCTC
>CAYMHO010000624.1:0-1875 GCA_964390195.1 uncultured Fimbriiglobus sp. | reverse complement strand
GGCAGACGAGCAACTACTTCCTCACCACCTTCGGCCGGCCGATGCGGGAGACGGTCTGTTCGTGTGAGGTGCGGTTGGAGCCGACACTGAGCCAGAGCCTGCACCTGATGAACGGCGGCACCGTCGAGCCGAAGATCGTGCAGGGCGGGCTGGTGGCGAAGATGCTTTCGGAGAAGAAACCGCCGGCGGCGATCATCGAGACGATGTACCTGCGGGCGGTCAGTCGCCCGCCGACGCCGGCCGAGTACGCCAAACTGCTCGCCGTGGTGGACGCCGCGAAGGACAAGAAGCAAGCACTCGAGGACGTGTTCTGGGCGGTGCTGAACTCGCGCGAGTTCATGTTCAACCACTAGGATCGGCTCCCACACCACCCAGGGGAGAGGGGTCGGGGAACAGTCTGATGACACCCCAGAAGTTGCTGGCGTACTACGAGAAGGGGTACCTCACCGACCAAGCGGTGATGAACCGATTCATCGAACTTGCGATGGAGCAAGCTCCCGACACGTTCGCCGCGTTCCTCGCCGATGTACCGGCGGAGTGGTTGGCCGAGTTGTGTGAACGGGCGAGCGTGATCCCGCGTCCGGATGAGTTGATCAGCATCCGACCTTATTGCGGCCTCGAACGGCCAGACTTCGAGGCGATCCGGGCGAAAGAGCAGGAAGGAAAGGAGCGGTACATCGCCAGCCTGCGGGCGTGGAAGGCGTACTTCGACGCGACGGATCGACCGACCTGAAGCAGACCCCACCCCCGCCGGGTTCGCTCCGCGACCCGGCGCCCCCTCCCCAGCGGGGAGGGGTGGGCGTGACCGACCGCCTGTTAGCCCGACGCGCGAGCGAGGGGCCAACCACTGATGCGGACGTTCGGGAGGCTGCGGGCGACGCAAACCTGCGGTTCGGATGGGTGGCTAACAGGTGACTGGACACGACGACACCGAAACTGACTTTCACCGACGACACCGAGGCTTTGCGATATGCCCCGCCTGTACTTCACCTTGCTCGCCGTCGTCGCCGTGCCCGCGGTGGCGTTCGCCGACGCCAAGAACCCCACCTACGACGCCGACGTGCTGCCGGTGCTCAAGCAGCACTGCACGTCGTGCCACGGGGTGGACAAGCAGCGGGGCGGGCTGAAGCTCGACACCTACGCGTCGCTCAAACAGGGCGGGTCCAGCGGTGAGGTGTTCACCCCCGGCAACCCGGACAAGTCGCGGCTGTACACCATGACGGCGCACAAGGAAGAGCCGGTCATGCCGCCGTCGAAACAGAAGATCCCCGACGCCCAGATCGAACTGCTCCGCGTGTGGGTCGAGCAGGGCGGCAAGGAGAATGCCGGCAGCAAGGTGGTGATGCCGGACAAGCCGAAGGTGGACATCGGGCTGAAGAGCGTGGGCAAGGGCAAACCCGAAGGCCCGCCACCGATGCCGCAAACCGGCAAGCTGAAGGCCGATCCGCTCGTCGTCGCCCGCCGGCCGGGGGCTGTCACGGCGCTCGCCGCGTCGCCGTGGGCGCCGCTCGTCGCCGTCGCCGGGCAGAAGCAAGTCCTGCTGTATCACGCCGACAGCGGCGACTTCCTCGGCAGCCTGCCGTTCGAGCACGGGCAGATCAACAGCCTGAAGTTCAGCCGCAACAGCAAGCTGTTGCTCGCCGCCGGCGGTCGCGGTGGTGCCAGCGGGAAGGCGGTGCTGTTCAACGTCGAGACGTGCCAGAAGGTCACCGAAGTCGGCGTCGAAACCGACGCCCTGCTCGCCGCCGACATCAGTGCCGACCAGACGATGATCGCCGTCGGTTCGCCGTCCAAGCTCATCCGCATCTACTCCACCGCCGACGGCAAGGTGCTGTTCGAGATCAAGAAGCACACCGACTGGGTGACGGCCGTCGA
>CAYMHO010000623.1:0-1877 GCA_964390195.1 uncultured Fimbriiglobus sp. | reverse complement strand
CGCCCCGCACTTCGAGTGGTTCTTCCTGCGGCGGTACTTCGAGTGGTTCCTCGGCATGTGGCTGGCCGAGCGGGTGGCGAAGGGGGTTCATCTGCCGCGGTGGGTGTCGCTGGCGGTGGCGGTCGGGGCGGCGGCGGCGGGGGTGGCGAGCAGCCACATCCCGGTGCTGTGGGCGGGGCACGAGTTCTGGCTGGCGGTGGCGTCGGTGGGGGTGTTGTCGCTGCTGGTGTCGCCGGCGTCGGAGCCGACCCCAGGCACCCGGCTGGCCCGCGGGCGGGGCGTGCTGGCGTGGTGCGGCGATTGGTCGTACAGCCTGTACCTGATCCACATGCCGGTGCTGCGGCTCATCTTCGCCAGCGAGGCGGTGCTGCCGGTCGAGTGGCGGCTGGGCGGCAGTTTCTACGTCGCCGGGGCTGTGGCGGTGGTGGTCGTGCCGGCCACCGCGTGGGCGTGGTACCGCCTGTTCGAGAAGCCGTTCCTTCCGAAGCCGACTGCCCCTCCGGCGAGCACCCGGCCGACACAGCCGGCCTTGACCGACACCCCGCTGCCCGTGGGGGACAGGTTGGCGGGTGAAGTGAGCAACCGGTCCGAACCCGTCACTTCGCCTTGCCGGGGGTGAACTCCTTCATCTCCTGCACCTGCTCGATGCCGTCGCTCTGGGCAACCGTTTTGACGATCCCCACCCCGGCCACGTACCACGACGTGCTCTTGAACACGCGGCCGCCGAGGGTGGTCTCCGCGGCGACCACGACCGCCTTGAACTTGCCCGCCGGCACCGTCACCTCTTCCTCCTTCCCCACGGTGTAAGTGGTCGTCCGGGTGCCCCCCTGGCCCGGCCCCGTCTGCTCGGTCGTCCAGGTCTCCCCTCCTTTCGCCGGCCGCTTGAACACCGCCCGCGGCTCGCCCTTCTCGTCACCCCGTGGCAGTGCGAACACCCCGTTCGCCGACACCTCGTACTTGAACTCGACGACCTGCCCGCTGACGTCGCGGCTGACCGTCACCGTGTACGTGCCGTCCTTCTCGACCACCTTCGTGACCGTGTGCGTCGTCTCGACGGTCTCGCCCCCGGACTTCCGCTGCATCACATACCGCGTCCCCTCGACGGTGGGGAAGTACAACTCTGGGGCCTTCACCTTCGGGACCGGGGCGGCGAGTGTGGCGGCCAGCAGTGCGGTGACGAACACGGGACGCCCTCGGGGGTGGGTTACGGGGTGGCCAGCACGCCGGCCGGGTCGGCGACGGTGACGGTGACGGCGGTGAACCGCCGGAAGTCGGCCGCGTTGAACGTGAGCAGGTGGGTCAGCCCGTGGGCGAGCATGGCGGCGACGAGCCGGGCGTCGTGCGCGTTCTTCCCGCTCACGGCGTGGGTGGTCACGAGCTGAAACCAGTTGGTCCGCACGGCCGGGGTGTCGTCGAGGACGGTGAACGTGGCCGCGAGTTGCGTGAGTGTCGCCGTCGCTTCCGCGACCGACTTGCCTAACCCGTTCACCGCCACCGGGCGGGTGAGCGTCACCCACAGTTCGTAAAGGTTCTGCGACACGAGGTGCAGTTGGGCCCCTCGCGAACGCAGTTTGGCCACCCCAACGTCGGCGAGGGCGTACTGTGGGTGGGCGGGTTCCAACCGCCGTAGCAGAATGTTGGTGTCGATCAGCACCTTCATTCCCGCCCCTCGTAGAACGACTCGCGGCTGTCATCCACGACCACCTCCGGAACCGCGTGGGCGTCACCCCAAGCATTCCACGCCGCGATCCACTCCTCCGCCGACGGGGGGGGGGGGGGGGGGGGCGGGGGGGCGGCCGGCCCCCCCCCCCCCCCCCCCCAACCCCGCCCGTGCGGCGAGTTGGTCGGGGGGGGGCGGGGCGGCCCCCCGGGGCACC
>CAYMHO010000622.1:0-1884 GCA_964390195.1 uncultured Fimbriiglobus sp. | reverse complement strand
CGATCCCCTTCAGGCACCACGCCCGGCTCAGATTCAGTCCGTCCAGGTGGACCAGGTGCCCGTCGGTGCGGTCGGTCACGGTGGCCGGGGTGAACAGCGTGGCCGGCTCCCCCTTCCCTAGCCCCGGCAGGTACTGCGTCAGCCACGCCTGAAACTCATCTTGCGTCAGTACCCGCCGCATCAGGTCGGCTTCGCACAAACTCGGCGAGAGGAAATCCGTGCCGTCGGGTTCCCACCGGGCCGGGGCGTCCGCGTCTTTCAAGTAGTACGCCTTCGCCCGCTCCTCGATCGCCTCCCGCAGTTTCTTGTCGTTCGTCGCCTTGGCGTAGTCGTGGGCGAAGGCCAGCCCGAAGGCGGTGTTCGAATGCACCCCAGACCTCACCGGGTACGTCTGCTTCGGGAAGAACTCGATGTACCGGCCGGCGATCAGGTCGGCGAGCGGCTTCAGGTTGGCCGCCCAGGTGCGGGCGTCGGGGTCGTCCCAGGTGTGCAACTCGGCGGCCAGCTTGAGCAGCCACGCCCAGCCGTAGGGCCGCTCGAACGACTTGTTTTCCTTCCGGGCGAACACCGCCACCTCGGCCTTGATGTTGTCGGCGGTCAGGTGGGCGGCCAGCACCTCACGGGCTTTCTTCGCCTCCGGCAGGTCGGGGTGCAACTTCAGCACCCGCACCAGCATCCAGTGCCCGTGAACGGCCGAGTGCCAGTCGAAGCAGCCGAAGAAGGCCGGGTGTAGTTCCTTCGGCGGCTTCACCTCATCGGCCTTCGCCCACACCACCCCCGGCTTGTGCGGGAGCGGCTGGTCGATGTTGCGGAGGGCGAGTTTGGCGAACGCCGACGCCCGCTCCTTGGTGAGTGTCGGGGCGGCTTTCGCAGACGGCGGCGGGTCGGCCGAGTGGCTGGGCGTCACGAGCGGACTCCCGGAGACGGTGAACAGGGCGGCGGCGAGGAGGGCGGCGGGGGTTCGCATGGTGGCCTCGGCGGGACGGTCAACCGCGGAGAACGTCGGCCAGGCGGTCGATCTCGTCGAACGTGTTGTAGCAGTGCGGGGACGCCCGCAGGCGGTCGGCCCGGCAGTTGACGATCACCCCGGCCGCCCGGCACCGCTTCATCAACTCCTTCTGGTCGTGGCCCGGTTTGGTGAACGACACGATCCCCGAACGGTCGTTCCCGGTGCGGCTGCTGAACACCTCGCACCCGGCCGCCGTCACCCGTTCACACAGGTAATCCGTCAGTTCCAGTACCCGCGCCGCCACGTTCGGGGGGCCCGCGTTCAGCAGCACATCCAGGCTCGCGCCGAGCGCCCACAGCCCCGGCACGTTCAGCGCCCCGCCCTCCCACCGCCCGGCGTGCGGCTTCAGGGTGAAGTCGATGGTGCTGTACTCGAACGGCTTCACCACACTGTGCGCGCCAACGCCGATGGGGTGCAGGCGGTTCACCCACTCGCGGCGGATGTACGCGAGGCCGGCCCCCTCCGGGGCGAGCAGCCACTTGTGCCCGTCGGCAGCAAGGGCGTCGATGGGTGTTTTCTGCACGTCAATCGGGAACACGCCGAGCGCCTGGATGGCATCGACGAAGAAGAACACACCACGGCTTCGACACAGTCCGCCGAGTGCGTCCAGATCCGCCCGGAAGCCGCTGGCGAACTGCACCGCACTGGCACTCAGCACCCGCGTGTTGCCGTCCATCGCGGCGGTGATGTCGTCGAGTTCAACCCGATTGCCGCGGCTCGGCACCCGCCGCACCTCCACCCCGCGGCTTTGCAGGTTCAGCCACGGGTACTGGTTCGACGGGTACTCCTCGGCCGCCAGCACCACGTTCTCGCCCGCCTTCCACGGGAACCCCTCGGCGATCAGCCCGATGCCGACGGTGGTGTTCGGCACGAAC
>CAYMHO010000621.1:0-1885 GCA_964390195.1 uncultured Fimbriiglobus sp. | reverse complement strand
GCGTGGCCACCCTCCGCCCGCAGTTGAAGGACCGCACCATCACCATCAGCGGGGCCAGCAAGAGCTACGCCATGACCGGCTGGCGGATCGGCTGGGCGATCGCCCCGCCACAGTTCGTCAAAGCGATGGACACCATCCAGAGCCAGGAGACGAGCTGCCCGAGCAGCGTCAGCCAGTACGCGATGATCACCGCGCTCAACTCGCCCGAGTCGCCCAAGTGCGTGACCGAGATGCGGACCGAGTTCGCCGCCCGCCGCGGCCTGACGCTGCAACTGCTCAAGGCGATGCCGGGGGTGAAGGTGCACGAGCCGGACGGGGCGTTCTACGCCTTCTTCGACGTGAGCAGCCACTTCGGCAAGACCTTCGGCGGCAAGAAGGTGACGAACTCGACCGACTTCTGCACGGTGCTGCTGGAACAGGCTCATGTGAACCTGGTGACGGGCGAGGCGTTCGGGGCCGAGGGGTTCGTGCGGATGAGCTTCGCGTGCAGCCGGGCGAACATCGAGAAGGGACTCGGGAAGTTGGCCGAGTGGCTGAACAAGGGTCAGTAGGGTGGCCGACTCTCGCCGAGAGTCGGTTCTGACGCCGCTCTCGGCGAGAGCGGCCCACCCTATCGGAGGTGGCCATGCCCATCCTGTACCTGACTGAAGACGACGTCCGCGGGCTGCTGACGATGGACGTCGCACTGGCCGCCGTCGGGGCCGCCTTCCGCAAGTGGGCGTGCGAGGAGGCCCAGAACGTCCCCCGCCAGCGGTGCCAGACGGACAACGTCATGCTGCACGTCCTGCCGGCGGCGGCCAAGACGATGAACGCCATCGGGCTGAAGGCGTACACCACCGGGCGGTTCGGGGCCAAGTTCCACGTCTACCTGTTCGACCCGAAGGACGGCGGTCTGATGGCCATCATCGAGGCCGACCACCTCGGGGCGGTCCGCACCGGCGCCGCCACCGGTATCGCCACCCAGTTGCTCGCCCGCCCGGACGCGACGACCGCCGGCCTGTTCGGCACCGGCAAGCAGGCCCGCACCCAGCTCGAAGCGGTGTGCAAGGTGCGGGCGGTCCGCAAGGCGGTGGTCGTCGGCCGTGACGCGGCCAGGTTGAAGGCGTTCTGTGACGAGATGAGCGGGGTGTGCGGGACGGAAGTCGTGCCCGCCGGTCTGCCGGAAGAGGCCGGCCGACAAGACATCATCGTTACCGCCACCTCCTCCCGCGAGCCGGTGCTGTTCGGCAGGTGGCTGGCCGACGGGGCGCACGTCAACCTGATCGGGTCGAACTTCCCCAGCAAGGCCGAGGCGGACGTGGACGTGTTCCGGCGGGCGGCGCTGGTGAGCGTAGACAGCAAGGAGCAGGCCCGGGGCGAGGCGGGCGACTTCGTGCCCGCCATCGACGCCGGCGTACTCCACCTGGCGGACGTGAAGGAACTCGCCCCTTTACTCGTCGGCCGCTACCCCGGCCGCCAGTCGCCGGCCGACGTCACCGTGTTCAAGTCGCTCGGGCTGGGGTTGGAGGACGTGGCCGTCGCGGCGAAGGTGGTCGAGTTGGCGCGACAGCGAGGCGTGGGACGGATACTTCTGGGTGAACCGGCGGCGTGAGCCGCATGGGTTTCGTGGACCCAGGCGGCTCACGCCGCCGGTTCAACCGATCACCCCGCCGTCGCCACCTGCTGGAAGCGTACCCGGCGGTTGAACATCGGCTTCTTGCCGGCCGGACGGGTGGGCTCGGGGCTGCTCAGGGTGTACGCCCCGCACTTCGGACACGGCCGGCTCTCGATCGCCTGCCGCTCGTACTCCGAGAAACTACCGACCAGGTTCCAGCGGTGGTTGCAACTGCCGCAGCAGACCATCCAGGCGTTCACGGTAGCTCCCTGCTTGCCGCTTGTGTTATTG
>CAYMHO010000620.1:0-1887 GCA_964390195.1 uncultured Fimbriiglobus sp. | reverse complement strand
GCACGAACGACCCCGGATCGACGGTGCGGCGGACCACCACCCCGTCGAACGGGGCGACCACGCGGGCGTAATCGGACACCGCCTTCGCCTTGTCCAAATCCTTCCGCGCACCCTCGATGAGCGCTTTCTTGAGTTCAATATCGGCCTCCGCCCCCTCCACCTTCGACTCGGATTCGGCAAAATCGGCACGGGCGCGTTCGACGTTCGCTTTGGCCGCCGTCACCGCCGCCTCGCTCGCCAGATAGTCCCGCTGCTCCTCCTCCACCACGCTGCCCACCACGTCCCCCTTCTTGGCCAGTTCGACGAACCGCTCGTACCGTCCCTTCTTCAGGTCGCGGGTGGCGGACACCGCCAGCACGTCCGCCTCCCGCTGTTTGACGGTCGCGGCGGACACCTGCACCGCCGCCTTCGCGTCCTTCAGCTTCGCCTCCGACACCTTCAGTTCCTTCTCCCGCTGCACGATGGTCGCCTCCGCCCGCCCCACGTCCTGCACCAACTCCGGCACGTCGATCTCCACCAGCACCTCCCCCTGCTTCACCTGATCGCCGATGTCGTGGTGGACCGCCTTCACCAGCCCACTCGCCCGCGCCCGCAGGTCGGCCCGGTAGTACGGCTCGACCACCGCCATTTGATCGACGGTGATGGGCACGCTCGTCGCGGCCTTCGGGCGGATGACCCGCGCCGTCGGGTCGCTCGCACTGTGAGCGGGAGCGGCGTGGGCGTGTTTGGTGGGGTGCTCGAACGGCGAAGGGATGACCCCCGCCACCACCGCCGCCCCGACCCCGACGCCGACCACTACGATGGCAGCGAGGACGATCACCCATCGCCCCCGCCATTTCTTGCGGGCGCTCGGCGGAGAGTGCGGGTACGGGTTGGAATGCGGGTGTGCGTGGGCATTCGGCCGGGCGTGGGCGTGCGCGTCCGAGTGGGCGTGCGGGACAGTCATTGGGTTCGGCCTCCGGGTGTTTCGTCGTCCGGCACGAGATGGATCGCGTCATCGTCGGCGATAGGCGTGGCGACCGTCGGCTTCGGGTCGCGGATCAGCAGGGTGAACAGGATGGGCACCACGAACAGCGTGAGTGCCGTCGCCGTCACCAGTCCGCCCACCACGGCGCGGGCGAGCGGGGTGAGCGCTTCGCTCCCACGCCCCAACCCCAGCGCCATCGGCAGGAGGTCGAGGAAGGTTGCCAGGAAGGTCATCAGGATCGGGCGGAAGCGGGTGGTCGCCGCTTCCGTCACTGCCGCCCGCACCCGCTTGCCCTGCTTCCGCAGTTGGTTGGCGAAGTCGATGAGCAGCACCCCCTGCGACACCACGATGCCGACCAGGAAGATGACCCCCATCTCCGACTGCACGTTCAGGCTGGTGCGGGTGGCCCACAGGATGCCCAGCACCCCGATCAGGCCGAGCGGCACCGCCGCCAGGATGATGAGCGGCTGCACGAACGACCGCATCAGCGGCACCATCAGCAGGTACACCAGCACCGCGGCGAGGGCCAGCCCGACGCCCAGGCTGTTGGCCGATTCGGTCATGCGAGCATACTCGCCCTTCATCTCGATCTTCATCCCGTCTGGCAGTTCGGCCCGCACCGGGGTGAGGAGGCGGTCGATGTCGGCGGCCACGCTGCCGATGTCCCGGTTCTCGGTGTTCACCAGCACGTCCACGATCCGCTTCAGCCCGACGTGGTTGAACTCCACCCCACGGGAGGTCTCCTGGATCGTCACCAGCGAACTGAGGCGGATGGGGTCGGTCTGGTTGGTGTTCTTGGCCACGATGTCGGACAGGTCGGACCGCTTGAACTGGTCGCTGTTGATCGGGTACTGGACGGCGATGAAGTACTGGTTGCCGCTCTTCGGGTCGATCCAGAAGTTGCGGGTGAGGGCGATGCT
>CAYMHO010000619.1:0-1892 GCA_964390195.1 uncultured Fimbriiglobus sp. | reverse complement strand
AGATCATCGCCGACGGGGCGGCCACCTACAAGGGTGAGTTGGCCCTGGGGCGGAACGTGCTGGTCGCGTTCATGTCGTGGGAGGGGTACAACTTCGAAGACGCGATCATCATCAGCGAGCGGCTGGTGAAGAACGACACGTACACCAGCCTGCACATCGAAGAGTTCGACATCGAGATCCGCGAGACGAAGCTGGGCAAGGAGGAGTTCACCCGCGACATCCCGAACGTGTCGCCGAAGGCGCTGAACAACCTGGACGAGAACGGCATCGTCCGGATCGGCACGTTCGTCAAGCCGGGCGACATCCTGGTCGGCAAGGTGTCGCCCAAGTCGCGGTCGGAACTGACCCCGGACGAGAAGCTGCTGCACGCGATCTTCGGCCGGGCCGGTGAGGACGTGAAGAACGACAGCCTGGAAGTGCCGTCGGGCGTCGAGGGCGTGGTCATCCAGACGCACAAGTTCAGTCGCCGCGCCAGCATGACCGAGGACGAGCGGAAGGAACTGATCAAGGAAGAGCGGCGGATCGAGACGGACTACGCGGAGAAGATCGCCACCCAGTTCCGTGAGTTCATCGACGCCCTCTCGGAAGTGGTGGACAAGAAGGACCTGAAGGGCAAGGACAAGACCGTCTACGGGTCCGACAAGGACGACAAGGTGGTCGCCGAGCAGGCCCGCCTGTTCAAGATGGACGACCTGGACATCCGCACGCCGGACAAGCTGAAGGCGGCCGACAAGATCTACCGCCGGCACTGGGAGCGGATCCAGTTCTTCATCGACGAGCAGGAGCGGAAGCTGAACAGCCTGAAGCGGGGTGACGAACTGCCGACCGGCGTGCAGCAGATGGTCAAGGTGTACGTGGCCACCAAGCGGGTGATCTCGGTCGGCGACAAGATGGCCGGCCGGCACGGGAACAAGGGGGTCATCAGCAAGGTGCTGCCCGAGGAGGACATGCCGTACCTGAAGGACGGCACCCCGGTGGACATCATCCTCAACCCGCTCGGCGTGCCCAGCCGGATGAACGTGGGCCAGATTCTGGAGACGCACCTGGGGTACGCCGCCTCGAAGCTCGGGTTCAAGGCCATCACCCCGGTGTTCGACGGGGCCGTCGAGGCGGAGATCAAGGCGGTGTTCAAGGAGGCCGGCATCGACGACAGCGGCAAGAGCATCCTGTTCGACGGCCGCACCGGCGACAAGTTCGAACAGCCGGTGACGGTGGGCTACATGTACATGCTCAAACTCCACCACCTGGTGGACGACAAGGTGCACGCCCGTGCGACCGGGCCGTACTCGCTCATCACCCAGCAACCGCTGGGCGGGAAGGCGCGGTTCGGCGGGCAGCGGTTCGGCGAGATGGAGGTGTGGGCGCTCGAGGCCTACGGCGCCGCCTACATCCTGCAGGAACTGCTCACCGTCAAGTCGGACGACGTGGAAGGCCGCACCAAGATCTACGAGAGCATGGTGAAGGGGGAGAACACGCTGGAGGCGGGCACCCCGGCCAGCTTCGACGTGCTCACCCACGAGATCCGCGGCCTCGGCCTGAACATGCAGTTGGAGAAGAAGCGAGCGTAGCGCCGGGTCTGGGGTGTGGGGTGTCGGGTGTGGCGGACCTCTGCCCCCGATGCCCCGGCCCCTCCCGTTCGCCATCGGGCACACCCCGGTGGCACATACCCTACACCCGATACCCCATACCCCCAGGGGATTCCATGTCCACCGCCGCCGCCGCCGCCGCCGCCGAGACCGGCAGCTACGACCGCATCAACGACTACGGGGCCGTCCGCATCTCGCTGGCCAGCCCGCACGACATCCGCAGCTGGAGCTTCGGCGAGGTGAAGAAGCCGGAGACGATCAACTACCGCACCTACCGGCCCGAGAAGGACGGCCTGTTCTGCGAGC
>CAYMHO010000618.1:0-1896 GCA_964390195.1 uncultured Fimbriiglobus sp. | reverse complement strand
CGCCGGGTTCGCTCCGTTCACCCCGGCGACCTCTCCCCAGCGGGGAGAGGTGGGGGTGGTTGGTCTCCGCCGTCTGGCGGGAATCTGTGGCGGATCACCCTCGCCGGCACGCCGGCGGCGATCACGTTCGGCGGGAGCGGTTTGGTCACCACCGACCCGGCCCCGACGACGGTGCCCTCGCCCACGTCGGCCAGCACCACCGCCGCACTGCCCACCCACGCCCCGCGGCCGATCCGCACCACCTGCCGCTCCCCGCCCTGCTCCCGGATGGGAACCGTCGGGTCGTCGGTGAAGTGCGTCTTCCCGCCGCTGGGCACGTGCACGCCGGCGGCCAGCAGCACGTCCGCTTCCAGGTGGACCAGCCCCAGGTGGCACCGCGGGCCGACGTACACCCGGTCTTCGATCACCGCCCCCGGTTGGGAGAGTAACGAACCGTAGCACACTTCTGCTGTCGGCGAACATTTCGCCAGCACCAGCCGCAAGAACGCCCCCCGCAGCATGGCCCCGACGGTGCCCGGCAGGCCGGCGAGCGTCTGCGTCGCCCCTTCCAGTGCCCGGCTGTCACCCACCACCCGCCGCATCAGTTGGTACTGCACCCACACGGGCAAGACGGGCGGCACGCACGCCCAGCGGATCGCGGCCTTGGCCAGCTCTTTCAGGCGGTTCGGGCGGGGCGTACTCACGCGGGCACCTGGCGGACGGATCCGGTTCGACAATGTAGGACGGCCGCCGCTTCACCTCGGCGAAAATTTTCAACACGTACAAAGCCACCAGCCAGAGGCAGCCGATCTGCACCCCGACCAGCCCGACGGCCGCCGCGATGGCCCACGCCCACCCGGCCGGCTCCGCCCCGGCGGCCGACTGACAGCCGAGTGTCACCAACCCGGCCAGCCCACCCACGATCAGCGCCGCGGCCACCCACCCGACCAGCCGCACCGGGAAGGTGCTGAAGTTGACCGCCCCGTCGGCCGCGAGCGCGGCCAGTTTGCCGAGCGTGTACTTCGGGGTGCCGGCGAACCGGGGGTCCCGCTCATAGCTCACGCCGGCCTGCCGGAACCCGATGAACGTCCGAAGCCCCCGCACGAACCGGCTTCGCTCGGGCAGTCGGTTGAGGGCGTCCACCGCCGCCCGGTCCATCAGGCAGAAGTCCCCCGCGTCGAGCGGGATGTCCAACTCCGCCGTCGCCCGCAGCAGCCGGTAGAAGGCGAAGTACCCGAGCCGCTTCACCCACCCTTCCTTCCGCTTGGTGCGGACGGCGTACACCACGTCGAACCCCTCCCGCCAGCGTTCGAGCAGGGCGGGCAGCACCTCCGGCGGGTCCTGCAAATCGCCGTCCAGCACGGCCACGCAGTCGCCACGGGAGTGTTCCAGACCGGCGGTGACGGCCGCCTGGTGGCCGAAGTTGCGGGACAGGTGCAGCGGCCGCACCCGCCCGTCGGTCGCGGCGAGGGCGTCGATCAGTCCCCGCGTGCCGTCCCGGCTGCCGTCGTTCACCAGCAGCAGTTCGTACTCCGCCCCGAGGGCGGCGAGGGTGGCGGTCAGGCGGCGGTGCAACTCGGGCAGGGACTCCCGTTCGTTGAACAGGGGGACGACGACCGTCAGCGTGACCGGCGGGGGGACGCGGACGCGGGCGGAGAACACGATCGACTCGTCATCCGCTGACGGCATGAGTCCGCATCCTGCGGGGGCAAGGGGCAGGGATTGTGCGCCACCCGGCCGGCCGGGGCAAGGGCAACTGGGAACGGGAAGACCTCACCCCCGGCCCCTCTCCATGTCATGGAGAGGGGTGTTCAACCCCACAACTGACCCTCTTGGCGGCGAGCGAGAGGGCGGCGCGTGGGGCGCGGGGGGGGGCTGCGGGGGGCCCCGCAACCGTACGGCCGCCGCGGTGTCCGC
>CAYMHO010000617.1:0-1915 GCA_964390195.1 uncultured Fimbriiglobus sp. | reverse complement strand
CCGCCCAGCCACAACGACTTACGGCACGATTGCAATAAGTTGGCGAGCGAGGGGCGAGCCGGCGAAGGAGGTCACTTTCGTCGTCTGGATGGCTTCGCTACGGGCAGCAACTCGAAGGAGTCCGGCGATTGGGTGGCTGACTTGAGCGCGTACCCACCCCTCGCCAACTCGAACGCTTGCGGAAGCACCGGCCGTCCGGGAACCTTGCCGGCCGCGAGTCGTGTGCGGATGTGATACTGGATGCGGTTGGAGACCGTCTTGAGTGCCTCCCAATTCACCCCGTCGTCCGCCGCCCACGCCCGCGCCCGCGCTTGACTCTGGTGGCCGAAGTGCGACTTGGTCACCACCCGTCCGCACACGCCACCCAAGTACAACTGCATCAGCCCACCGCCTTCGATGTTGTGCCGGAAGGTGTGCCCGTCACAAGCTGCCGGGTTCAGGGCGAACCGGCGGATGATCAGTTTCCGCATGACGGACGGGGACCAGAGTTGAAATGTGAACGCCTCCCCGTTGCCGTACGGGTCTGTGCCCAGTGGGAAGGCGGCAGCCAGTTCGTCGGTCGTGCGGAACTCCCGTAGCTCCGCCCCGTACTCCGAGTACGACTCGAACACTCTTGCGTCCGTGGACGAGAAGACGAAATCGATGACGGCCCGCAGGTCGGCCTCGGCGGCGAAGAAGTCCAGGTTGACGGAGCGTGACATCCGGAGTGCCCCAACTGTGGCTCGCCCCTCGCTCGCGCGTCGGGCTAACTCATCGTCCGCCCGAAGATCGGTGCCATCGCCCGCAGCTTGTCCAGGATCGCGTCCATCGTCTGGAAGCTGATCGTCTGGGCGCTGTCGGAGAGCGCCTTGTCCGGGTCGGGGTGGACCTCGATCATCACCCCGTCGGCACCCGCCGCCATGCCGGCCAGGGCCATCGCCGGCACGTACGCCCGCTTGCCGGTGCCGTGGCTCGGGTCCACCACGATCGGCAGGTGGGTGAGCGCCCGCGCCGGCGGGATGACGGACAGGTCGAGCGTGTTCCGGCTGTGGTCGCTGAACGTCCGCACGCCCCGCTCGCACAGGATCACGTCGTAGTTCCCGCCGGCCAGGATGTACTCGGCCGACATCAGCCACTCTTCCAGCGTCGCGCTCATCCCCCGCTTCAGCAGCACCGGCTTGCGGCACTTGCCCACCCGCTTCAGCAGGCTGAAGTTCTGCATGTTCCGGGTGCCGATCTGGATGACGTCGGCGTACTCCTCCACCGCCGACGCGTTCTCGGTGTCCATCAGCTCGGTGACGATCCCGACGCCGGTCTTCTCCCGCACTTTGGCCAGGATTTTCAGCCCCTCGACGCCCATCCCCTGGAAGCTGTACGGGCTGGTGCGGGGCTTGAACGCCCCCGCCCGCAGGAACCCTACCCCGCGGCTCTTCAGGTACTCGGCCGTGCGGAGGGTGACTTCCAGGTTCTCCACCGAACACGGCCCGCCCATCACCGCGAACGTGCCCGGCCCGACGCTCCCGAAGGGTGTTTTCACCGCCGTGTCGTCGGTCTTCATCTCCCGGCTGGCCAGCTTGAACGGCTTGGTGACGCGGATGGCCTCGTCCACGCCGGGCAGCACCTCGAACGTGCCCTTCTCGACGGCGGTGGTGTTGCCCGTCATGCCGATGGCGGTACGGGTGGCGCCCGGAAGTGGGTGCGGGGTCAGGCCTTGCGATTTGATGACGTCTACCACCCGGTCAATCTCCGCCGGGGTGGCGTTCGGCCGCATAACAACGAGCATGGTGAACAACCTTTCGACGGGCGACGGCCCGGCACCCGTTTGGTATACGACCGCCGACCACCCGGTCATACAGGCAACCGGCGGACGGGGCAGGGGGTAACCTGGCGAGCCGAGCGGCGGGAGACCCCCCCACCGCCCGGACGGGACACCCCG
>CAYMHO010000616.1:0-1918 GCA_964390195.1 uncultured Fimbriiglobus sp. | reverse complement strand
GCGTTGCTCACGATCCGCAGCAGCCACGTCTTGAACGAACTCCGCCCGCCGAACCGGCCCAGGTGGGTGAGGGCGTTGACGAACCCGTCCTGTACGGCGTCGAGGGCGTCCGGCTCGTTCCCGAGCAGCCGGTAGGCCACCCGGTAGGCGACCGCCCGGTGGCGGTGGAACAGCACGTCGAGGGCGGCGGCATCGCCGCGGGCGATGCGACCGACCAGCACCTCGTCGGTCGGTTCCGGGCGAGCACAGGCGGCACGGGTCATCGGGGTCAATTCCGTTCCCAATGAGGTGGACGACGACCGGCGGGCGGGAATTCAAGCCCGGCCATTGTACCGGACCGAACCGGGGGTGCTAACACTCAATTTCGCCCCCCCCGACGGCACACGGTGTGCGGCCCATTTCGCCCAACGGCACCGGGCCGTTCGAGGGATCTCCGATGGACCACCGCGGCCAGCAGAACACGCACGACACGGGTTCGCCCCAATCCCGCCCCCGCGACGACCTGCGGACGGCGAACAAGAAGAAGAAGCCGAACGAGCAGCGGGACGAGCAACGTGACAAGGAGGAGAAGAGGCCGATGGACGAGGAGAAGGAAGAAGAGGAGTGACCATCGACCGGCGACCCGGAACGGGTCGCCGGTTCGCATTGCGGTTGGCGGCGCCCGGTGGGCGGCTACCATCAGATCACCACAGCCGACGTGCCCGCCTGTCGCCCACTTCCGCCGGCACGCCGGTTGCGGACGGTCCGCCACTTCCATGACGACACCGCGAGGAACCCGGAATGCATTCCGTTGACCACCCGCACCCGTCCCGACAGCGCGGCCCGCACAACGACCCGTCCATGCTGGACGGCGACTCCGCCCACGGCAACCCCGGCGACGTGGCCGGCGACGAGTGGGCGGTGGACACCGACACCGACGTGGTCGATCAGGCGGGCGAAGACGAACTGGACGACGCCGTCGCCGACGCCGTCGCCGACCCCGACACGGAGGAGGTGGACGGGGTCGAACCGGCAGGCGTCTCGGACGAGGTGACGACCGGCCCCAGGGCGTTCGAGGAGGTGGAAGACCCGTTGCCCGACACCGAGGAAGTGATCGACGACGAGGCGGACGAGGTGGACGAGGCGGACGAGGAGGCGGCCGACGAGGCGGAGGAGGAGGAACTGGCGACCGACCCGGACGCCGCCACCACCACGCTGGAGGAGGAACTCGACCGGCAGATGGACCGCACCTCCACCGACCCGGAGGACCCGGCCCACCACCCGCCGCAAGCGCACGTCACCGCCCCGCCCATCGACGGGTACGACGCGCTCACCGTCCCGCAGGTGATCGAGCGGGCGGACGGGCTGGACGCCGGCCAGTTGAACGCGGTGCTGGAGTACGAGCGGGCCAACCGCAACCGCAAGACGCTCGTCGCCAAACTGACCAAACTCACCCGCACCGTGTGACCACATGATGCTGCCCCCGAACCCCAATCCCGACCCGGTGCCCAACCCGACACCGTCCCCACACCCCGACCCGGTGCCGGACCCGCTGCCCGACCCGTACCCCCCGCCGCCGCCCCGCCCGCCGGTGCCGCAGGCGGACAACGTGGGCATCGAGGACCCGCGGCACCTGCCGGGCGAGGCGGCCGACCCGCTCGCCCCGCCTCAGCCGATTCCGCTAGATTGACCCTGCATTGCTGTAGCCGGGGTCTGTGACCCCGGGTCATACCGGGGTCACAGACCCCGGCTCCAGGTTGTCGCCCGTCGCATCACGAGGACCACACCATGCCGACACGGAACGCCGAAGCGGAGTGGAAGGGCGACCTGAAGACGGGCAGCGGGACGGTGGCGCTGGGCAGCGGGGCGTACAAGGGGCCGTATTCGTTCCAGTCGCGGTTCGGCGAGGGGGCGGGCACCAACCCGGAAGAGCTGATCG
>CAYMHO010000615.1:0-1920 GCA_964390195.1 uncultured Fimbriiglobus sp. | reverse complement strand
CTGCTTGACGATCAGCCCGAGGCCGACCCCGCCGTGCTGGGGCATGGCGGTGGCGAAGAAGAGCGGCACGCCCGGCCGGATGTGCTCCGGCTGCCGCACGTACGGCACCACCTTCCGCTGGGAGGCAGCCTTGAACGACGGGTTGCAGCCGGTGCCGGCGGCCAGGGCGATGCCGGCGGCGGACAGGCTGAGGAACGCCCGGCGGGAGACCGGGTCGAGCCACTCGCCCGCGTCCTCCGGGAACTCGTCCCGCATCAGGTCGCGGAACTGCGGGCTGTTCATCCACGCCTCGACGCCCGGCAGCGGGTCGGCCGGTGGGCGGGAGGCAGGGGTGGGGTCAGCGGGCATTCGCGGTCCTCAACTTATGCCTTCGTCCCCCTCTCCCCCAGGGGAGAGGGGAACCATTTACCGGTGGCAGATGCTGCAGTTGGTGATCACCTGCGGCTCGCGGATCATGTGCCGCTTCTTCAGTTCGGCTCCCAGTTCGGCCTGGCTGTGGTAGGTCTTCGTTTCCGTGACCGGGTCGCCGTGGGCGTCCTTCTTCGGCTTGCCGGCCGCGTCCAGCACGGCGATCTGCTCGGTGTACCCGGCCGCCTTGAACCGCATGTTCTGCACCTCGCTCACCGGCCGCAGGTGCTTCTCCGGCTGGCGGTGGCAGTCCAGGCACCACTCCATGTACAGCGTCTTCGACTGCATCACCAGGTTCTGCTGGTCGATCTGCCCGTGGCACGACACGCACCCCACCCCCTTGTTCACGTGGATGGAGTGATTGAAGTAGGTGTAGTGCGGGACGTTGTGCACCTTCGTCCAGGCGATGGGGATGCCGCGGTCGTAGCTGTCGCGGGCCGGGGCCAGGATGTCCGCCCCCTGCCAGATCTGCTGGTGGCAGTTCATGCACGTTTTCGTCGGCGGGAAGCCGGCGTTCGCGCTGTCGTACACCGCCGTGTGGCAGTACTTGCAGTCGATGCCCAACTGCGACACGTGGTGCTTGTGGCTGAACGCGATCGGCTGCTCGGTCACCTCGCGGGCGCCGGTCACGTAGTCCGACCGCACCAGCGCGGCGAGCGTCACCCCGCCGCCGGCGGCCAGCAGGGGGATGGCCAGCAGGCTGACGCGGGCCACCACGTTCATGCTCTTCGGGAACACTTGCGCCATGACAGTCTCACGCGAGCGGCGGGTGTCAGCCCGCTGATTCTGAACCGACCGGCGAGGTCATTGGGAGCCGCGGGCGCTCGCCCGATTAGAACGGCCACCACACCGAGATGATCGGCGGCGGGGTCTCTTCGAACGCCAACTGCACGAACCGATAGGCGGTGATCGCCGCCCCCACCCCGGTGCCGCCGAACAGCAGGCCGAACCAGGCCAGGTGCTGGCCCTCTTTGCCCGCCCGCCAGCCCATCACGATGCTGATGAGGGCGAACGCCGTGGCCGTGGCCGCCACGCACAGCCCGTACGGGTACCACCAGAAGGTGAGCGCGCCCCAGATGCCGAGCACCATCGACGAGGCAGCGAACCCCCGCTTGGTGGTGTGCGTGAGTGGGGTGGTTTTCGCCGGGGTGGCCGGTGAGGCCGGTGCGTCAGCCATGAGTCTGCGCCTGCCGTCGGGAAGGGTCGATGCCGCGTCGCGAGTGCCCGGGGGCCGGTCGGTCCATCCGTTGTAGCGGTCATCACCGGAACGGGTAGCGGGCCTACGCAAAAAGCGAACCACTTTCACGCCGCCCACACGCACCGCAGAAACCGCCTGAAAATGCAGGCGAATAACGCGGTCCGCCGCCAGAACTGTCGCACCGCTCCGGTGCGGATTGCAGCGGCCGTTCCCACCCGTGGGAATGGCCGAAGTGGGAAGTCTCAGGGATGGGATTTACACGAGCCGCGACCGCGAGGGAGCGGGTGTTCAATCACCCGCTCCCTCGCGGTCGC
>CAYMHO010000614.1:0-1932 GCA_964390195.1 uncultured Fimbriiglobus sp. | reverse complement strand
AAGACGATGGAACTGATCGCCACCGCGCGCTTCAAGAAGGCGCTCGACCGGGCGATGGAGGCCGACGCGTACACCAAGAAGATCGCCGAACTGGCCGCCGACCTGACGCAATCCGCCGGCGAAGTCTCTCACCCGCTGCTGCAACTCCGCCCGCAGGTGAAGAAGACGCTGGTGCTGGTCCTGACGGCCAACCGCGGACTGTGCGGCGGGTACAACGGCGGGGTGCTGCGGGCGGCGATGGGCCGCATCCGCGAACTGAACGCCGCCAACTCGCCGTTCGACCTGGAGGTGTCCGGCAAGCGGGGCGGGCAGTTCTTCAAGTTCCAGAAGATCCCGATCGCCGCCGCCTACACCACCTTCGAGGACAAGCCGCAGTTCGACGAGGTGGACACGCTGGCGCAGAAGTTCATCGACCTGTACACCAGCGGGCAGGTGGACCAGGTGATCGTCGTGTACCAGAAGTTCTACGGCATCGCCAAGCAGTCGCCGGTGGTGGAAACGCTCCTGCCGCTGTCGTCGGTGGCGGTGGAAACGACTAGCAAGAAGGTCACCGCCGAGGCCGCCCCGGCCGGGCCGAAGGTGAACTACGAGTTCTTCCCGGACGCGGCCGGCATCCTCGGCGAGCTGGTGCCGGTGGCGTTCAAGGTGCGGCTGTTCAAGTGCTTCCTGGACGCGGCCGTCGGGGAGCAGATCGCCCGCCGGGTGGCCATGAAGGCGGCCACCGAGAACGCCGGCGACCTGATCAAGGAAGTGAGCCGGCTGTACAACCGCACCCGCCAGGCGAACATCACGAAAGAGATCAGCGAACTGATCGCCGGCAGCGAGGCGCTGAAGTAAGGATCGGCTCGGGTAGGTCGTGGTCGCACAGGTCCGAAGGACCGTGAGGCCCGACGCCCCGAGAACATGTCGGGCCTCGCTTCCCGTTGGGAAGCTCGACCGCGACCTACGAACGAACCACCGCACAGCAACCGACGCGAGACCCCCAATGGTCGCCACCGCGAAGAAGACCGGCAAGATCGTGCAGATCATCGGCTCGACGTTCGACGTCGAGTTCGAGGAAGGGCAGCAGCCCGAGATCTACAACGCCCTGAAGATCGACGCCACCACCGCCGGCGGGGTGAAGATCGACCTGACCGGCGAGGTGCAGCAGCACCTGGGCGGCAGCCGGGTGCGGTGCGTGGCGCTGGGCACCACCGACGGCCTCGTCCGCGGCATGGACGTGACCGACACCGGCGGCCCGCTGAGCGTGCCGGTCGGCCTCGGCACCCTCGGCCGGGTGTTCAACCTGCTCGGCAACCCGATCGACGGCCGCGGCCCGGTGGACTTCACCGAGACCCGCTCCATCCACCGTGAGCCGCCGAAGTTCGACCAACTGTCGCCGAAGTCCGAGGTGCTCGTCACCGGCATCAAGGTGGTGGACCTGCTCATGCCGCTCCCGCGGGGCGGTAAAGCCGGTCTGTTCGGCGGGGCCGGGCTGGGCAAGACGGTCATTCTGCAAGAGCTCATCACCCGCATCGCCAAGGAGTACAAGGGGTACTCGGTGTTCGCCGGGGTGGGCGAGCGGACCCGCGAGGGGAACGACCTGTGGCTGGAAATGCAGGAGACCAAGACCGGCGCCGGGGCCGATGCCAAGTCGGTCATCGACTCGACGGCGATGGTGTTCGGGCAGATGAACGAGCCGCCGGGCGCCCGCATGCGGGTGGCCCTGTCGGCCCTGACCATGGCCGAGTGGTTCCGCGACAGCACCGGGACGGAAACGTTGTTCTTCGTCGATAACGTGTTCCGCTTCTCGCAGGCCGGTTCGGAAGTGTCGGCCCTCCTGGGGCGGATGCCGAGCGCCGTGGGGTATCAGCCGACCCTGGCCACCGAGATGGGCGAACTGCAAGAGCGGATCACCAGCACCACGAAGGGAGCCATCACCTCCGTGCAGGC
>CAYMHO010000613.1:0-1935 GCA_964390195.1 uncultured Fimbriiglobus sp. | reverse complement strand
ATCGCCCTCAGCCTGGTCCTCATGTTCATCGTTCTCATCCAGCGGGGCAAGGGGGGCGGGCTGGCCGGCGCGTTCGGCGGGCCGGGCGGGTCGAGCGCGTTCGGCTCTCGGGCCGGCGACGCGTTCACCAAGATCACCCTCTACCTGGCCGCCATCTGGGTGCTGGTCATCATGATCAGCGTGAAGACGTTCTCCGACGGCAAGACCCCGACCGCCGCCGGCACCCCGCCCGACCAGGGCGCGCCGGCCAACTGACGTCCCCGCCCCCGCCCGCCCCGAGACCACGCCCGTGTTGCTCAGCATGACCGGGTTCGGCTCCGCCCGTGGGACCGGCCCCGGCTTCGCCGTCGCCGTCGAGGTGCGGGCGGTGAACAACCGCCACCTGAAGCTGACCGTCCGCGGCACCGACCCGTACCCGCTGCTCGAGGGCGAGGTGGAGAAGGTGGTCCGCCGGCACGTCCGCCGCGGGAGCGTGCAGGTGCGGGTGCAAGTGGACCGCGGGGCGCGGGCGACCGGCCCGGCGCTCGACACCGCCACCCTGCTGGCGTACAAGCGGCAGGTGATCGAGGCGTGCGACGGGTTGGACGCGTCGGGAGTGAACGCCGTGCTGAGCGGGCTCCTCGGGTTGCCCGGCATCGCCCCGGAAGTGATCGGCACGAGCGAGTTGCCCGCCGACGAGTGGCCCGTAGTGGAGAAGCTGCTGGACGAGGCGCTGAAGAAGATGGACGGCGTGCGGCGGGAGGAAGGGCGGGCGATGGCGGCCGAACTGATGGCCCTGCACGCCACCATGACCGACGCCCTGGGCGGGGTGAAGGAGTGCCTGCCGGCGGTGGTGGCCAACTACCGCGGCCGGATACTCGAGCGGGTGCGGCAGGCGGTTGCCGACGCCGGGGTGACGGTGGAAGCCGACCACCTGATCCGCGAGGTGGCCATCTTCGCCGACCGCACCGACGTGTCCGAAGAAGTGACCCGGTTCGCGGCGCACCTGGACCAGTTCGCCGAGGTGGTGAAGAACGGGGCGGGCGACGGCGCCGGGCGGCGGCTGGAGTTCGTCGTCCAGGAGATGGGGCGGGAGGCGAACACCATGGGGTCGAAGGCCGGCGACGTGGGCGTGTCGCGGCGGGTGGTGGACATCAAGGCGAACCTGGAGCGGGTGCGGGAGCTGATCCAGAACGTGGAGTAACGCGGGGTGCGGAGCGCAGAATGCGGAATGACGACACTCGCACCGATCCGCCCTCCCCTGTTCCGAGTTCCGAGTTCCGCGCCCCGAGTTCCCTCCCCCCGCTCTTCGTCCTGTCCGGGCCGGCCGGGGCGGGCAAGAACACGGTGGTGGACGCGGTGCTGAAGGCGTGTCGGTTCCCGCTGCGGCGGGCCGTCACCGCCACCACCCGCGACCCGCGGCCGGGCGAGCAGGCCGGGGTGGACTACCACTTCTGGCCGAGGGAGCGGTTCGAGCAGGCGATCGCCAGTGAGACGGAACTGATCGAGTACGCCGTCGTCCACGGGCACGACTACTACGGCACCCCGCGGACGGAAGTGGACGGCGCGCGGCTGTCCGGGTCGGGGGTGCTGCTGGTGATCGACGTGCAGGGGGCGGCGGCCGTGCGGCGGCTGTACCCCGACGATCACCGGTCGGTGTTCCTCGACGTGCCGAGCGTGGGCGAGTTGGAACGCCGCCTGCGGGCGCGGAACACCGAGAGCGAGGAGCGGATCGCCCGCCGGCTGGCGACCGCCGAGCAGGAGATGGCGCGGGCCGGGGAGTTCGACGTGCGGGTGGTGAACGACACCGTGCCGAACGCCACCGCCCGCTTACTGGAACTGATCGACCACGAGTTCACACAACGGGGGGTTTCGCCATGCTCGACGAGCTGAAGGAAGAAGAGATCGTGAACAAGGTGGGCGGGCGGTTCAAGCTGTCCACCCTGATCCAGAAGC
>CAYMHO010000612.1:0-1972 GCA_964390195.1 uncultured Fimbriiglobus sp. | reverse complement strand
GGCGTCTCTGCGGGGTCACCGGTCTCGGCCGTGATCTCCTTGGCGGTCGGCCCGAGCGGGGTGTCGTCCACGCTCTTGAACCCGTGCCCGAGCCACATGTCCCAGTCCACCGTGGTCGGCGACATCTCCTTGGTGAGCGGGTAGTACCGCCACTGGCCGACGGAGCTGTTGCGGAAGTAGCTCGTCTGCCCCATCATCACCTTGCCGATGTTCCCCGTCTTGATGTACTCGTAGGCGGCCAGCCAGGTGGGGTCGGCCATGCTCTGCACGCCCACCGTCACCACCTTGTTGTTCTTCACCGCCGAGTCGACGACCGCGATCGCCTCGGCGATGGTGCGGGTCATCGGCTTCTCCATGTACACGTGCTTGCCCGCCTCCATCGCGTCGATGGCCATCCGCGCGTGCCAGTGGTCGGGGGTGGCGATGCACACCACGTCCACGTCCTTCTGCTCCAGGATCACCCGGTAGTCTTTGCTCACGTGCTTCTTGTCGTCCTTGTCCAGCCCGCACCGCTCGGCCGACGGGTACAGCCCGCGGCCCTTGATCACCCCCGGCACCACCTGCCCGTCCCACACGTCGTTCACCGCCACCGCCCGCACGTTCTTCTTCTGCTCGGTCATCTTCAGCACCACGTCGATGTGCTGCTGGCAGCGGCCGCCGACGCCGAGGAAGCCGACGCGGACGGCCTCGTTCGCGCCCGGCACCTGGGCGTACGTCTTGGCGGTCATGGACACGGCCGTGCCGGCGGCGGCCACGGCGGCGGTGCCGAGGAACCCGCGGCGGGACTGCTTCTTCTTCGCGGACATTGGGGGAACTCCGGGAGGGAGACAGGGGCGGGGGGTTGGTGGGGTCATGGACCTCACCCCCCGTCCCCCTCTCCCAGGGGAGAGGGGGTGTTCAAGTCGGACGCCGGGCTGATCGAACCGCGGACCCTCGCCGATCTCGAACGTGGTTCAGGGTACACTTCGGCCGGTTGAACACCCCCTCTCCCCTGGGAGAGGGGGACGGGGGGTGAGGTCTCAGGTCGATCCTACTTCTTATTCTGCTTCATCATCCACTCGACCAGTTCGGGGGTGGCGTAGGCGGCGTCCCAACTGTTGTGCCCGACGTGGGCCAACTCGGTGTACCGCGGCTCGGCCCCGAGTTTCTTCATCGCCTCGATCAGCTCGCGGGACTTCTCCACCTTCACCGCCGTGTCCTTGTCCCCATGCCAGCACCAGCACGGCAGGCCCTTTACCTTCTCGGCGGTCGTCTTCACGTCGTCGGCCGTCCGCACCCCGCCGCACACCGGCACGAAACATGCCCAGCGGTCGGCGTAGGCGGCCGCGTGGCTCCAGGTGCCGTACCCGCCCATGCTCAGCCCGGTCAGGTACTGGCGGGTGGCGTCGATCTTGTACTCCTTCATCGTCGCGTCGAGCATGGCCATCGCCCGCTTGCCGTCGTCGCTGTCCGCCTGCCACGTCCGCTTCTCGCTCTGCGGGATGACGACGAACGCCGGGAACGTCTTCTCGTGCCGCTTGATGTGCGGGCCGATGCCCTGCTCGACCGGCATCTTCTGCCCGCCCTTCGTCTCCCCTGCCCCGTGCAGGAACAGGATGATCGGGAACTCTTTGCTCCCGTCGTAGGTGTGCGGGACGAACACCACGTACTCGCAGGTGGTGCCGTCGGCGTTCTTGTGCGACTTGGTGACGAACCCGGCCTTGGTGTCGGCGGCGGGCAGGGGGGTGGTGGCGAACAGGAGGGCGGCGACCGCGGACCAGCGAAGCATGAGAGGGTGCTCCGGGCGGGTGGGGTGAAGACAGCGTATGTGAACCGGGGGCGAACCGCCAGCCGGTAGAAATGAGACCTGACCCGCGGGCCGCTGCCACTCGCACCTCGGCCGACAGGAAAGGGACGTCGCCGATCAAACCGCACTGGTAGCCCGACGCGCGCCAACTTATTGCAATCGTGCCGTAAGTCGTTGTGGCTGGGC
>CAYMHO010000611.1:0-1994 GCA_964390195.1 uncultured Fimbriiglobus sp. | reverse complement strand
CGCCGGGTTCACTGCGTTCACTCCGGCGACCTCTCCCCAGCGGGGAGAGGTGGGCATGGTTGCGAACTTCACGCGAGTGAAAGAGGACCACCAGTTCCGACCGCCCGCCACTCCGCGGCGTGGGGGTCGCGTTCCCCGCTCGACCGCCCTACAAGACGTGTCACGCCGTGCGGCGTTCGGGGAGTGGCAGGTAGTCCGCCGGTTCGGCCGGCAGGGTCAGGACGAACCGCGTCACCCCGCCGGTTCGGTCGAATTGCACGTCGCCGCCGTTCTGCTTGGCCAGCCGCCACGCCACGCTCAGGCCCAGCCCGCGACCGCGGCCGGCGTTCCGCCCGCTGTAGAATGGGTCGAACAGGTGCGGCACCATGCCGGCGGTCGGCCCCGACCCGCTGTCCTCCACCACGATCTGCGTCCACTCGTCGCCGGTTTCGATTTTCACCCGCACCCAACCGCCTTTGCCGGCCGCGTCGATGGCGTTCCGCCCGAGGGCGACCAGCACCGCCCGCACATGGCTGGCGTCCGCCCACACCTTCGCCGGGTCCGTCGCGTCCGGCAGTTCGATCGTCACCCCGGCGTCGTCGGCGGTCGGCACCAGTTCCTTCGCCACCGCCGGTACCCACGCGGACAGGCCGAGCAGGGCCGGGTTCGCTTGCGGCGGGCGGGCAAATTGCCGCGTGCCGGCGAGGATGTCGTGGATGCGATTCGTCTGCCGTAGAACGCTGTCGTAACGGGTCAGCCGCGATTCGTCATCCTCTTCCCCCCGCAGCAGTTGCACGTTGGTGGCGATGACGGCGAGCGGGTTGTTGATCTCGTGGCCGGCACCGGCGGCGAACTCCGCGAGGCCGTCGAGTTTGGCGTCCCGGACGGCGGTGTCGAAGTCCTGCCGCGATTCGGCGAGCAGTTCCGTCAGCGTGTCGATGCGGGCTTCGAGTTCGGCGACCAGTTGGGCGGCCGACCGGCGGCGGGCCTTCGCCGCCAGACGGAGGAGGCGAGGCCAGAGGGGGTTCGCTGTAGCCGGCCTCTGTGAGGCCGGTCCGGGGTCACAGACCCCGGCTACAACAGAGGCGGACCGCAGCACCTCCAACACCCCGCGGTGCCCGCCGAGGGCGACGCCATCTTCGACAGTCAGTTCGGGGAACCCGACGCCCACCGTCACCCACGCCGGCAGTCGCCAGCGGGCGAGGAGCTTGCGGGCTACGGCAGGAGAAAGCGGCTTGTCACCCTCTCCCCTCGAGGGAGAGGGTCGGACGGGGCGCAGCCCCGGACGGGGAGAGGGGTCTGATGGCCCTTCGCACCCCTCTCCCGGCCGTTCTCGTTCCGCTCGACCGTCCACCCTCTCCCTCGAGGGGAGAGGGTTGTTGAAATACCCCGCGAGCAGCCCGACGCACCACGCGGCGTCCGGCGAACACTTCCCGGTTTCGGTCGCCATTCGCTCCGCCGCGTCCGCCAGTTTCAGCCCGCGTTCGACCGCTTCGCCGTCCACCGGCCGCGGGTCGCCTTCGCCCTCCAACAAACTGGCCGCGGTCTCGCACAGCCCCGGTTGGGACAGCACGACCGCATCCAGAACCAACGAATCCGGCTCGGGTGTCGGGCGGGAATACCGCAGGAAGTGCAGGACCAGACCCGGATCGCGGCGGGCCGTGTCGGCGTCCACCGAATCGTCGGCGAGGGCGAGCAGCGCGGCGTCGGACGGGCGGAGCCAAGCCCGCGCCAGCACCGGGTGAGTCGCCGCCGTGTTCACCGGAAGAGTCCTTCGCCGGAACGGTGGAAGAGCGAGGGCGGGGGTCCGCCGTGCCGTGAGTGTGGTATCGGCACGCCAGACGCCCCGCCCTTGCCAAATCGCCCGAACTACGCGATCGACATCGGCTCCATGTCGAGCAACTTGCACATCTTGTCAATCAGGGTCTCGATGTCGAACGGCTTCCGCTCGAAGTCGTCGGCCCCGGCCAGCTTCAGCTCCTGGATCTTGTCCTCTTCCACCATCCCGCTGATGC
>CAYMHO010000610.1:0-1995 GCA_964390195.1 uncultured Fimbriiglobus sp. | reverse complement strand
GACGTGGTGAGCACCGAGGCCGGCGGCATCACCCAGGTGCTGCGGGCGTGGCGGGTGGAAAAGGACGGCAAGCCGGTGACGTTCCTCGACACCCCCGGCCACGAGGCGTTCACCAAGATGCGGGCCCGCGGGGCGAACGTGACCGACATCGCGGTCATCGTGGTGGCCGCCACCGACGGCGTGTACCCGCAGACGGAGGAGGCGATCGCCCACGCCCGCGCCGCCGAAGTGGACATCATCGTGGCGATTAACAAGGTGGACATGCCGAACGCCAACGTCGACAAGACGCGGCGGCAGCTCTACCAGTTGAACCTGCTGCCCGACGACATGGGCGGGGACGTGCAGTTCATCGAGACGAGCGCCATGACCGGGCAGGGGGTCGGCGAGCTGATCGACGCCATCGCCCTGCAGGCCGAACTGGCCGAACCGCCGCTGGTGGCCGACCCGGAGCACAAGCCGAGCGGCACCTGCCTGGAGGCGTACCTGGACGGCGAGAAGGGGGTGATGGCCACCCTGCTGGTGCAGCAGGGTACGCTCCGCAAGGGGGACGTCATCCTGTGCGGGGCCAGCCACGGCCGGGTGCGGGCCATGTTCGACGACATGGGCAAGCAGGTCGACGAGGCCGGCCCGAGCACGCCGGTGAAGGTGTACGGCCTGGACGTGGTGCCCGACGCCGACGACCCGTTCTACTTCGTCGAGGACATCGCCAAGGCGGCCGAGATCGCCGAGCAGGAGCGGCAACTGATCCGCGAGCAGGAGCTGAACAAGTTCAGCCCGGTGAGCATCGACAGCCTGCGGGCGCAGCACGCCAAGATGAAGATCACCGAGCTGAAGGTGATCCTGAAGGCCGAGGCCCGCGGGTCGGTGGAGGCCATCAAGAAGGAGTTGGAGAAGCTGGTGCACGAGGAGGTGCGGTGCCGGGTGCTGAGCGCCGGCATCGGGGCCATCAGCGAGGCGGACGTGACGCTCGCCCTCACCAGCCCGGCCGACACGCTGGTCATCGGGTTCAACGTGACCGCCGACGACGCCGCCCTGAAGCTGGCCGAGGGCCGTGGCATCAGCCTCCGCGAGTACCAGATCATCTACAACCTGGTGGACGACGTGAAGGCGGCCCTGGAGGGGCGGCTGAAGCCGATCGAGGAGGTGGTCCACCTGGGCCGGGCGATCGTCCGCGAGACGTTCAAGGTGAGCAAGGTGGGCACCATCGCCGGGTGCTACGTCACCAGCGGGGTGATCGAGCGGAGCGCCCGCGTGCGGGTCATCCGCGAGGGCACCGTCATCTACCCGCCGGCCGAGAAGACCCTGGGTCTCGACAGCCTGAAGCGGTTCAAGGACGACGCCAAGGAGGTCCGCGAGGGGTTCGAGTGCGGGGTGAAGATCACCGGGTTCGACGACGTGAAGGTGGGCGACGTGATCGAAGCCTACCGCATCGACATCAAGCAGCGGACGCTGTAGTTGTCGATTTTCGAGTGGTGATTTTCGATTGAAGGCGGGTGCCCGCGGCCCGCCTTCGGTCATCAGTCGGCAATCGAAAATGGTCGTGGGGTTGCTCCGAGTCCGGCTGCTCGTCCGCGCCGCCCGCTCGCTCAAGGACAAGCGGCAGGTGGTGCGGTCGGTCCTCGACCGCCTGAAGGGGCAGTTCAACGTGTCTGCCGCCGAGGTGGACACGCTCGACGACCACCGCCAGATCACACTCGCCGTGGCCGCCGTCGGGCCGGAAACGGAGGTGGTGAAAGGCGTCCTGCTACAGATCCAGAACGCCCTGCGGGCACACCCGGTGGCCGAGTACCTGGGTGGGGAGATCAGCCTGGGGAGCGAGGTGGTGTAGGCGGTTGAGACCTCACCCCCCATCCCCCTCTCCATGCATGGAGAGGGGGTGTTCAAAGGGCCGACCCTCCCGAGAAACCGCCAACGGCGAAACGAACCACCCGCCCCGGAGGGGCGGCAGTTGTTAGCCAGGGGTGGAGCGAGCCGCAGGCGAGCGCAACCCCTGGA
>CAYMHO010000609.1:0-2007 GCA_964390195.1 uncultured Fimbriiglobus sp. | reverse complement strand
TGTTCTCTTAGTCCCCCCCGCCTTTTTGTTTTTGGGGGGGGGGGGGGGGCGGGGGGGGGCCCCGCCGGGTTCCGGGGGGGGGGGCACGCCCGCGCTCCCAGTCAAGACACTGGCCCGGCTCACTTCTTGAACGCTGGGTGGGTCGGGTCGCCGCGGCTGAGGATGTACGCCAGCAGGTCGAGCACCTCGGCCTCGTTCAGCGGGTCGATCAGCTTGGCCGGCATGAGCGACGTGGCCGACGGCTTGTTCGTGTCCACCTCCGTCTTCGCCACCTCCACCACTTTCGTCGAATCCTCCGGGTCGGTCACGACCAGCAGTTTGCCGTCCACCTCCGACACCACCCGCCCCGTCACCGTCTTCCCGCCTTTCGTCTCGATGACCGACGCCTTGTACTGGTCGGAGATCACCTTGCTCGGCTCGACGATCGCTTCCGCCAGGTCCTTCAGGGCGAACCGCCCGGCGGCTTGCGTCAGGTCCGGGCCGGTCGCCCCGCCGTCGGTGGCGAAGCGGTGGCACACCACGCACCGGGCGGCGGCGTACGCCTTCTCGCCGTTCTTGAAGTTCCGCCCGGCCTTCAGCTTCGCTTCCAGTGCCACCAGGTCGGCGGTGGTCCACTCCTTGCCGGGGCCGGTCGGCTTGGGCAGTTCCTTCGCCTTGTACGCCGGGCGGAGTTTGGCCGCCTCGACGGCCAGCCGGTCGGTGTCGGACATGTTGGCGTAGGCGTCCTTCTCGATGTTCACCAGGAACTTCTGGTAGCTCGCCCCGCCGGCCTTCGTCTGGGCTTCCTTGAGGAAGTCGTACCACACCTTCCACCGTGCGGGGGTCCACCCGACGGTCGCGTTCCGCAGGGTGAACAGGTAGCTCAGCTTCTGCTGGTCGGCGGCGTTCTTGATCAGGCTGGCCACCGTCCCGCCGTACCCGCGGTTCCGCAGGATGAGTTCGTCCAGCCCCTCGGTGGTGAGCGGCTTGCTCGGCTTGGCCATCTCCGCCGTCAGCCTCTCGACGATCGTCGGCGACTTCAGGTAGACGAGCACCTGGGCCAGCTCGCGGTTCACGGTGTCGGACTTGTGCGGGAAGAGCGGGTCGAGTTTCTTGACGAGTGACTCGGCCGCTTCCTTGGTGGGTTCGCCGGTGCGAGTGAAGACCACCTGGTAGGCTCGGAGGGCGTCGAGAAGTTCCTTTTCCGTGACCGCCGATGGCGTCGCCCGGCCGAGTTCCCGAAGGAGCATGGGCTGACCCGATTTGTCGCCCTGATGGGCGAGGGCGATCACGCGGCCTACGATCGCATTGACGTCATCGACACCGGCCGTCTTGTCCTGCCATTCCTTCAGCGGCTGGTGTTCCAACGCGACGCGAGCGGAGTAGCGGATGAACCGGTCCTCGTGTTTGAGGAGGGGTAGCAGGAAGTCCACCGCCGCCTTCGCGTCCTTCGCCGGCTGGTGGTACTCCGCGATTCGCTTCAGCAGTGCCCGCTCCTTCGTTTCCGGCGTCTTCGCGTCCGCCTTGTCGGTGCTCTCCTTGCCGGTGTACGTCACCCGGAACAGCTCGCTGCCGGTGCCGCGGCCGCCGACGGTGAAGTACATCGCCCCGTCGGCCGGGTTGACGACCACGTCGGTCAGCGGGAGCGGGGTGCGGCTCAGGAACTCCTCCTTCGCCCCCTTGTACGTCGCCCCGTCGGGGGTGGTGTGGATGGCGTACATGGTGCCGAACGTCCAGTCGCAGATGAACAGCGCCTTCTGGTACTTGGCCGGGAACTTGGCCCCGTACCCGAACTCGACGCCCACCGGCGAGCCGGGGCCGATGTCCACCATCGCCGGCAAGGAATCGGGGTAGTAATTCGGCCACACGCCCGTGCCCGACCGCCAGCCGTACTCGCCGCCGCTCACCGTGTGCGTCACGCGGGTGGGGCGGTACCACGGCATGCCCATGTCCCACTCCATGTCGGAGTCGTACACGAACATCTCGCCGTCGGCGTTGAACGCGAAGTCGTACTGGTTGCGGTAGCCG
>CAYMHO010000608.1:0-2011 GCA_964390195.1 uncultured Fimbriiglobus sp. | reverse complement strand
ACACCCGGCCGCCGCTCCGCGGCTCCATGGTCATTTGCGGAGGGTGATCGCCGCCCCGTCGAAAAGTTGAATGAACCCGCTCGTAATGACTTGCTGTCCCGGCTTCAGGTCGCCCTTCACCTCCACCCAGTCGGGGCCGCGGTCGCCCACCTCCACCCGCACCTCGCGGGCCTTGTCCCCGTCGGCCACGTACACCTTGCTCACCCCGGCGAACACCACCAGCGCGTTCGGCGGGATGACTACCGCCTCGGCGGTGCCGACCACCACGTCCGCCCGCGCGAACCCGCCCGCTTTCAGCCGCCCGTCCGGGTTGGGCACCGCCACCTCCACCTGGAAGGTGCGGGTCTGCGGGTCGACCGTCGGGCTGAGGCGGGCGACGGTGCCGGGGAAGACGACGGCCGGGAACGCCTCCACCCGCACGTCCACCGGCTGGCCGACCTTCACCTCCGGGGAGTGCTTCTCGGGCACCGTCACCCGCAGCTTGAGGGCATAGGAGACGACCAGTCGGTAGGCGTTCGTGCCGGGGAAGCTGCGGACCATCTCCCCTTCGGACACCATTTTGGCGGCGACGGTGTACCGGAACGGTGGGGCGGCCGGGCCGACCGCCGCCGCCCACCCGCCCCACCCGGCCGGCTGTGGCGCCCGCAGGCTGGCGTCGGCCAGCCGCTGCTCGGCGACGGCCACCGCCCGCCGCCGCACCTCCAGCCCGGCCTCGGCCGCCTCCACCCCTGCCTCGGCCGCCAGCTTGTTCGCCTTCGCCGACTCGTAATCCGCCTCGGCCGTGTCCTTCTCCGTGCCGCTCGCCGCCGGCAGCCCCTTCACCCGCTCGTAGTTGGCCTTCGCCCGGGTGATCGGGGGCGCCGTCACCGCCAGTTGCGCCTTTGCCACCGCCACCTGCTTCTCCTGCACGTTCACCTCGCTCCGCGCCTGCCGCACCGCCAGTTCGTAGTCGGTCGTGTCCAACTCCAACAGCACCTCGCCGGGCAGCACCTCGTCGCCGATGTCGTGCCACAGGGTGACCACCTGCCCGTCCACCTTCGGGGAGACGGTCACGTCCCCCTGCCCGTTCAGCGTGCCGGTCACCGGGATGGCCCGGCGGACGGTCTTGGCGGCGACCGGGGCGACCGTCACCGGCACCGCCGGCACCACCTTCGGCCCGGCGTCCGGGCCTTTCGGCTGACAGCCCACTGTCAGCGTGAGCAGGAGGGCGGCCGCGGCCGCCGGGACTCGAACCCTCATCACATCCCCCTCTTGCGGAGCAGTTTCTTGCGGGCGGGGTCCGACAGCACCCCGGTCAGGATCACGTCGAGCACGTCGTCCGCCTGGGCGTCCGGATCGACACTGCGCCCGCTCAGCAGGTTCGTCAGCACGATGCCGTACAGCAGGTCGGCGATGACGTTGAAGAACCGTTCCATCGGCATCTCGCGGACCAGCCCGGCGGCTGTCAGGCGGGCGAAGAATTCGGCGTGTTTGCAATCCTCCTCCGCTTTCGACACGAAGTAGAGCGGGCGGTGGTGGTGGCGGAAGGCGGCCCGCTCCTGGATGAACAGCTCGGCCATCTCCGGGCGGCGGTGGAAGAACCGCAGGTACGTGCGGACCGCCTCCCGCATCTGGTCGAACGGGTCGCCGTCGCCGGCCATGACCGTGTCCATCTCCGCGGTCAGTTCGGCGAGGCCCCGCTCGACAGTGGCCAGAAAAAGGGTTTCCTTCGTGCGGAAGTAGCGGTAGACGGTGCCGTTGCCCACGCCCAGGTGGTCGGCGATGGTCTGCATCTGAGTGTCGGCGTACCCCTGCTGGGCGAACAGTTTGGCCGCGGCGGTCAGGATTTCGTCCTCCCGCCGGGCCTTGAGCACGGGGTCTTCGGGTCGGCCGGGTGATCGCACGGAATCAGACATGAGGCGTCAACCGCGACTCGCGGGGTTAGTTAACGGACTGGTCCGTCCGGTCGGGTTTGAATAATTAACGGACTGGTCCGTCCGCGAACTAGTGATAGCAGACGTGGGGGCGGTCG
>CAYMHO010000607.1:0-2029 GCA_964390195.1 uncultured Fimbriiglobus sp. | reverse complement strand
GAACAGGTGCGGGGTGCGGACGCTGTCCCAGTTGGTGCTGCGGGCGTGCCCGAGGCTGTCCCGCAGCGCGCGGGCGGTGCACTCGTCGGTGACGTCCGGCCGCACCCGGCCGTTCAGTTGGAAGATGTCGCTTTCGGGCTGATCCGACATGACCGAGGACCCCGCTCGAGCCGGCCGAGGGCCGCCCCCACGTCCGGGATGCGGGGGCGGGTGATGGGGGTGATTATTCCCGCCGCCGGTGTCCGGCACAAGGGGCGGTTTTCCGCCGGCCGAGTTTTCCTCCCCGGCCATGTCTGAGTTCCCCGCACGGGTGTGCGAAAGGTTAACGCCGGTCTGAAACCGGGCGTCCCACGCTCTCCCGCGGTGGGGACTGGGCGGCGTCATGCCCTCGCCACTCCCCCCAGGCGATAGACCCCGGCCGCGGTGTTAACGTGGGGATTCAGTCCACATCCCACACGGCCATCTTGCCGTCGTCGCCGCCCGCCGTTTCACTCCCGTGTCACGAACTCGTCCAGGTTCATCAGCACCCGCCCGACCGCCGCCCAGCGTTTGGCGTCGTCGCCGTCCTGCTTCTTCAGGTACGCCAGGATCGCCGCACTCTCCTTCTCGTTCGGCTCACGGGCGAAGCACAGTTTGAACGCGAACGCCACCTTGCCGGCGTCGTCGGCCGGGCCGTCCTTCACGATCCGCTTGCCGAGGGCGTCGAAGAACTCGACGAACGCCGGGTCGTTCGCCAGGTGCAACGCCTGGAGCGGCGTGTTGCTGCGGTTGCGGCGGGTGCAGGCCACCTGCGCGTCGGCCCCGTCGAAGGTGGTGATCAGGTGGTGCTGGCTCTGCCGCCAGATGAACGTGTACATGCCGCGGCGGTAGCGGTCGTCCCCCTTGCTCTCGTTCCAGGCGTGGTTGCTCTGGGTGAAGCTGAACACCTCCTTCGGCAGCGGCGGGTACACCCCCGGCCCCCCCACCTTGCGGGTGAGCAACCCGCTGGCGGTGAGTGCGGCGTCGCGGATGATCTCGGCCTCAAGGCGGTTGCGGTTCTGCCGGGCGAGCAACTTGTTCAGCGGGTCGGCGTTAGTCAGGTCCGGGCGGCCGACGGACGACTGCTTGTAGGTGGCCGAGGTGACGATCAGGCGGTGCAGTTTCTTGAAACTCCAACCCTTCTCCCGGAACTCGACCGCCAGCCAGTCGAGCAACTCTGGGTGGGTCGGCATACTCCCCTGCAACCCGAAGTCGTTCTCCGTCTCCACCAACCCCTTGCCGAAGAACTGCTGCCACGCCCGGTTCACCACCACGCGGGCGGTGAGCGGGTTGTCGGCGCTCGTCAGCCAGTTGGCCAAATCCAGCCGGGTGAGTTTCCCCTCGGGCGTCTTGCCGAGTGCCGACGGGTAGTTCGGCTGCACCAGGTCGCCCTTCCGCAGGAAGTCGCCGCGGATCTGCACGTGCGTCTCGCGGGGCTGCTTCCGCTCCCGCAGGATGAGCGAGGTCGGCACCTTGCCCTGGAGCTTCTTGATTTCCGCGTCGATCTTCTTCCCCTCGTCCAGCTTGCCCGCCGCCTTCAACTCGTTCGCCTTCGTCGTCAGTTCGTTCACCTCCTTCTCCAACTCGGGCGTGCCGCCGACGGTCACGTTCGGCTCGTCGCAGTTGTTGAAGAAGGCGTACAGGCGGTAGTAATCGGCCTGCGGGAGCGGGTCGTACTTGTGGTCGTGGCACTGGCAGCAGTTCATCGTCAGCCCGAGCCACACGGCCGCGGTGGTGTTCGTGCGGTCGATCGTCCGCTCGACGCGGAACTGCTCGGGGTCACTCCCGCCCTCCTCGTTGAACGCCGTGTTCCGGTGGAAGCCGGTAGCCACCAGTTGGTCGGTCGTCGGCTTGGGCAGCAGGTCGCCGGCGAGTTGCTCGCGGGTGAACCGGTCGAACGGCATGTCGTCGTTCAGGGCTTTGATCACCCAGTCGCGGTACGGCCAGATGCTGCGGGCACCGTCCACCGTGTACCCGTTGCTGTCGGCGTACCGGGCCAGGTCGAGCCAGT
>CAYMHO010000606.1:0-2030 GCA_964390195.1 uncultured Fimbriiglobus sp. | reverse complement strand
CGGGCGCACAGCATCGCCGCCCAGGGGGGCATCAACGCCGCCAAGAACTACCAGAACGACGGCGACAGCGTGTGGCGGCTGTTCTACGACACCATCAAAGGGGGCGACTACCGCGCCCGCGAGGCGAACGTCCACCGCCTCGCCGAGGTGTCGGTGAACATCATCGACCAGTGCGTGGCGCAGGGGGTGCCGTTCGCCCGCGAGTACGGCGGGCTGCTGGAGAACCGCAGCTTCGGCGGCGCCCAGGTGTCCCGCACCTTCTACTGCCGCGGGCAGACCGGCCAGCAGTTGCTGCTCGGCGCGTACCAGGCGATGGCCCGGCAGATCGCGGCCGGCAACATCAAGATGTTCCCCCGCACCGAGATGCTCGACCTGGTCGTCATCGACGGCCGCGCGCGGGGCGTCGTCATCCGCCACCTGGAGAGCGGCAAGATCGAGTCGTTCAACGCCGACGCGGTGGTGCTGGCCACCGGCGGGTACTGCAACACGTACTACCTGAGCACGAACGCGAACGGGTGCAACGTGAGCGCCACCTACCGCGCGTACAAGCGCGGGGCGGCCTTCGCCAACCCGTGCTACACGCAGATCCACCCGACGTGCATCCCGGTGGCCGGCGACCACCAGGCGAAGCTCACCCTGATGAGCGAATCCCTCCGCAACGACGGCCGCGTGTGGGCGCCGAAGAACCCGGCCGACTGCAAGAAGCACCCGAACGACATCCCCGAAGGGGACCGCGACTACATCCTCGAACGCCTCTACCCGAGCTACGGCAACCTGGCGCCCCGCGACGTGAGCAGCCGGGCGGCCAAGCGGGCGTGCGACGACGGCCGCGGGGTCGGCCCCGGCGGGCGGGGCGTGTACCTGGACTTCGCCGACGCCATCAAGCGGCAGGGCGAGCCGAAGATCCGGGCGAAGTACGGCAACCTGTTCGACATGTACGAGCGGATCACCGCCGAGAACGCGTACAAGCAGCCGATGCGGATCTACCCGGCCCTGCACTACACCATGGGCGGGCTGTGGGTGGACTACCACCTGATGAGCAACGTCGACGGGCTGTTCGTGATCGGCGAGGCCAACTTTTCCGACCACGGGGCCAACCGCCTCGGGGCGAGCGCCCTCATGCAGGGGCTGGCCGACGGCTACTTCGTCCTGCCGTTCACCCTCGGCAACTACTTCGCCAGCACCAAGCAGGACCGCCGACCGACCGACGCCCCGGAGTTCAAAGCCGCCGAAGCCGACGTGAACGCCCAGGTCAAGCGGTTGCTCGGCGTGAACGGCAAGAAGCCGGCCACCGAGTTCCACCGCGAACTCGGCCACATCATGTGGGAGAACGTGGGCATGAGCCGCACCCGACAGAGCTGCGAGGCGGCGCTCGGCAAGATCCGCGCCCTCCGCGACGAGTTCTGGAAGGGGGTGATCGTGCCGGGCAGCGGGGAGAGCCTGAACGTCGCACTCGAGCGGGCCGGCCGGGTGGCCGACTTCTTCGACTTCGGCGAACTGCTCACCCTCGACGCCCTCACCCGGGAGGAGTCGTGCGGCGGGCACTTCCGCGAGGAGTACCAGTACCCGGACGGCGAGGCCAAACGCGACGACGAGCGGTTCCTGCACGCCGCCGCGTGGGAGTACCACGGCCCCGGCAAGGACCCCACCCGCCACCAGGAGCCGCTCAACTACGAGACCGTCAAACCGTCGGTGCGGAGTTACAAGTAACCACGCAGTCCGTTAGTCCTTAGTCCTCAGTCCTTTGTCACCAGCGGGACCGGCCACCATTCCGGTTCCCCGTGGCGCGGCGGATGGGTACTAAGAACTAGGGACTAATGACTAAGGACCCCCGATGAAATTCACCCTCCACGTGTGGCGGCAGCCGACCCGCACCGCCGCCGGCAAGCTGGAAACCCACGCCGTCGACGGCATCACCGGGGACATGTCGTTCCTCGAGATGTTCGACATCCTGAACGAGCGGCTGCAACGCGACGGCAAGGAGCCGATCGCCTTCGACCACGACTGCCGCGAGGGCATCTGCGGGTCGT
>CAYMHO010000605.1:0-2034 GCA_964390195.1 uncultured Fimbriiglobus sp. | reverse complement strand
GAGCCACCTTGTCGGAGACGGTGGCTCGGCCCTCGCTCGCGCGTCGGGCTAACAAAAGTTGGGAACCGATCACTGCCCGTTGAAGTAGATCACCAGGAACGCGATCAGGGCGAAGAACAGTAGCAGCAGGGTGACGAACCCGGCGATCTTCCAGGCGCTCCACGGGCGGCGGCCGGCCACCCGCCCGGTGCGGCCGTTCACCACGATCTGGAACGTCTTGTCGTGGAAGCGGTAGGCCGCCACCCACACCGGCAGGAGCAGCGGCTTGAACGTGACCGCGCTGTACCGCGTCCGCTTCTGGTGAACCCGCTGGTGATCCCCGCCGATGTCCCGGCACACCAGGCGGTAGATCGTCGGATCCATCTGCTGCTTCGCGTCCTTGTACCCGCCCCGAAGGTCGATCGAATACCGCTCGGTGCGGAACCCGCTCAGGTAGTCCGGGCGGAACGGCTCCAGCTTGCCCAGGTTCCAGTCGTTGATGCGGTCGAGCAGGTCGGCCGGCAGGCTGGTGCTGCCGCACACCAGCACGTCGTCGAAGAAGTGCCGCACCTCCCCGGACACCGGGTACCACCGAGTGCGGATGACCGTCTGGGCCACCCGGTTGCCGTTCGCGTCGGTGGTGTAAATGGTGTCGGTGTAGTTGTCGCCCCGCTCGCCCTCGTAGAAGGTGACGGTCATGGCGTCGTAGGTCCAGTACGGGATGTACACCCCGGACAGTTGGCCGAGCGCCGCCAGCTTCCGCAGGGCGTTCGGGGCGAACCAGAGTGTCCGCAACCAGGCGGTGAAGCTGTCGCGGGCGCCCCTCAAATCGACCGTGAACGGCAACAGCGACTCCGGCGGGAGCATCGCGTGCGCCGCCTCCGGCTTGTTCTCCAGGTGGGTCGTGCAGAACGGGCAGCGGTCCGTCGCCACGTTGTCTTCGAGCAGCACGTTCGCCCCGCAGGCGGGGCACTTGGTCTCGCTCGCCCGGCCGGGGATGGCCTTCCCGCGGGCCTCCTCGCGGTCCAGGTACTCGTCGTAATCCCGTTCCGCCACCTCCGCCGGGTCGCCGCGGTCGATCTGCTGCTCGAACCCGCAGTACGGGCACTTCAGCCCGCGGGCGGACGGGTCGAAGTCCAGCCTGGCGCCGCACGACGGGCACGGGAACTTTCGCCCGGCGGGCGGAGCCTTCGACACGGTCGGCGGCTTCTCGACACGTTTGGCGACGGGGATGGAATCGGACATGGGCACGGCCGCGGCACGGTGGTGCCTGTGTTATAGCACTTGGTTCACTGCCGCCCGCCGCCGGGCAGGGGCATCGCCCCTGGCGCCGGCTCGCGGGTGAACGGCACCTCGCCCTCAGTGGGTCTTCGTCCGTCCGGGCTGATGGGCGCGCCGAGCGGGGGCAGGTCACCGCGGCGGAAACCGTCGGCTGGCGGCCGCGACGGGTCGAACCCGTCCACCGGCGGGAGCGGGTCGCGGTCGGTCGGGCGTGGCAGGTCGGACGGCGGGCGGGTGCCGCCGCGGCTGGGGAAGAAGCAGTCCATCACGCCGACGAGCGGGCGGTTGCTGCACCCGACGGCGGCGACGACCAGCGGCAGGCAGCCGAGCCACAGAATCCGACGCATACACCGCCCCCAGTGTCCGGACCGGGGGATAGCCGCCCGCCGGCCGGCGGGCAAGCGGAACCTCGTCAGGCCCGTGCCAGGCTGAAGCGGCGGCCGCTCGGGGCAGTCCGTCGACGCCCACCGTACGACGGGAAAGGGGGCCACGTGAGGCCGCCGGAATGACTGATGAGTGTGTGACACAACCGGGAATACGGCCACCGGATTCTACTAGGCGGGGTGTGGCACTCACGGTACTCTCATTTCGCACCCTCCCCCTCGCCGTGCGGCGGACGGGGTGGGCGTCCGGGCGCATCCCTCCTCCCTTTCCGCGCCGTGAGGTCATCATGAGCACTTCGTCCCCCGCCCCCGCGCGACCGCCGCGCCACACCCGCATCGGGTTCACGCTGATCGAGCTGCTGGTGGTGATCGCCATCATCGCCATCCTCAT
>CAYMHO010000604.1:0-2039 GCA_964390195.1 uncultured Fimbriiglobus sp. | reverse complement strand
TCATCAAGTGCGTCGGCGACCCGGTGTTCTGCGCGCCGAACCTGGCCACCGGCGGGCACCTGGGTGCCCCCTACGCCCCCATGTTCGTCGGCGACGCCAAGAGCAACCCCGATACACCGGGGTTCAAAGCGCCCGACTCGTTGCAGGCGGCCGTCAACCCGGACCGCAGCGCCGACCGCCGGCAGTTGCTCGACGGCCTCGGGCACAGCCGCGGGCAGCACCAGGACTGGGTGGAAATTCAGCGCCGCGGGTTCGACCTGAGTGAGTCGCCGGAGACCCGCAAGGCGTTCGAGGTGGACCGCGAAGACCCGAAGGCCCGCGACCGCTACGGCCGCAACCCGCTCGGGCAGAACCTGCTGCTCGCCCGCCGGCTGGTAGAAGCCGGGGTCGGGTTCGTCACCGTGAACGGGTGGGTCGGCAAGTCGCCGACGGACAAACTGGGCGGCCCGCCCAGTTCCAGTTGGGACATGCACGGCAGCAACATGGGCATGGGCAACGCGTTCGGCGACGGGTCCTACGGCATGGGCTTCTGCCTGCCGCGCCTGGACATCGCCCTGTCGGCGTTGCTCGCCGACCTGTCCGACCGCGGGATGCTGGAGGACACGCTGGTGGTCGTCACCGGCGAGTTCGGCCGCACCCCGAAGATCATCCCCGGCGAGAACCCCGGCCGCCAGCACTGGCCGCACTGTCACTCGGCCATGCTGGCCGGCGGCGGCATCAAGGGGGGCATCGTGTACGGTCAGTCGGACAAGACGGCGAGTTATGTGAAGGACAAGCCGGTCCGCCCGCAGGACTTCAGCGCCACCATCTTCCACGCCCTCGGCGTGCCTTACGAGGCGAAAGCCACCTCACAGGGGCTGACCAAACCGCTCAGCACCGGCACGCCCATCCTCGACATCCTCGACTGACCCGCCCGCCGGGAGGGGGTCGGTACTCGCGGCCGGCGTTCTACCCACGCCGCACGCCGCCCACTACCCTGTTCTCATCCCCTCCCGACTCGGACCTCCGCTCATGCCTCAGCCGTACTTCCCGGACGTTCCGGCCATCAAATACGAAGGGCCGGACAGCACCAACCCGCTCGCCTTCCGCCACTACAACCCGACGGAGAAGGTGGACGGCAAGACGATGGCCGACCACCTCCGCTTCGCCGTGTGCTACTGGCACACCCTGTGCGGCACCGGCAGCGACCCGTTCGGCCCCGGCACCATGCACCGCCCGTGGGACGACGAGGGCGGCACCCCCACGGACGTCGCGCTCCGCCGAGTGGACGTAATGTTCGAACTGCTCACCAAGCTGCAGGTGCCGTTCTACTGCTTCCACGACCGCGACATCGCCCCCGAAGGGAAGACCCTGAGCGAGACGAACAAAACGCTCGACACGGTGGTGGCGAAGCTGAAGGCGAAGCAGGGCGAGACGGGCGTCAAGCTGCTGTGGGGCACGGCCAACCTGTTCAGCAACCCGCGGTTCGTCCACGGGGCGAGCACCAGTTGCAACGCCGACGTGTTCGCCTTCTCCGCCGCCCAGGTGAAGAAGGCGCTCGAAGTGACGAAGGAACTGGGCGGGACGAACTACGTCTTCTGGGGCGGGCGGGAGGGTTACCACAACCTGTACAACACCGACCTGAAGCGGGAGTTCGACCACCTGGCCAAGTTCCTGCACATGGCCGTCGAGCACCGCAACAAGATCGGCCTGGACGCGCAGTTCCTCATCGAGCCGAAGCCGAAGGAGCCGACCACCCACCAGTACGACAGCGACGCCGCCGCGTGCATGGCCTTCCTCCGCACCTACGGGCTGGAGAAGGAGTTCAAGTTCAACCTGGAGACGAACCACGCCACGCTCGCCGGGCACAGCATGTTCCACGAGATGACCTACGCGGCCAGCTACGGCATGCTCGGCAGCATCGACGCCAACCGCGGGGACGAACTGATCGGCTGGGACACCGACCAGTTCCCGACCAACCTGTACACCACCACGCAGATGATGCTGGTCATCCTGAACGCCGGCGGGCTGGGCCGCGGCGGGCTGAACTTCGACGCCAA
>CAYMHO010000603.1:0-2044 GCA_964390195.1 uncultured Fimbriiglobus sp. | reverse complement strand
AGTACTGGTTGCCGCTCTTCGGGTCGATCCAGAAGTTGCGGGTGAGGGCGATGCTGCTGTTCATCGCCGTCACCACCTGCATGACCACGTCGCGAGCGGACAGCCCCACGCTCGCCGCCTTGTCGCGGTTCACGTCCAGCACCAGGTACGGGGCGTCGTTCCGTTGCAGCACCCGCACGTCGGCCGTGCCGGGCACCCCGCGGACGGCCTCCCGCACCTTGCGGGCGACGGCGAACTTCTGGTCCGGGGTGCCGCCGGTGATCTGCAGGTCGATGGGCGAACTGGCTCCGAAGTTGAGCGCCGCCGACACCATCCCGCCGGTGTCGAAGCTGAACTCCAGGTCGGCGAACCGCGGGTCGGCGGCCAGTTTCTTCCGCAACTCGACGGCGTACTGCTGGGCCGACTTCGACCGCTCCGGGGTCAGTTGCAGGCGGATGACCGTGTCCTGCTGGCCGGCGTTCTGGGAGTACGCCGCACTCCAGTCGTTATTCAGCCCGATCTCGGACACCACCGTCGTCAGTTCCTCGCCCGGGATGCCCCCTTGCTCCGGGTGGTCAGGGTCGAACAGCAGGGCCGCTTCCACATCGGCGACCCGCCGTTCGGTGGCGTCCAGCCGCAGGTGCGACGGGGCACGCACCTGCATGGTGATCTGCCCCGCGTCCACCTGCGGGAAGTACTCTTGCCCGATGAACCGCAGCAGGAACAGCGAACCGACGAACAGCAGGACGATCCCGCCCAGCACCAGGAACCGCCGGCCCAGCGCCCACTCCAGCATGGCCGCGTACCGCCCGGTGATCCATTTCAGCCCGCCGTCGATCTTCCCGTAGGCCTGGCCGAACAGGCCGGGCGAGTGGTGCCCGTGGGCGTGCGGCTTGAGCATCTTCGAACAGAGGCCGGGGACGAAGGTGAAGCTGAGCACGAGCGAGAAGATCATGGCGAACCCGACGGCGAGCGTGAGTGGCTTGAACAGGAACCCGCCCACCCCCGGCGTCAGGGCCACCGGGCACAGCACGATGATGAGGGCGAGGGTGGCCACCACCACCGGCAGGGTGAGTTCGCCGGTGCCGTCGAGCGCCGCCTGGAACGCACTCTTCCCCATCCGCAGGTGCCGTTCGATGTTCTCCAGCACCACGATGGCGTTGTCCACCAGCGGCCCGATCGCCAGGAACAGTCCGCCGAGGGTCATCACATTGATGCTGTTCCCGGTCGCCTTCAGCCCGATGATCGCCCCCAGGATGGACAGCGGCAGGGCGAGGGTGGCGATGACCGTCATCTTCCAATCGCCCAGGAAGAGGAGGATCATGACCGACACCAGGATGGCCCCGATGAACCCCTCGTGGATCAGGCTCTCGATAGCCGTCCGCACGTAGTCCGTCTGGTCGATGACGAACTCCAGCTTCACCGGCTGCTTCTTCTCCCCGTCGGCCGACTTGGTTCCGTCGTCGGCGTTCAACTCGGCTTCGATGTCCGGGATGGCCGCCCGTACGCCGTCGGCCACCGCCAGTGTGCTCGACCCTTGCTGGCGGTAGACGGGGACGTACACCTGCGGCTGGCCGTTCACCCGCACCCGCGACTTCTGAATGACCGCGTCGTCCTGGGCGGTGGCCAGGTCTTTGAGCAGGATGCGGCGGTCGTCGTCGAACACCAGCGGCAGGTCGTTGATGTCTTCCACCGTCCGAGACATGGCGTTGGTGTCGAGGGCGATCTGGCTGTCGCCGATGTACGCCACCCCCGGCGATGCCATGAAGTTGCCCTGGTCGAGCGCCCGCACCACGTCTACCGGGGACAGCTTGCGGGCCTCCAGCTTCTGCCGGTCGAGGTACACCATCACCCGCCGGTCCTTCCCGCCCACCACCACCGGGGCCACGCAACCACGCACCCCGCCCAGGCGGTTCCGCACCTCCACCCGTGCCAGGTCTTTCACCACCTGCTCCTTCTCCCCCGGCTGGCTGACGGTCAGGATGCCCACCGGCAGGGTGCCGGTCGGGTCGAACGGGGTGGTGACGGGCGGGAGGGTGTTGGTCGGCAGGTACGGCATGGCCGC
>CAYMHO010000602.1:0-2053 GCA_964390195.1 uncultured Fimbriiglobus sp. | reverse complement strand
ACAAGTCCGCCGACAAGCGGGCGAAGCTGATCGACACGCTGCTCGACCGCCCGGAGTTCGTGGACTACTGGGCGCACAAGTGGTCCGACCTGATGCTGGTGTCCACCCGCAAGCTGCCGCAGCCGGCGGCGTGGAGCTTCTACCGGGCGGTGCGGGAGAGCGTGGCCGACAACAAGCCGTGGGACCGCTTCGCCCGCGACATCCTGACCGCCAGCGGCGGCACGCTGACCGCCGGCGAGGCGAACTACTTCGTGCTGCACAAGGACGCCACCGACGCGATGGAGTCCACCGCCGTCACCTTCATGGGCACCAGCCTGGCGTGCGCGAAGTGCCACAACCACCCCCTGGAGCGGTGGACGCAAGACCAGTACTGGGCGGCCGCGAACCTGTTCAGCCGGGTCGGGCGGAAGAGCGGCACGCGGAAGGACGAGGTGGTCATCGCCAGCACCCCGACGGGCGACGCCTTCCACCTGCGACGGGGCGTGCCGATGCCCGCCACGCCGCTCGACGGCAAGCCGCTGCCGGCCGACAGCCCGACCGACCGTCGTGCGTACTTCGCCGACTGGCTGACGGACGCCAACAACCCGTTCTTCGCCCCGGCGGTGGTGAACCGCGTGTGGAAGAACTTCCTCGGCCGCGGGCTGGTGGAAGCGGAAGACGACCTGCGGGAGACGAACCCGCCGACCAACCGCGAACTGATGGACGCGCTGGTGAAGGAGTTCGTGGCGAAGAAGTTTGACACCAAGCATCTGATGCGGCTGATCCTGAACTCGGCGACGTATCAGCGGTCGTCGAAGCCGCTGCCGGCGAACGCGGGTGACGACCGCTTCTACTCCCGCTATCTGCTTCGGCGGCTGCCGGCGGAGGTGATCCTGGACGCCTACTCGGACCTGAGCGGGGTGCCGACGCCGTTCAACCAGATCGCCATCGGGGTGAGCGGCGGCACGCAGAACGTGGCCCACTACCCGCCCGGCACGCGGGCCATGCAACTGCCCGACTCGCAACTGGTGTCGCAGTTCCTGGACGCGTTCGGGCGGGCCGAGCGGACGGTGACGTGCTCCTGCGAGGTGACGAAGGACGCGACGGTGAGCCAGGCGCTGCACCTGAACAACGGGAAATCGCTGAACGAGAAACTGCGGGACAAGACCTCGGTGGTGGCCAAGTGGGAGAAGTTGACGGACGAGCGGGTGATCGATACCGTGTTCGCCGCCGCCCTCGCTCGCCAGGCCACGGCCGACGAACGGAAGAAGTTCCTGGCGGCCCTGGCCGATGCCGCGAAAGAAGGGCCGACCGCCCGACGGGAGGCCATCGAGGACGTCATCTGGGCGGTGCTCACCGGTAAGGAGTTTCTGTTCAACCACTGACCGTCCATTCCGGGCGAGCGGGGGGCGTTAGCCCCCTGTTTGCATTCCAAGAAACGGGGGGCTAACGCCCCCCGCTCGCCAAGAACAGAGCCAGACTCACACCATGCGCCTTCCTCTCCTCGCACTCCTCCTTCTCCCCGCACTCGCCACGGCCGCGCCACCGGCTGTCACGGCCGTGGCGTACTCGCCCGACGGCAAGTGGCTGGCCGCCGGCACCCGCGGCGTCGTCCACCTCATCGACCCCGCCACCGGCGACGTGGTCGGCGAACTGCCCGGTCAGACGGAGCGGGTGACGGCCGTGGCCGTGTCGAAGGTCGGCGTCCTCGCCGTCGCGTCCGGCGAGCCCGGGAAGGTCGGCAAGCTCCGGCTGTACCTCGTCACCGACCCCCGCAAGCCGCCGGCCAAGCCGTTCGTGGACGCCGACGCGCACAAGGACGCCATCTACGCCCTCGCCTTCAGCGGCGACGGGAACGCCCTCGCCACCGGCAGCTACGACCGCACCGTCAAGGTGTGGCCGCTGGACAAGGACCGCCCGACCCACACCCTCACCGACCACAGCGATTCCGTATACGCGGTCGCCTGGTCGCCCAATGGCAAACTGCTGGCAACGGGTGCCGCCGATCGTGCCGTGAAAGTGTGGGACACGGCCACCGGCAAGCGGTTGTACACGCTCGGCGACAGCACCGACT
>CAYMHO010000601.1:0-2055 GCA_964390195.1 uncultured Fimbriiglobus sp. | reverse complement strand
TCGGGGCGATCATCGGCAAGAAGGGCGAGAAGATCGACAAGCTGACCAAGGCGCTCGAGAAACTGACCCGCCGGCACATCGAGGTGAAGACGGTCGAGGTGACCCGCCCGGAGATCGACGCCCAGATCATCAGCGAGGACATCGCCGAGCAGTTGGAGAAGCGGAGCAGCTTCCGCCGGACGATGAAGAACGCCATCCAGCGGGCGATGGAAGGCGGGGCGAAGGGGATCAAGCTGCAACTGTCCGGTCGCCTCGGCGGGGCCGAGATGGCCCGGTGCGAGAAGGCGATGGAGGGGAGCATCCCGCTGTCCACCCTGAAGGCGAAGGTGGACTACGGGTTCAGCGAGGCCAGCACCCCGCAAGGGAACATCGGCATCAAGGTGTGGGTGAACAACGGCGACTTCGTGACCGGCGAGATCAACGACACGACCGACACGTCCGCCGCCGGGCAGCGGAAGTCCACCCGCCGCCGCCGCGGGTAATCCGGCTACAGAAGAGAGCAGTGCGATGTCCTTGAAGATGCCGAAACGGGTGAAGTACCGCAAGGTTCAGCGGGGCGTCATCCGCGGACTGGCGGCCAAAAAGAAGTACAACGGGGCCATCAAGGGGAACGCCCAGCGGGGCAACTACGTCGCCTACGGCGACTTCGGCCTGCAGACGCTCGAGGGCGGGTGGCTGTCCGCCCAGGCGATCGAGGCCGCCCGCGTGACCATCACACGGTTCGTGTCGGGCGAGGGGCGGTACTACATGCGGGTGTTCCCGCACAAGAGCATCACCTCCATCCCGGCCGAGACGCGGATGGGTAAGGGGAAGGGCGAACCCGAGTACTGGGCGGCCGTGGTGAAGGCCGGGATGATCCTGTTCGAGATCGGCGGCATCCCGGAAGCGCAGGCGAAAGAGGCGCTGGCCAAGGTGGCGTACAAGATGCCGTTCAAGTGCCGGTTCGTCACCCGCCGGCCGAACGTCTAACCCGACCCCGACGAGCCGCGACCGCCAGGGAGCGGGAGACCCACCATGAAGATCGACGACATCAACGGGATGAGCGACGAGCAACTGGTGCTCACGCTCAAGGACACGGAAAAGAACCTGTTCCAGTTGCGGTTCCAGTCGGCCACCGACCGGCTGGAGACGCCGAGCGAGATCCGCAAGGCGAAGCGGGACATCGCCCGCATCAAACTGGTGCAGCGGCAGCGGCAGTTGAAGAAACTGGCCGACCTGCCCGAGGCCGACCTGCAGAAGCAGTTGGCCGACATCAAAACCAAGACCGAAGGCCCCGGCAAGCGGCGGGCCAAGCGGGCGCAGGTGCGGGTGGAGACCCTCCTGGCCGCCAAGACCACGAAGCAGGGGAGCGGTAAGTAATGGCGAACACCACCAGCGCGCCCGCCGCCGGCACCGACACCGCCCCGAACGGGCGTGTGCTCACCGGCATCGTCACCCGCGACAAGATGAACAAGACCCGCCGGGTGGAGATCCAGCGGCTGGTCCGCCACCCGAAGTACGGCAAGTTCGTCAAGCAGCGGACGGTGTGCTACACCCACGACGAGGGGAACGAGTCGCACCTGGGCGACACGGTGGAGATCCGCGAGTCCCGCCCTCTGTCCAAGCTGAAGCGGTGGACGCTGGTGCGGGTGGTGACCAAGGCGCCGAGCCGGACGGTGGCCAACCTGGAAGGGTCGGTCGCCGGCAACGAGCTGTCGGCCGAAGCCGCCGCCAAAGCCGCCGCCGCCAAGTGAGCCGGCCGGCGTTCCGGGTCCGGGCGTGAGCCGGCTGCCGAACCGGCACCGGTTTCATACCCTGACCCGTCGAACCTTCCACACGCACCACCCCGCCAGGCCGCCCCGGCCCGCGGCCAACGAACGGTCCACGGTGAACCATGATCCAGATGTATTCCTACCTCGACGTGGCCGACAACACCGGGGCCAAAGAAGTGATGTGCATTCAGGTGCTCGGCGGGAGCAAGCGCCGGGTGGCCTACATGGGCGACATCATCAAGGCGAGCGTGAAGAAGTCGCTGCCCGGGTCGGACGTGAAGAAGGGGGACGTGGTCCGCGGCGT
>CAYMHO010000600.1:0-2074 GCA_964390195.1 uncultured Fimbriiglobus sp. | reverse complement strand
CCAAGGCGCTCGAACACGCCAACGTGTCCAACTGGGTCGAGGTGCCGCTGCCGGTCGAGCCGGCCGCGGAGGCGGCATTGAAGGAGTTCGAGGGCAAGGTGGCGTCGCTCCAGGCGAAGATCGCGGCGGCGAAGAAGGCGGGCGGGGCGACCGCGGCGAAGGGGGTGCTGGCCGTCAAGGACGTTCCCGGCATCGTGATCGACGACGCCGACGCGAAGAAGGTCGGCAAGTGGGTCGATAGCACGCACTCGGGCACCTACATCGGCGCGGGGTACACGCACGACGACCGCAACGGCAAAGGGGAGAAGTCGATCACCTTCACCGCCGAACTGCCGGCCGGCGGGAGGTACGAGGTGCGGCTGGCGTACTCCGGCGGCGGCGACCGGCCGAACAACGTCCCGGTCACGGTGGCCAGTGCGGACGGCGACAAGGAAGTGACGGTGGACATGTCGAAGGTGGGGCCGATCGACGGGCGTTTCGTTTCGCTCGGCGAATTCAACTTCGAGAAAACCGGTCAGAGCTTCGTCCTCATCAGCAACGAGGGCACGAAGGGCCCGGTGACGGCCGACGCGGTGGTGTTCATTCCCACCGACAAGAAAGAAGCGAAGAAGGACGACAAGAAGCCGGCCGACGACGTGAAGGCGATGGAGGAGGAGTTGAAGAAGATGCAAGCGGGCGGCCCGAGGCGGCCGAAGGCGCTGAGCGTGGTGGAGGAGGCGAAGATCGAGGACGCCCGCGTTCACGTGCGGGGGTTGGTCGGCAACCAGGGCGACGTGGTGCCGCGGGGGTTCCTGCAGGTGGCGAGCAGCGGGAAGGTGCCCGAGATGCCGAAGAGCCAGAGCGGGCGGAAGGAACTGGCCGACTGGATCGCGTCCGAGCAGAACCCGCTGACCGCCCGCGTGTACGTCAACCGCACCTGGCACTGGCTGATGGGCCGCGGGCTGGTGCGGACGCCGGACAACTTCGGCGTCACCGGCGAAACCCCGACGCACCCGGAGTTGTTAGATTTCCTGGCGGGCGAGTTCGTCCGCGGCGGGTGGTCCACCAAGAAGCTCGTCCGCGCCATCGTGCTGAGCGAAACCTACCGCCGCAGTTCGTCCACTACGCCCGAGCTGGCGAAGGCCGACCCGGAGAACAAGCTGTGGGGGCGGGCGAACCGCAAGCGGATGGAGGCGGAGCAGATCCGCGACGCCCTGCTGAGCGTGAGCGGGCAACTGAAGTTGGAGGCGGTGAGCGGCCCGACCTACCCGGCGAGCGTCGTGGCCGACTACTCGTACAAGCACGCCGACACCCGCCGCAGCGTGTACCTGCCGGTGTTCCGGAACAGCCTGCCCGAAGTGTTCGAGGTGTTCGACTTCGCCGACGCGAGTGTCGTCACCGGCCAGCGGAACGCCAGCACCGTCGCCCCGCAAGCCTTGTACTTCCTGAACAACCCGTTCCCCATCGAGCAGGCGAAGGCGAGTGCCGCCCGGCTGCTCGGCGAGAAACTGACCGCCGACGACCGCATCACCCGCGCCTACCGGCTGACGCTCGGCCGCGGGCCGACCGCCGGCGAGCGTGCGGTGACGACGAAACACCTGGCGACCCAGAAGGACGACACGGACGCCTGGGCGGCGGTGTTCCAGGCGCTGTTCGCCTCGGGTGATTTCCGCTACGTGGATTAGATGCAGGATTTCACCGCAGACGCACGGACTGGAAGTCAGACTAACCACAGAGGCACAGGGACACAGAGAAGACAAGAGTCAATTCTGAGTCTTCACACCGTCCTCTGTCTTCTCTGTGTCCCTGTGCCTCTGTGGTTAGTTCTTCTGAACTGTGTTCTTCTCCGTGACCTCTGCGGTGAAATATTCATGCTGACCCCGCTCTCCCGCCGCGACTGGCTCACCCGCACCGGTTGTGGGTTCGGCTCCCTCGCGCTCGCCGGTCTTGCGACGGCGGGCGATCGCCAGGGCAAGCTCGACCCGCTGGCGGCCAAGGAGCCGCACCACAAGGCGAAGGCCAAGCGGGTCATCTTCCTGTTCATGCAGGGGGGCGTCAGCCACGTCGATTCGTTCGACCACAAGCCGCGGCTGGA
>CAYMHO010000599.1:0-2100 GCA_964390195.1 uncultured Fimbriiglobus sp. | reverse complement strand
GTCCCTCAACACCCCCGAATGCTACCATGTGAGGCGCTGCAGCAGACCCCGCCTCGTCGGTTGTTTCTGACCCATAGCTCAGTGGTGGCGGGGCTGCTGAGCTTGGATGTTCGGCCGCCGCCGCGACGTGGTTGCAACCGCGTCGCCGGGCGGTCGGCGAGGTTGACGCCACCTGCCTCCGGCTGAAGGCGTCCGGCGAGGGTCACGCCGTCCCAAGTGCCCGAGACCGCCGGCGGTCATCCCCCCGTCGGCGGCGTCCCGTGGGCTGAGCGCGGGGCGGCGGCGGCCGAACCACGAGCCGAGCCACCAGGCTCGCACTCGGGGGGAGGCGGTTGCAGCGGACGGGGCCGAACCGTCGCTGGAGCTTACTCGCCGCACGCCCCCGAGGGGGATCTGCGTCTCCCAGACGCGGCTCGTGGCTCAGCTCGTGGTTCGGCGGCGGAGGGTGGCATGACCACGGATACTTCTGGAATGATCCCAAGTCGCATCGGTTCAGGGCCGGCCACGGTTCCTCAACCGCGGGCTGACCGCGCGTGCACGAGTTGCGGGGGATCGGGCAACGGGCCGTTCTCGTGCAGCATTTGCAAGGGCACAGGCAAGCGCGGATCGTTCCGCTGCACCTTCTGCAACGGGCGCGGGTTTGGCAAGTGTGGCACCTGCAATGGGACTGGCCGTGTGCGGTAGGGCGGTCACGCCGGTTCGGAATGCGGACGGGGTGGCAGCGGCCGCGCGCTCCGGGTTGAGGCGACCGCCGCTCGCCGGCTTGCCGGTCCCCACCCCACACCTCCCGTCCGCCGCTACTCCGCACCTCGCAGCCGCCGCAGCGCCGCCCGCAGCCCGTCGCCGCGGTCGCGGAGGTGGGCGTAGTGGGCTTGCAGCACCGCCGGGGTGTTGCCCGCCAGTTCGGCCACCACCGAGTCCGGTACGCCGCGGCTAAGGGCGTCGGTGCAGAACAGGTGACGGAAGCTGTACAGGGTGATGCCGAGCGGGAGCCCGCACCGCTCTCGCAGCTTGGTGAACTCCTTCTGCGGGATCGAGGTGAAGCGCGGCCACTCGCTGCTGTCGGCCATGCGATACAGCGCTCCGGACGGGTAGGCGGCAGCGAGTAGCTCGCACCGCCGCCGCACCCGCTCGGTCAGGTACACCGTCCGCGGCTTGCCGTTCTTGCCCGCCTGGAAGCGCCAGCGGTCGCCGTCGAGGTCCGCAGCGGTGACGCGAAAGACCTCGCTCGGACGGCAGCCGGTGTCGAGCAACGCCTCCAGCACGTCGCGGAGAGCCGGATCGGCTTGCGTGAGGAGTTGCTGCACCTGCTCCGCCGTCGGCAGGATCAGACGCCGCGTCCGCCGTCGCCCGCCAGCCACCCTGAGCCCGCGGAGGGGGTTCGCCTCGATGAGCCGCTGCTCGATCGCCCAGTTGCACATCGCCGCCCAGCGGCGTTTGATCGCGGACGCTGAGCCGGGTGCCCACCGACGCCGCTTGGCGACCGTGAGGAAGTCGTTCGGCTCGACCGACGCGACCGCCTTACCGCCGAACGCCACCGTGAGCGTGCCGAGGTGTGAGACCGCGCCCTGCCGGGTGTGCTGACCGGCCCACCCCGCGTGCGCGGCGAGGTAGCGAGCCACGAGCGAGTTCACGGTGAGTGCCGCCCCCGTCAACGTGCCCGATTCGGGGGCGGCGGGATCGCGATCGGTATCGGATTCTGTACCACTCGGCTCCGCCGCGAGCCGGTGCCACTCAGCGAAGGCTTCGTCCTTGTCGGCGGCGAGCTTGATCCGTTTCCCGCTGAGATTCACGTACCAAGCTCGCCGCGCCCGCCAGTACCACGGCCGTTCTCGACGTCCCATTGCCGACACTCGCGTCAGCGTCGCGCACCGAATTCTGTACCCGAGAGGCTGGATTTACTTCCCTTTCTTCACGCCCAGCTTGTACACGGTGGTGTGGGTGTACGTGTCGCCCGGCTTGAGGGTGATGCTCGGGAAGTCCTTCTGGTTGGGCGAGTCCGGGAAGAACTGGTCCTCCAGGCAGAACGCCTGGTACTGGGCGTACACCGCCCCGCCCTTCCCCTTCACCTTCCCGTCCAGGAAGTTGCCGCTGTAGAAC
>CAYMHO010000598.1:0-2105 GCA_964390195.1 uncultured Fimbriiglobus sp. | reverse complement strand
GGCACGCGGTACTTCTACCAGGATAAGGACGGCAAGAAGGGCGTGTTCACGCTGGAGCCGAAGGCGCTCCGCGGCATCATGAACGACGCCATGTGCATGTCGAACTACGAACTCGGCATCTCCGAGGACCACGAAGGCATCATCATCCTGGACGACGCCGACCCGGCCCCCGGCACCCCGGCCACGCACCTGCTCGGCGAGACGGTGGTGGAACTCGACGTGCTGCCGAACATGGCCCGCTGCCTGAGCCTGCTCGGCATCGCCCGCGAGGTGGCGGCCCTCGCCGGCGGCACGGTGACGGAGCCGAAGCCGGACTACCCGACGGCGAATGACACCGCCGCGACGATGGTGAATGTGCAGATCGAGAACCCGGCCCTGTGCCGGCGGTACACGGCGACGGTCATTCGGAATGTGACCGTCGGGCCGGCCCCGCGGTGGATGCGGACCCGACTGAACTACGCCGGGATGCGGCCGATCACGAACGCGGTGGACGTGACCAACTACGTCATGCTCGAGTACGGCCAGCCGCTGCACGCCTTCGACTACGACACGCTGAAGAGGCGGGCCGGCGGGAAGGTGCCCACCATCATCGTGCGGTCGGCGAAGGCGGGCGAAACGCTCGTCACCCTCGACAAGCAGGAACGTAAACTCGGCCCGGACAACCTGATCATCGCCGACACCGCCGGGCCGATCGCCCTCGCCGGGGTGATGGGCGGCCTCGAATCCGAAGTGACCGACAGCACGAAATCCATCCTGCTGGAGTCCGCCCACTTCGACCCGGTGAGCGTGCGGAAGACCGCCCGCCAGTTCAACCTGTTCAGCGAGGCGAGCACTCGGTTCAGCAAGGGCGTCCACCCCGAAACGGCCGTACCGGCGGCGAAGCGGGCGGCGGAGTTGTTCCACAAGCACGCCGGCGGTGAGGTGCTGGCCGGCATCGTCGAAGCGTACCCGGCCCCCATCCCGCCGCAGTCGATCACGCTCAACCGCTCCGAGATCGAGCGGGTGCTCGGCTTCGGCCTGCCCGACGCCGAGGTCGAACGGGTACTGACCGCCCTGCAATTCAAGCTGGAAAGCACGCCGTGGGGGTGGACCGTCACCACCCCGCCGAGCCGTCTGGACATCCAGGCTGGGGCCGCGGATCTGATCGAAGAACTGGCCCGCGTGAGCGGGTACGACCGCCTGCCCGAGCGGTTGTTGCCGCTGGAGATGCCCACCCCGAAGGGCAACCGCAGCCTCGCCCTCGAACAGAAGATCCAGGACACGCTCGCCGACCTGGGGCTGAGCGAGTGCATCACCTACGCCCTCACCAGCAAGGAGGTCGAACGGAAGTTGGTGCCGGCGTCGGGTGACGTGGCCGTTATGGGCGGGCCGGATCACGTCACGCTGGTGAACCCGGTGTCGCTGGAACGGTCGGTGATGCGGCGAACGCTGCTGCCGGGGTTGCTGGAGGTGGCCGCCCGCAACCTGCAATCGGCGGAGGGCGTCGCCCTGTTCGAGGTCGGGTTCGTCTACCTGCTGGCGGGCGGCGAACTGCCCGACGAACCGCGGCGGGTGGCGGTGGTGCTGTGCGGTCGCGTTTCCCAGCCGGCGTGGGACAGCCCACTCGGGGTGAAGCCGAAGGGGTACGACTTCTTCGACCTGAAGGGGACGGTGGAGTCGCTCTCGGCGGCGCTTCACCTGAACGGCGTCACGTTCGAGCCGACGACGGCCGGCCCGCACCTGCACCCCGGCAAGGCGGCGGCGCTCAAGGTGAACGGGAAGGAAGTCGGCACGCTCGGCGAACTGCACCCGAAGGTGGCGGCGGCATTCGGGTTGACCGATCGCGCCGTGCAGGTGGCAGAACTGGACGCCGAAGCGCTGATCGCCGCGGTGCCGGACCGCTACCCGTACCGGCCGTTCAGCACGCTGCCCGCCGCCAAGCGGGACGTGGCCGTGATCGTGCCCGACGACACCCCGGCGGAGAAGGTGCTGGCGGAGTTGCGGACGGCCGGCGGGGAACTGCTGACCGAAGTGAGCCTGTTCGACGTGTACCGCGGGGAGAGCGTCCCGGCCGGCACCAAGAGCCTGGCTTTCGCCCTGACGTACCAGCCGAAGGAGAAGACGCT
>CAYMHO010000597.1:0-2156 GCA_964390195.1 uncultured Fimbriiglobus sp. | reverse complement strand
AGTGGAAGCGGTAGTAGTCGTGCAGCTTGAACACCGGGCACTCGGCCGGGCCGAGGACGCGGATGGCCCCGCTCTTCACCCGCGTGGTGGCCGCCTTGAACGCCCCGGCCAACTGGTCGGCGAACGCCCCCGCCGCCTCCTCGCTCTCACTCCGCACGATCAGCCGGGCGAGCCGCTGGTACGGCGGGTACTGGTGCTCCTTGCGGAAGCCGAGTTCGAGTTTGGCGAACGCCTGGAAGTCGTGGTTCGCGGCGAGCGAGATGCACGGGTGCTCGGGCGTGTAGGTCTGCACCATCACCTTCCCGCCCTTGTCGCCTCGCCCGGCCCGTCCGGCCACTTGGGCCAGGATCTGGAACGTCCGCTCGGCGGCGCGGACGTCGGGCAGGTGCAACCCGACGTCCGCGTTGATGACACCGACCAGCGTGACGTTCGGGAAGTCCAGCCCCTTGGCGATCATCTGCGTGCCGAGCAGGATGTGAATCAGCCCGGCCTTGAACGCGTCGAACACCCGCTGGTGGCTGCCGCTCTTCGTCATCGTGTCCGAGTCCATCCGCTGAATCACATACTGCGGGAACAGCTCCTCCAGCTCGGCGTGCAGCTTCTCGGTGCCCATCCCCTGGTAGCGGATGGCGGTGTGATTGCACTTCGGGCACTGCGTCAGCGGCAGGTCTTCCGACCCGCAGTAGTGGCACACGAGCGCCGCCTTGCTGCGGTGGAAGGTCATCGACAGGTCGCAGTGTTTGCACTGGGCGACGTGCCCGCAGTCTGGGCAGTGGACGTGCGTGCTGAACCCGCGGCGGTTGAGCAGCAGGATCACCTGCCCGCCCGCCTTCACCGCCTCGCGGATGCCGCGTTCGAGCGTGCCCCCGATGGCCCGGTACTGGCCGGGTGTTTTCGGCTCGTGCCGCATGTCCACCAGTTGCACGTCCGGCATCGGCCGGTTCTCGACGCGGTTCGGCAAACTCAACAGCTCGTACTCGGCGGCGTTGGCCGCACGCCAGCTTTCGAGGCTGGGCGTGGCGGAGCCGAGGAGGATGGGCACGCCGGCCAGTTGGGCACGCATGACGGCCACGTCGCGGGCGTGGTAGCGGGGCGTCGATTCCTGCTTGAAGCTGTTCTCGTGCTCCTCGTCGATGACGATCAGCCCGAGTTTGCGGGTCGGGGCGAAGACGGCGCTGCGGGCGCCGACGACGACGTTGATGTTCCCGGCCGCGACGTGCCGCCAGTAGGTCGCCCGTTCGGCGTCGGTCAGGTTCGAGTGCAGCACGGCCACCCGCCCGCACCGCCCGCGGAAGCGCTCGATGGTCTGTGGGGTCAGACTGATTTCGGGCACCAGCACGATCGCTTCCTTGCCCGACGCGACGACCTGTTCGATGGCCCGCAGGTAGATTTCGGTCTTGCCCGACCCTGTGACGCCGTGCAACAGGAACGGGTGGAACCCTCCGGCGGCGCCGGGGGCGGTGCGGGGCGGCCCGCCGGGGGCGTGGGGGGGGTTTAGTTCTTGTACACGCGCCGCGACGGCGCGGTTGGGTTCTTCGGTTCCAGTATCCGCTCCCTCGCGGTCGCGGCTCGTTTCAGACAGCTCCACCAGCCCGTTCGGCAGCCGCTCGACACGCTCGACGAACTTCCGCAGCAGCCCCTTGCTCGCCAGCCCGGAGATGATGCCGGTGGTGCAGTCGGCCAGCTTCGCCAGGTGGGTGATTTCGAGCGGCTTGCCTTCCTTCTTCGCCCGGTCGAGGACCTGCTTCTGCTTGGCGGTCACGCTCGGCAGGATCTTCGGCAGCTTGTCTTTCGGCATGGTCTCGACGAACGTGACGTTCCGCGTGCCCGCTTTGTCTCGCACCCCGGCCGGCACCACCGCGTGCAGCACCTGCCCCCACCCGCACAGGTAGTAGTCGGCCATCCAACGGGTGAGTTTGAGCAACTGGTCGTCGAGGAGGGCGGTGTCGTCGAGCACCTTGGAGATGGGCTTCACTTCGCGGACGGGCGGGATGTCGGCCACCCGGATGATGTACCCGGTGGTGTCCTTCTCCCCGCGGCCGAACGAGCAGCTCACCCGCTTGCCGACGCCCACGGCGGTGCGCAATTCGTCCGGCACGCTGTACGTGTAGGCGTGGTCGAGCGGGCGGTCGAACACCACGTCCACGAACAGTTGC
>CAYMHO010000596.1:0-2175 GCA_964390195.1 uncultured Fimbriiglobus sp. | reverse complement strand
TACCTCTGGTTCTTCCAGTGCGGGCTGGCGAACCAGTACCTGCTCGGGCCGGGGTTGCAGCCGTCGGTCGTTGGCGTGCTGCTGCTGTGGGCGGTGGCCGAATACGCCGGCGGGCGGCCGGTGTGGGCGGCCGGCATCGCGGCTGCGTCCACGCTCGTCCACAGCACCTACCTGCTGCCGGTCGCCATGCTGACGGCCGGGTTCGTCGTTCACCTGTTGATTCAGCGGAAGTGGATGACGGCGGCCTTCACGGCAGGTGTGGCCGTGCTGCTCGTATCGCCGGCGGTGGCGTACATCCTGGCCGTGTTCGCGCCGACTGATCCGGCCACGTTCGCCGAGTCGCAGCGCATCCTCGCCGAGGTGCGGATCCCGCACCACTGTCGCCCGACCCGCTGGTTCGACTGGGCCGGTGGGGTCCAGGTGGCGTGGATGATTCTCGGGTTGGTGCTGTTGCGGAAGACGCGACTGTTCGTGCCGCTGCTGGTGGTGTACGGGTTGGTGCTGGTCGGTACCGTCGCGGTGATCGTGACGGCGAACCCGACGCTGTCGCTGCTGTTCCCGTGGCGGGTGACGGCGGTTCTGGTGCCGGTGTGTACGGCGGCGGTGCTCAGTTGGAGACCTCACCCCCCGGCCCCCTCTCCCAAGAGGAGAGGGGGTGTTCAACCCGCCTGGGTCTTCTGGCTTCTATTCGTCCTCTTCGCCCCCTTCGCCATCGTGTCCGCCATCCTCGTCTACGCCCTCGGCCTCGGCTACCGCGAACCGGAGAACGAGGCTCCGCTGCTTGCCCACGTCGCGGAGACCCGTACCGCCGCCGACGTGTACCTCATCCCGGCCAAGTTCCCGGCCCCGTCGAAGGACTTCAGCGGCGTGTACTCGAAGACGTTCACCCCACCGCAGCCGGCGTTCTCCGACCTGGCCCGCTTCCGGTTGGCCACCCGCGGCCGGCTGTACGCCGACTTCAAGGCGATCCCGTACAAGGACGCCGACGTGATCGAGTGGCACCGGCGGGTGGGCAACTGCGAGCGGTGGTACGCCCAGAGCGACTGGGACGGTGTCATCGATGAAGTGTCCGCGGAGGGGATCACGCACGTCATCAGCACGTCGGACAAGCCGATCCGCAGTCGGCGGTTGGAGTTGGTGTTCCAGACACCCAAACACCACCTGTATTGGGTGACGCCGAAACCGATACCCTGACAGTTCCGCCCACCACCGGAGGACTCCCATGCGTCTGCTCCTTTCCCTGACGGCCGCCGCGGCGCTGGTCGGTTTCGCCACCGCCGACGAGCCGAAGAAGGACGACAAGATGAAGAAGCACGAGCTCAAGGTGACGTTCGGCACCCCCACCCCCGGCTACAAGGCGACCATCAGCGAGGTGCGGGTGGTGGGCAAGGAACTGTGGGCGAAGGTGGACGTCACCGCCCCGGGTGGGATCGTCGCCCAGGTGCTGAGCAAGACCACCGCCGAGGCGACGGTGGAAGCCCCGGACCTGCCGGTCAAGTACGCCGTGTTCGGGAAAACCTGGAAGTGGAAGAACGAGGAGAAGGACATCGCCTTCGCCGACGACCTGAGCAAAGATGACAAGGAGAAGTGGGAGAAGGCGTGGAAGGACGGCAAGGTGGTGTTCGAGGCGAAGAAGAAGTGAGGCAGAAGACCTCACCCCCCCCGTCCCCCTCTCCGCTTCGGAGAGGGGGACGGGGGGTGAGGTCTCATCTGCGAACCCTGCCGCGCTCGGGTGCGTCTTCTAGCATGTCGGTTCCGTTCCCGGAAGGTTTGCCATGCTCGTCCCGCTGAACTGGCTGAAGGATTACGTCGCCCTGCCGGCGAACCCGGCGGAGTTGGTCGAGCGGCTGACGCTCGCCGGGCTGGAATCGGCCGGGGTGCGGCTGTTCGGGCTGCCGGTGCCGGATGGCCTGCGGGTGAAACCCGAAGACGCCGGCCTGCCGTGGGACGCGGACAAGGTGGTGGTGGCGACGGTGCTGAAGATCGAGAAGCACCCCGACGCCGACAAGCTGAAGCTGGTGACGGTGGACTACGGCGCCGCCGAGCCGAAGACGGTGGTGACGGGCGCCCCGAACATCGCCCCCGGTCAGAGTGGAATGAAGGTCATCCTGGGGCTGAAGGGCACGCGGTACTTCTACCAGGATAAGGACGGCAAGAAGGGCGTGTTCACGCTGG
>CAYMHO010000595.1:0-2182 GCA_964390195.1 uncultured Fimbriiglobus sp. | reverse complement strand
GCCCGCTCGGCGTACAGCAGGGCGTCGTCCGACTTCAGCCGGATGGCGGCGTCGAAGTCGTTCAGGGCGTCCAGGCGGTTGCCCATCTCCAGGTGGGCGAGCGCCCGGTAGCGGTACCCGGCGGCCACGTTCGGCCGCAGGCGGATGGCCCGGCTGAAGCACTCCACCGCCTCCCGGTAGTCGCCGGACTGGAAGCTCTGGTGCCCCCGCTCGAACAGGGCTTGAGCGTCGATGGTGGTGCGGTCGGTGGGCATGCGAATCAATGACAACGGGGGGGCGGACGGGGTGATTGTACCGGGGCGAGGCATTCTAGCACGGGGCCGGGGGACGGTCCGACGAGCCACGGCCGCCCCGGTTACCTATTTTAGCACCATCTCTCCGCCACTCGCGTCCCCGCCACCGCCCGGAGCCGACATGCCCGCACGTCCCGTCCGCACGTTCACCGTGCTGCCGAGCATCCCGGACCGCCTCAGCCCGCTGCTCGACCTGGCGTACAACCTGTGGTGGTGCTGGCACGCCGACGCCGTCGCGCTGTTCCGCCGCGTCGACCCCGCCCTGTTCGACCAGCTCGACCACAGCCCCATCCGCCTCGGGTACAAGGTGTCGCAGGCGCGGCTGAACGAGCTGGCCACCGACCACGACTTCCTCGCCCACCTGGACCGGGTGTACGCGGCCTTCACCGCCTACAAGGAGGGCAAGCCGTGGTTCGCCGAGAGCCACCCGCAGGCGGCCGCCCTGAAGGTGGCGTACTTCAGCATGGAGTTCGGCATCCACGAGAGCGTGCCGGTGTACTCCGGCGGCCTGGGGGTGCTAGCCGGCGACCACCTGAAGAGTGCCAGTGACCTGGGCATCCCGCTGGTGGGGGTGAGCATGATGTACCGCGAGGGGTACTTCCGCCAGTACCTGAACGCCGACGGCTGGCAGCAGGAGAGGTACCCGGAGAACGACTTCTTCAGCCTGCCGCTCATCGCCGAGGAGGACAAGGACGGGCAGCCGCTGCTGGTCGGCGTCGACCTGCCCGGGCGGGAGGTGAAGCTCCGCATCTGGCGGATCCAGGTCGGCCGGGTGCCGCTGTACCTGCTGGACGCGAACATCCCGCAGAACCGCCCGGAAGACCGGGCGATCACCGCCCAACTGTACGGCGGGGACATCGTCACCCGCATCCAGCAGGAGATCATCCTGGGCATCGGCGGGGTGCGGGCGCTGCGGGCGGTCGGGCACGAGCCGACGGTGTGCCACCTGAACGAGGGGCACGCGGCGTTCTGCGCGCTCGAGCGGGTCCGCACGCTGATGGCCGAGAAGAAGCTCGACTTCGCCACCGCCGCCGAGGCGATCAAGGCGGGCACCGTGTTCACCACCCACACCCCCGTGCCGGCCGGGAACGACGTGTTCGACCCCGGCCTGATGGACCAGTACTTCGGCGGGTACTACCCGCAGTTGGGCCTCGACCGCCGCACCTTCCTGGCGCTCGGCCGGCAGCGGGGCGACGACGAGGGCGAGCGGTTCGGCATGACCGTGCTGGCCATCCGCATGTCGAACACCAGCAACGGGGTGAGCGCCCTGCACGGGCAGGTGAGCCGCGGCATGTGGAACCCCATCTGGCCGACCCTGCCGAAGGGCGAGGTGCCGATCACGTCGGTGACGAACGGGGTGCACACCCAGAGCTGGCTGGCCCCCGAGTTCGGCACCCTGTTCGAGCGGTACGTCGGGGTGAAGTGGGACAGCAAGCCGGTGGACTTCGCCATCTGGAAGCAGGTGGATCACATCCCGGACGCCGAGGTGTGGCGGACGCACGAGACGTGCCGCAGCCGGCTGATCACCTTCGCCCGCGAGCGGCTGGCCATGCAACTGAAGCGGCGCGGGGCACCGGCCTACGAGGTGGCCGCCGCCGCCGAGGTGCTCGACCCCGAAGCCCTGACCATCGGGTTCGCCCGCCGGTTCGCCACCTACAAGCGCGGCGACCTGGTGTTCCGCGACTCGCCCCGGCTGGCGGCCCTGCTGAACAACCCCGGCAAGCCGGTGCAGTTCATCTTCGCCGGCAAAGCCCACCCGAAGGACAACGGCGGGAAGGAGTTGATCGCCCGGGTGGTGCAGAACGCCCGCCTGCCCGACTTCCGCAACCGGATCGTGTTCATCGAAGACTACGACATGAACGTCGCCCGGCACATGACGCACGGGGTGG
>CAYMHO010000594.1:0-2186 GCA_964390195.1 uncultured Fimbriiglobus sp. | reverse complement strand
GCTTGCGGTCGATGAACCGGCTGAACAGCACCGGGTGCATCTCGGCGAAGTTGTTGCCCCACAGGATGAGCACGTCGCAGTTGTCGAGATCGTCGTAGCAGTTGTAAGGTTCGTCCACCCCGTAGGTGCTGATGTAGCCTGTGACGGCCGACGCCATGCACAGGCGGGCGTTCGGGTCGATGTGGTTGTTACTCAACCCGCCCTTGATGAACTTGTTCGCCGCGTACCCCTCGGGCACCGTCCACTGGCCGGACCCGTAGAAGGCGAACTTCTGCGGGGCCACGGCGATCCGCTTGGCGATGACCTCGATCGCCTCGTCCCAGGTGATCGGTTCGAGCTTGCCGTTCTTGCGGAGTTGGGGCGTAGTCAGCCGGTCGGGGCCGTACAGGATGTGCCCGACGTGGTACCCCTTCACGCACAGCAGGCCCTTGTTCACCTCCGCCTGCCGGTCGCCGCTCACCGCCACCACCTTGCCGTCCTTCACCCCCACTTGCACGTGGCAGCCGGTGCCGCAGAACCGGCACGGCGCTTTGTCCCACTTCACGCCCGGCAGTACGGGGAGTTCGACGCCACCGGGCGGCTTCGGCGGGTCGGCCGCACCCACCGGCCGGCTGGTGACGACCGAGGCGGCCGCGGCCATCGCCGCCGAGCGGATGAAATCGCGGCGGGTCGTTTCAAGCACCGACATGGCTCACCTCCTGCTCGGCTTCGTCCCAGTGGACGAAGACCACTTCGACGCCGACTACACCGGGCAGTCCCTCAGCCCACTCGTGCCACTCGCGGGCGGCCTTCGGGTCGGCCGCTTCGAGCGCCACCGCCCGGCAAGGCCCGTTCGCGTCGCCCAGGGTGAACGGCCCGGCGGCGGCCAGTTCCAGTTGAGCGCCGCGGGCGAGCGGCGGGTCGTCGGCGAACGTGACCACCAGTCCGCTGGTGTGCATGGCGTGCCCTCCGCAGTGAGCGACGACGGTACATTACCGCCGCTCCGGGGGAATTCAAGAATAAAAGAGTTCTAGTTCTTGATTTATCCGATAGACCAGGTATCCTGCCCGCAGACCGCTCTCGGAGAGTCGCAGTGAGGTGGACTCGATTGCGAATGTGTTGGGTGGTGTTGCCGGCCGTGCTGGTCGGGTGCGCTCCGCTATCGACACCCGTCAACGCCGTTCCGACGACTGCGGGCGAGCGGCACCCGGTCGTCGTTCGCACCCCGCACGGCCCGCCGGGCGTGCCGACGGGCACGTTCGACGAGAAGGGCCGACCTGTGACGGTCGCGTGCGCCACCTGCCATGCCACCAAACCTGCCAACGCCGACGCGAAACTCGGCACCCCGCTCAAGCAGTTCCACACCGGGCTGATTGGCCAGCACGGCAACTTGAGTTGTACCTCGTGCCACAACACGGCCGACGGGTACGGTTCACTCCGGCTCGCGGACGGCAAAGCGGTGCCGCACTCCGAAGTGATGACGCTGTGCGCCCAGTGCCACGGCCCGCAGTCCCGCGACTACCAGCACGGCGCCCACGGCGGCATGACCGGCCACTGGGATTTGAGCAAGGGCGGGCGGACCCGCAACAACTGCATCGACTGCCACGACCCGCACGCCCCGAAGTACCCGACCGTGTCGCCGGTCCACAAGCCGCACGACCGATTCCAGTCCGGAGGCGGCCATGAGTGACGGGAAGCGGTTCTCGCTGCCGACGATCGACCGCCGAACGGCGGTGAAGGCGGGGGTGGCGACCCTCGGGCTGGCGGCTTGGGCGGCGGCCATCAAGCCGGTGCTCGAGTGGACGTCCGAGCTGAATACCGACGAGTTCTTGCAGAAGCACTACCGCGAGCTGACGCCCGAACAACTCCAGACCATCCTGAACAAGTTGACCGCCGAGGCCCGCGAGGCGACCGGCAAGCCGGTGACGGTGAAGGACCACAAGCCGATCCCCGGCGTGTCGTTCGCCTACGCCTTGAACCTGAGCATCTGCATCGGCTGCCGCAAGTGTGCCGAGGCGTGCCACGTGGAGAACAACCACGACCGCCCGAGCCACCAGAGCTACATCCGCGTGTTCGAGATGCAGAAGCGGGGCATCGACTTCGAGAAGGGGAACGCCACCTACGACCACCCGGTGCCGGCCAAGGACAAGTACTACATGCCGGTGCAGTGCCAGCAGTGCGAGAACCCGCCGTGCGTGAAGGCGTGT
>CAYMHO010000593.1:0-2201 GCA_964390195.1 uncultured Fimbriiglobus sp. | reverse complement strand
CGGGGGTTCATGGGGCTGACGGTGAGCTGTGCCCGCTGCCACGACCACAAGTTCGACCCCGTCCCGGCGGCCGACTACTACGCCCTGTACGGGGTGTTCCGCAGTTGTACCGAGCCGATGGTTCCGCCACTGTGGGGCAAGCCGGCCGAGACGGAGGAGGCGAAGAAGCACGCCACCGAACTGGCGGCGAAGGAGAAGGCGCTGACCGACTTCGTGGTCGCCAAGCACACCGAGCTGGTGACGCAAGCCCGTGCCCGCGCCGCCGATTACCTGGTCGCCGCGCACGCCGCCCGCGACGTGCCGCCATCCGACGACTTCATGCTCATCGCCGACAAGGGCGACCTGAACCCGGCCATGACCACCCGCTGGCGGGCGTTCCTCGAACGCACCCGCAAGGCGAAGGACACCGCCTGGGCCGTGTGGCATCGCTACGCCGATGCCACGGAAGCGGACTTCGGCAAGGTGAAGGTACTCGACACCGACAACAAACGGGTGCGGGCGGCGTTCACCACCCCGCCGAAGACGATGAAGGAGGTGGCCGAGCGGTACGGCGAGCTGCTAACGGAGGTGGAAGCCGAGTGGAAGAGGACCGGCGGGAAGGCTCCGCTGACCGATCCGTCCGCCGAATCGCTCCGATCTGCGTTCTACGGGCCGACCGCCCCGGCCGACGCCCCGCTCGCCCTCGACTGGGGGTTCCTCTCGCTCTTCCCCGACCGGGCCACGCAGGGGGAGTACCAGAAGCTCATCAAGGAGGTGGAGACGCACGCCGCCAAGGGGCCGCCGCGGGCGATGGTGCTGCTCGACGCCGACCGCCCGCACGACCCGCGGGTGTTCCTCCGCGGCAACCCGAACCGGCTCGGCGAGGAAGTGCCCCGTCAGTTCCTTCAGGCGGTGGACCCGAATCGCAAACCGTTCGCCACCGGCAGCGGGCGGTTGGAGTTGGCGAAGGCCATCGCCAGCAAGGACAACCCGCTGTCGGCACGAGTGTTCGTCAACCGCGTCTGGATGCACCACTTCGGCAAAGGTATCGTCGGCACGTCCGGCGACTTCGGCGTCCGCGGCGACCCGCCGACGCACCCGGAATTGCTCGACTGGTTGGCGGCGGAGTTCATGTCCGACGGGTGGAGTGTGAAGAAGCTGCACCGGAGAATCGTCACTTCGGCGGCGTACAAGCAGGCCAGTACCGACCGCGACGACGGCCGCGCCGCCGACCCGGAGAACCGACTGCTGTGGAAGCAGAACCGCCGGCGGCTGGAGTTCGAGCCGCTGCACGACGCCATGCTGGCCGTGTCGGGCAATCTCGACCTGAAAGTCGGCGGGCCGTCGGTGCCGCTGTTCAGCGGGAAGACGCGGCGGGCGGTGTACGGCAGCATCGACCGGCTCGAATTTCCAAGCCTGCTCGCCACATTCGACGTGCCGAACCCGGCCGGCACCAGCCCGGAACGAACGAACACCACGGTTTCGCCGCAGGCGCTCTACCTCATGAACGGGCCGTTCGCCCGTGATGCCGCCAAGAAACTGCTGGCCGCGGCGAAGGATGTGAAGACCGCGGACGCCAAACTCGATGCGCTCTACCTCGCCTGTTTCGCTCGCACCCCGACGAAGAAGGAGCGGGAGCGACTGCTGGCGTTCGTGGCCCAAGGGTCGGAAGCCGAGAAGTGGATCGACCTCGCCCACACCCTGCTGATGTCCAACGAGTTCGTGTTCGTGGATTGAGGCAGGACGGGCCTCTGGCCCATGTGGTCAGATAGTCTCCCTGAGCTACTGTTCGGGGAAACCTGCCCCCGCCGCGGAGCGGCGGCAGACGTTAGCCAGGGGTGGAGGAACAGGGAGCGCAGCGACCGCGACGGACCCCTGGACCAAGGGCGAAAATGGAACAAGCCCCGGAGGGGCGACAGATCGTAGGTTCTGCCGCCCCTCCGGGGCTCGGGTTGTGGGGTTCGCCTGCCCAGGGGTTGCGCTCGCCTGCGGCTCGCTTCACCCCTGGCTAACATCTGCCGCCGCTCCGCGGCTTCATGTCCCGCGCTCGTCTCCGCATCGCGGCGAACCGCCACCCCGTTCCCTACACTTCCCGCATGTACACCCGCACCTCCGCCATCCTGCTCGTCGATTGCCCGGACCGCAAGGGGCTGGTCGCGGCCGTCGCCGAATTCCTGTACACGCACAACGCCAACATCCTGCACGCCGACCAGCACCAGGAC
>CAYMHO010000592.1:0-2208 GCA_964390195.1 uncultured Fimbriiglobus sp. | reverse complement strand
CGGTCGGCGGCAGCCGCGAGGTGAACGTGGACGTGCGGGTGGTGGCCGCCACCCACCGCGACCTCGAACAGGAAGTCCGCAACGGCAAGTTCCGCCAGGACCTGCTGTTCCGCCTGCGGGTGGTGCCGGTCAAGGTGCCGCCGCTGCGGGAACACGCCGAGGACATCCCCGAACTGGCCCGCTTCTTCCTCGAACGCATCTCCCAGCAGCTCCGCAAGCCGCTGCGGCTGTCCCCCGCCGCCGAGCGGAAGCTGTTCGCCTACCACTGGCCGGGCAACGTCCGCCAACTGCGGGCGATCCTCGAGAGCGGGGCGGTGATGAGCGAGGGGGACGTGATCGAGGCCGAACTGCTGCCCCTCGGCCCGAGCACCGACACCCCCACCACGCCGACCACCGACGTGCCCGCCAGCCTGGACATCGACGACCTGGAGACGTGGGCCATCCTGCGGGCGCTGCGGCAGACGGCCGGGAACGTCAGCCAGGCGGCCCGCGTGCTGGGCATCAGCCGCGACACCCTGCACACCAAGCTGAAGAAGAAGAACATCGACCGCGGCTCCCTCCTCACCCAGACGGAACACGTGTCCGGCGAGACGGCCGTGAGCGAGTGACCACTCCCAGCCGCGGAGCGGCGGCAGATGTTAGCCAGGGGTGGAGCGAGCGAAGCGAGCGGAACCCCTGGCACCGAAGCAAAGAATGGACAAGCCCCGGAGGGGCGACAGACACGCGATCTGTCGCCCCTCCGGGGCTTGTCGTATTTCTCGTCGGCGTTCCAGGGGTTGCGTCACTCGCCTTCGGCTCATAACTCCACCCCTGGCTAACGTCTGCCGCCGCCGCGCCGCGGCGGGTGGTTGCTGTTCCCGCTCAGTTGCCGTGACCACACGGGTCACACGAACCTGTTCACCTGCGCGGCGTAGTCCTCCCGGACGGGGGTGAACACGTCGAGCACCACCGCCGCACTCACCGCCGTCACCGTGTGCGGCACGTCCGGCGGGATCAGGTACATGTCGCCGGGGCCGCACTCCTTCGTCTCGTTGCCGATGGTGAACAGCAACCGCCCGGACACCACCATTCCGCCTTGCTCGTGCGGGTGGTGGTGCAGCGGCACCACCGCCCCCTCGTCCAACTCCACGTACGAGAGCATCAGGTTCGGCCCGTGCGACGCCCACAGCCGCACGCCGGGGGCCAGGTCGAGCGGGGGAACGGAGGTGCGGTCGATGAACGGCATGGCAGCACCGGGGGACGAGGTGGGGGAAATCATAGGCGAACGGCGCGACGTGAGTCCGCCGGTGTTTTGGCGAACCCCGACCGCGGGGTCGATGGGTGGCGAGGTCAGGAGCCTGAGACCGCCACCCGCGGCCCTGGCGGGCCGGGTTCGCCAAGACCCGAACCTCCCCCGTCCCGCCCCGTCCTTCATGTTGTCCGCCGCCCGCCGGCAGCTTACAGTTGTGTAGCGGCCGACGTCCGCCGCAGGAGACGCACTATTAGCGCATCGTTCGAAACCCAACGCGACGAGTTCTCCGTCACCCAGGAGCGGGCCGTCCTGGTGAGCGTGTCCCTGCCGGACCGCCCGTGGGTGACCGACGACCCGTGCGACGAGATCCGCGGGCTGGTGGAGACGGCCGGCGCGAAGATCGTCGGCGAACTCACCCAGAAGCGGCACGACATCCAGCTCGGTACCTACCTCGGGTCGGGGAAGGTGGCCGAGCTGAAGGAGCTGGTGGAGGGCACCGAGGCGGACGTCGTCTGCTTCGACAACGACCTGACCCCCGCCCAGGCCCGCAACCTGGAGAACGCCCTCGGGGTGAAGGTGCTCGACCGCTCGGAGGTGATCCTGGACATCTTCGCCGGCCGCGCCCGCACCCCCGAGTCGCGGCTGCAGGTGGAGTTGGCGCAGCTCGAATACAGCCTGCCGCGGCTGAAGAACATGTGGACCCACCTGAGCCGACAGGCGGGCGGGGGCATCGGCCTGCGGGGGCCGGGCGAAACGCAACTGGAAGTGGACCGCCGCATCGCCGACACCCGCATCCGCGACCTGAAGCGGAAGATCAGCGAGGTGCAGGCCCGCAAGGAGCGCGAGGTGAAGAGCCGCGGGCACGAGTACACCGTCAGCATCGTCGGGTACACGAACGCCGGCAAATCGCGGCTCATGAACGCCCTCACCGGGGCGGACGTGTACGTCGAGAACAAGCTGTTCAGCACGCTCGACAC
>CAYMHO010000591.1:0-2216 GCA_964390195.1 uncultured Fimbriiglobus sp. | reverse complement strand
GGGCCGACGAACCCGATGCTCCCGCCGCACCCGATGGCCACCGGGTCGCGGTCGAACCCCTGCCGCAGGCTGGCCATCGCCGCCTCGAACGCCGGGCCGTTCGGGTCGGTCATCCACCACTCGCACCCGGCCCCGTTCTGCGTCACCTTCACCTCCACCCCCCACGGGGCGTCGGCTTCCAGGAACTGCTTCAGGCTCGCCACCACGTCCGCCACCTTCTGGTCGGGCACGATGCGGCAACTGACGATGGCCGACGCCTTCGGCAGCACCTGGTTGCTCGCCCCCTTGATGCTGCTCGCCTCCTGGGCGATGACCGTCACCGCCGGCCGCCGCCAGGTGGTCTCGTAGGTGGTCATGCCGGTCTCGGTGGCGAACCGGGCGCCCGGCACCACCCCCACCTCGTAGCGGAACTTGTCCTCGCTCCACGGCAGCTTGCGGAAGGTGGCCTTCTCCTTGTCGGTCAGCACCCGCACGCTGTCGTAGAAGCCGGGCACCGGGATCGGGCCGTTCTCCCAGTACAGCTTGGACAGCACCTTGTTGAGCGCGAGCGCCGCGTCCGGCAGCGCCCCGCCGGCCATGCCGCTGTGCACAGGGATCTTCGCCGAGGTCACCTCCACCAGCACCGACACCACCCCGCGGAGGCTGTAGGTGATGCTCGGCAGCCCGACCTCGATGTTCTCGGTGTCGAGCACGATGATGACGTCGCTCTTGATCTTGTCGCGGTACTTGTCGAAGAAGGTGAGCAGGTTCTTCGACCCGATCTCCTCTTCGCCCTCCACCACCATCTTCACGTTGCACGGCAGGGCGTTGCTCGTCTTGCGGTACGCCGCGATGGCCCCCAGGAAGGCGGAAATGGCGGCCTTGTCGTCGGCGCTGCCGCGGGCGAACAGCCGGCCGTCGCGGCGGGTCAGCTTCCACGGGTCGGACTTCCACTGCTCGATGAAGTTGACCGGCTGCACGTCGTGGTGGGCGTACAGGAAGACGGTCGGCTTGTCCGGCCCGGCGTCCAGCCACTCGCCGTAGGCGTACGGCAGGCTGTTGCCCACCTTCAGCGTTTCGACGTTGACAAGCCCGGCGTCCCGCATCTGCTCGCACACCAGACTGGCGGTGCGGCCGATCTCGTGGTCGTGCTCGCCGTCGGTGCTAATGCTGGGGATGGCCACCAGGTCGGCCAGCCCGCGGACGATGTCTTCGTGGTGCTTACTCAGCCAGTCGAGTGCCTGATTCATGACGATCCTCCGGCTGTGGAGTGTGAGGGGTATCGTACTGTAGCCGTGTCAAGTGTAGGCGGGAAGCGGCAAGGCGAACCCGGCCCGCAAGGGCCGCGGGTGCCAGCCACTGGTGACTGGCACCCGCGGCCGTTGCGGGCCGGGTTCGCCCGGATCGTCCTACTCCTCGTTCGGCTGCGTTGTGCGACCGAGGGCCACGTCGAACTCCGTCACCAGCGGCAGCACCATCGCGTACAGGGTGAACCCGAAGGCGGCGGCGAGGGCGAAGAACGGGAGCACCGGGTTGCCGGACTCTTGCGAGCCGGGCTTGGCGATGAGCACGCTCGTCACGGTGTAGAACATGGCGATCGGGCAGGCCACGGCGGCGAGGGAGAGGGCCGGCGACGGCTTGCTGCCGGTCAGCACCCACCACAGCCCGCCGATGCCCAGGATGAGGAAGCCGATGAAGCTGATCCACTGGTTGCCGAAGCTGCCGCCGTTGATGACGATCAGGTAGATGGCGATGAGCGTGCCCACGCTCAGGAAGAAGACGGTGCCGAGGGTGTTGACGATGGCCAGCCGGCTGTTCACCAGCCGCAACGCCACGTGCAGGCCGAGGGCCATGACGAACGCGAACAGCAGGAGCAGCCCGCCGATCACCAGCAGCATGGCCAGGAAGTGGGCCGACACCCGACTGCCGGGGTCGCCTTTCGGGTCGGTGCGGGCGAGCAACTCGGCCCCCCACGTCGTGTTCTCGTTGACGGCCGCTTCCACCCCCAGCACCGCGTAAAAGATGCCGAGCAGCAGCGGGGGGATGAAGTACTCCTTGGTGTTCCACAGCACCCCGAGCAGCTTGCCGAACACGAACTCGCGGGGGGAGATGTCCGTCACCAGCAGCACGTCGAGCGCCCCGCCGTCCCGCTCGGAGGTGATGCTGGTGACCGACTGGGAGGCGATGAGCAGCATGCTCACCACCGCCAGCGGCACCAGCCCGTAGGCGGCGGCGTA
>CAYMHO010000590.1:0-2228 GCA_964390195.1 uncultured Fimbriiglobus sp. | reverse complement strand
GGCTTCGGGGGGGGGGCCGTCCGCCCATTGCGTCGGGTCCTCTGGGGCCTGCGGCCCCACGCTCAGGATTGAGATTGCGTCATCCCGCCCATCGACTGCGTCTGCGTCATCCGGTAGGCGGGCGGGCGGACGTCGGCGGCGAAAAAGGTCGCGTGGATGGCGTTGCCGATATTGTGGACGGAATCGACCACGTGGGTGAGCGTCTCGTGCAACCCCTCGCGGATCACGTCCGCGATCATCCGGGTGTCGAGGTAGGCGAGCAGGTCGGTGAGCAGCCGCTCGGGTTCTGTAGTCGGCCGGCCGACGACGTTCCCGGCGACCGACGCCGTGGCCGACTCGCACTCCCACAGGCACCGCCGCACCGACCGCGGGAACTGCTCGTCGAAGATGAGGAACTCGGCCACCGCCGTACCGGCGTCGATGGGCATGAGCCGCGGCTTCTTGTGGAACGGCTCGTACCCGGAGCAGCTCATCAGGATGGCCACCCAGTGGGCGTTGTCCACCGGGCTGCCCACGTCCTCCAGCCTGGGTAAGAGGGTGTGGTACTTCACGTCCATGATGCGAGCGGTCTGACTGGCCCGTTCCAGGTACGTTCCCAGTTTGAAGAACTCCCACGCCTCGCCGTGGCTCATGGTGGCGTCGGCGATGCCGTGCAGCAGTTGGTTGATCCGCCGCACCTGGGCGTAGAAGTCGGTGCGGTTGTCGTCGTACGCCCCCCGCCCGACCCCGTTCTGCATCCACAGGTGGTAGTAGTTCATCCGCTCCCACATCTCGCCCGAAATCACCTCTCGGATGATGCGTGCGTTCTCCCGCGCCCACCAGAGTGAGTTGGCGATGCTCACCGGGTTGTCGGCCGCCCACGTCAGGTGCTCCTGCACGTTCTCGGCGGTCGGCTCGTGCGGGTAGTCGTGGACGCCGGAGATGATGAGCAGCGGCTTCCACTGCTCCTCGATGGGCACGTGGAAGTCGAGCAGGAGGGTGTGGTTCACCTCCAGGATGCGGGCGGTGTTCTCCGCCCGTTCCAGGTAGCGGGCCAACCAGAAGCAGTGTTCGGCGACGCGGGAGATCATGTGGGGCGGGTGAATACCGGTTGCGGGATGTCACCCTTCGGGCGACTCGATCACCCCCACCCCTCCCCGTTGGGGAGGGGTCGCCGCACCGAGCGGAGCGAGGGCGGCGGGGGTGGGGATTCGTTTCACCATCCCCACCCCCGCCGGGTTCACTGCGTTCACACCGGCGACCCCTCCCCAGCGGGGAGGGGCGAGGGTTATTGGTCTGATCGCCGACGCACCAACTCCCCCGTCATTCCAACACCCACGTATCCTTCGACCCGCCGCCCTGGCTGCTGTTCACCACCAGCGAGCCTTTTACCAGTGCCGTCCGCGTCAGGCCGCCGGGCATCACCCAGGTGCTGCTCCCGCTGATGATGTACGGCCGCAGGTCCACGTGTCGCGGGGCGACGCCCTCGTCCGTCCAGGTCGGGCAGGTGCTGAGCGTCATCACCGGCTGGGCGACGTAGTTCCGCGGGTTGTCCCGGATCTTCTCGGCGAACTCGGCCCGCTGGGCCGCCGTGCTGAACGGCCCCATCAGCATGCCGTACCCGCCGCTCTCGTTCACCGCCTTCACCACCAGCTTGTCCAGATTCGCCAGCGTGTAGGCACAGTCGTCCGGGCGGTCGCAGATGTACGTCGGCACGTTCTTCAGGAGCGGCTCCTCGCCCAGGTAGAAGCGGATCATCTCCTCGGTGTACGGGTACACCGCTTTATCATCGCACACGCCGGTGCCGACGGCGTTCGCCAGGGTGACGTTCCCGGCCCGGTACGCGCGGAACAACCCCGGCACCCCGAGCAGGCTGTCCGGGCGGAACGCCTCGGGGTCGAGGAAGTCGTCATCCAGGCGGCGGTAGATCACGTCCACCCGCTGCGGCCCGCGGGTCGTCTTCAGGTACACCACGTCGTCGTGGACGAACAAATCCTGCCCGAACACCAGTTCGACGCCCATGTGCCGGGCGAGGAAGCTGTGCTCGAAGTAGGCCGAGTTGTACTGCCCAGGGGAGAGTACCACCACGCACGGCGGGGCGTCCGCCCCGGCGGGGGCGACCGACGCCAGGGCTTCTCGCAGCCGCCGCGGGTAGTCCTCCACCCGTTTCACCCGAATGTCCTTGAACAACTGCGGGAACACCCGCTTCATCACCGCCCGGTTCTCCAGCACATAGCTCACCCCGCTCG
>CAYMHO010000589.1:0-2232 GCA_964390195.1 uncultured Fimbriiglobus sp. | reverse complement strand
GGCGGCGACGGCGTGCAGGTCCACCCGCGGCCCGCCGGGCGACCCGCCGCCGGGGCCGGGGCCGCCACCCGGCGGCGGGGGCGGCGGGCTGAGGCTGAACTCGTCGTGCCCGATGTCGATGCCCGCCCCCTGTGGGCGGGCGTGCCCTTCCTGATCGACGGCCGGGGCGAAGCTGCTCGTCCCGCGGTCGATGGCGGCACTGCCGGCCCGCAGGTGGTAGTCCCCGCCGGCGGCGTTCACGAACAGGGCGGTCGGGTCGGCGATGGCGAACGAGTTGGCGTCCTGCCCGGTGTCCGACCGCCATTGCGCCAGGGTGCGGACGGTGCTCCCGCCGGTGGTGGTGAACCGGTCCTCGACCGCGTTGAAGTTGCTGCTGAACCCCGGCAGGCTGTCGGCCGAGATGTCGATCGCCCCGCGGTTGGCGTGCCCGCTGAACAGCACGTTGTTGCGGACGGTGTTGCCGGTGCTGCCCTGCTGGATGTTCAGCGCCCACCGCCCGGTGCCCGACACCAGCACCGTGTTGTTCACCACCAGGTTGCCGCTCGACCCGCCGCCTCCGTCGATGCAATACAAGGAGATGCCGCTGGCGTGCGTGTTGTAGATCAGGTTGTTACGGATGGTGCTGTTCTGCACCCCGTCGCAGTTGATGCCCGACCCGCCGCCGGTGCCGTTGTTGTAGGCGGTGTTGTTCTCCACCACCGCCCCGCTGATGATGCCGTCGCCCCCGGAGAAGCGGTCGCCGTTCATGTGCAGGCCGTTGCTCCGGTTACCCCACAGCACGTTCCCGCGGACGACCGGCCGGTCGCCGCTGTTGCTCACGTAGATGCCGTGCTCGGCCACGCTCCGGCTGGCCACGTTGTTTTCGATCAGCAGGTCGTCGCTGAACCCGGTCAGGATGCCCCACCGCCCGTTGTTGTCCATGCTGTTGTTGCGGATGGTGACGAACCGGTTGGTGACCGACCGGATGCCGGTGCGGGGCATGTTGTTGACGGTGAACCCCTCGATGGTGACGTAGTCCGCCCCTTCCAGGTTGATGCCGTCCTGGTTGTTCCAGGTGGTCGGGCTGGTGATCTGGACCCCCGGCTGGGCGGAGAATGTGATGCGGGCGGCGGCGGTGCCGTCGCGGGTCATGTTGAACCCGGCGTAACTGCCCGGCAACACGATCACCGTGTCGCCGGCCTGCACGGTGTTGGCGGCGTGCTGGAGGGTGGCCCACGCGGCGGCGGTGGAGGTGCCGGCGTTGCCGTTCGAGCCGGCGGTGGAGACGTAGAAGACGGCCGGCACGGAGCGGTCTTCGAGCAAATGGACGGACAGGTGCTGGCGGGGCCGGTTCACGACCACCTCCGGAACGAGAGCGGTGAGCGGTGGCGGGTTTACGAAGACGTAGGTCAGCCCGGCGGGGGTGGGGCGAAAACGGACGAGGCGACGGAGGTGAGTGCGGAAAATGCCGACGCAGGCCCGGACGACTGTTTCACACCCGGAATCGCCCACCGGGCAGAAATCAGGTGCGGCCGGAGTGAGGTAAGAAGTGCGGCGTGGGCGAAAACGGACCGGGCCGCGAGGGGAAACCTCGCGGCCCGGCGGCTGAGTGCGGAATACTGTGTCACTCCGCCCCTGGGAATACGATCGGGCTGCTGCCGATGCCGCCGCGGAGGTTTGGGTTGAACGGGCGGGTGGCCATCCGCTCCGCCGCGGCCGCTTGTTCCGCCTGCCGTTCCGCCTCGTCCGCCGCTTCTTCCTCGGCTTCGACGCCCGCCTGGATGGTCTTCAGCGACAGCGACATCCGCCGGTTCTCCGGGTCGATGTTGAGCAACTGCACTTCCACCTCTTGTCCTTCCGTCACCACGTCCCGCACCCGTTTCACCCGGTCGGTGCTCAACTCACTGATGTGAATCAGCCCTTCGACGCCCTCGGCCAGTTCGACGAACGCGCCGAACTCCATCAGCCGGGTGACGGTGCCCTTGATCCGCGTGCCGGGGCGGTGCCGCTGGGCGAAGGCGTCCCACGGGTTGGCCAGCAGTTGCTTGAACGAGAGCGAAATCCGCTGGGCCTGGAAGTCCAGCTTCTTCACCACCACTTCCACCTTCTGCCCGATGCTCAGCACCTCGCTCGGGTGGTTGATCCGCTTGTAGCTCAGCTCGCCGATGGGGATCAGCCCGTCGGCCGCGCCCAGGTCCACGAACGCGCCGAACGGCTGCAGGTTCCGCACCAGGCCCGTGCGGGTCTGCCCCA
>CAYMHO010000588.1:0-2250 GCA_964390195.1 uncultured Fimbriiglobus sp. | reverse complement strand
GGTGAGCAGCGGCTGGTCGTTGTCCGGCACCTTGACCACGATCAGGTCCGACTCGGTGAACGGCAGTTTCGCCGCCGTCAGCACCTCGTACGCCCGCTCGTAGTCGCTCGGCACCAGCCGGATGATGGCACAGTCGGACGTCTCCACCACGTTCAGCGACACCACCCGCACGTCGGTCGTCTCGAACTTCCGCACCAAATCGAGCAGCGCCCCCAGCCGGTTGGCCAGGAACACGTTGAACTGCCGCACGCTCGGCCAGTCGCGGTCGCGGGCGGTGGCGAACCCCACCCCGGCGTCTTCTTCGTCGCCGAACGTCATGGCCGCACCTGTGGTTGTGATGGCACGGGTAGTTTATGCGGTTGGCACCCCGGCACAAACTGCCGACGCGGGTGCGGCGTCGGAACGGGTGGCGGCGAGCGGTTCGCATCGACACCCCGTTCGCCGTCGCGTACCGTGTCTGTGCCCGTCACGTCTCACACCCACCCGGAGGTCGGCATGTCTCACCCGTACAAAGTGATCCTGACGGCGGTGCTGGTCGGCTGCCTGGCGGGGGTGGCGTCGGCCGCCCCGGTGCCGGCGAAGGCGGACACTTCGCCCGCCGCCACCGCCCGCCAGACGCTCGACAAGAAAATCAGCCTGAAGGCCGAGGGCAAGACGCTGGCCGAGGTGGTGGAGATGCTCCGCGAGGAGGCGAAGGTGGACGTGGCCATCGACGGCCCCGGCCTCCAGCAGTTCGGGATCGACGTGAACACCCCGGCGGTCAACTGCGACCTGAAGGACGCCAAGGTGCGGGACGTGCTGAAGGCGGTGCTGGCCAAGTACAACCTGCGGTGCGGGGTGACGGCGAACGGGCTGCTCATCTCCACCGAGGACGGGCTGATCACCAAGCAACTGCGGCACCGGGTGGACGTGGACGCGACCGAGCGGGGGTTGGGCGACCTGCTGAAAAGTCTGGCCGACCAGACCGGGGCGAACGTGGTGCTCGACTCGCGGCCGGGCAAGAAGTTGACCGACGCCCCGATCACCCTGAAGGCCGACGACCTGCCGCTGGAGACGGCCGTGCGGCTGGCCGCCGAGGTGGGCGGGTACAGCGTGGTGCGGATGGGGGGCGTGCTGTTCGTCACCACCGCCGACCGGGCCGAGAAGATGCGGCCGGACGCCGACCGCCCGGTCGCACCGGCCAGCCCGTTCCCGGTGTTCCCGACCGATTTCGGCGTGCCGGGCGGACCGGGGATCATCCCGCCGGGCATCCCGCCGGTCGAGGTGCTGCCCGTGCAACCGCCGCCGGTCGAGAAGAAGTGATTCGTGAGTCGGGCGAGGGGTTCGGAGGCCCGACCGTGGGGATGGCGTCCCCCCGCGGTCGGGCCTCCGATCGTTTACCCCTTGTCGCGCGGCATCGGACACTCAGACGGGCGGTGGGGCGGTGAACTCGACCCCTGCATAGATGTCGGCCAGCGGCACCTGCACGGGGACGGAGGTAAGGGCCAGCACCGCCTCCAATCCGACGAACGACGTGTATCCCCACGTCTCGTCCGCCTGCCGCACGAACCGCTCGCACAGCGGTTCGGACTGCGACACCAGCACGTACTCTTGCACCGACGCCAGTTGCTGGTAGTGGCGGAATTTGGTGGTGCGGTCGTACCGCTCGGTGGACGGGGACAGCACCTCGACCACCACGCGGGGGTTGGTGATGGTGTCGTCGTCGATCGGGTCGGTCTCGACCTGCCCGCACACGATGAGTAAATCCGGGTAGGTGTACAGCCCGGTGCGGTCCACCAGCACCCGCTGGTCCTGCGTGTACGGCCGACACGGCCCGCCTTTCAGTCGGGCGTGGATCTCGCCGCCGAGGTTCATGACGGCGGTGTTGTGCGGCCGGCTGGCCCCGGCCATGCCCACCGGCGCGTCCCTGTGGAGGGGGAACATCTCGCCGTTGAAGAACTCGCTCTTGAAGGTCGCCTTCTTCTCGATCGCCAGGTACTCGGCCGGGGTGAGCTTCCGGTTCGGCACGGCAGTCATGCCCTCCTGGGGGATGGGGCCATCATACCGCCCGGTTGCCCGCAAAGTATCTCGCCAGTAAGACAACTCTTTCCTCCTCTCCACGCCCCGCGAGACGCGCACGTCATGCTCCATTCCGTCACCCGCCTGATGGGTCTCGGCCTCACCCCCGGTAAGCTCCGCGGGCTGCAGCGGATCAGCAACGCCAACGGCACGCTGACCATGGTCGCCACCGACCAGAACAGCTCGATGATC
>CAYMHO010000587.1:0-2266 GCA_964390195.1 uncultured Fimbriiglobus sp. | reverse complement strand
GGGTACGTCTTGATGTCCTTCGGGTTCAGGATGCGGCTGTTCGTGTCCCCGCCGACGACCAGCGCCCGCTCGCTCAGCCCGGCCTTCACGTACGCGGCCGCGGTGATGAGGGCGTACATGAACCCGGCGCACGCCGCCTCCACGCTGATCGCCGGGGCGACGAGGCCGAGGCGGTCTTGCACGATGCAGGCGGTGGACGGGAAGGAGTAGTCCGGGGTGAAGGTGGCCAGCACCAGCAGGTCGATGTCCTTGGGCTTGTACCCGGATTTGGCGAGGCAGTCGTTGGCCGCCTCGACACACAGATCGGAGGTGGCCTGGTGGGGCAGGGCGTGCCGCCGCTCCTGGATGCCCGTCCGCTTGACGATCCAGTCCGGTTCGAACCCCAGCCTGGCGTGCAGGTGCTCGTTCGACACCACCGAGTCCGGCAGGTACTTGCCGGTGGACACGATCCGGAACCCGGTGAGGGACCGGCACTTCGGTCGCGGAGATGGGCGGTCGTTGGTCATTCCACGATTATCCGGGTGCCGACCATGGCAACAAGGTCCCCAGGGCCGAAGGGCGGCGGCCACGGGCCGATGCGCAGGGACGGGTAGTATAGGGAATCGGCGGGCCGACAGTTCCACTACACGCCGAACAGGCCGAAGGTACGGATTTTACCGGATCGATCGCCTGACAAACTGCCCAATTTACCCAACGTGGCGAGCGGCCCGCGGGAGCGGGCTGTTTCTGCACGAACCAGCCCGCTCCCGCGGCCGCTCGCCGGACGTCACTCCGCCCGCTCCGCCCCGCTTTCCAGGTACCGCAACTGACAGGTCAGCAGCCCGGCCGTGTGTTCGCACCGCAGCATGCCGTCGGTCGGGGAACTGTACACCCCGCCGTACAGGTAGTGGGCGCGGGTCTCGGGGGTGAAGTGGGCGGTGTTCCCCGCCCCGTATTGCAGCGACCGGGCGAACGCCAGCCCCTCGCGGACGGTCTTCCGATACCGGCTGTAGCGGGTGGCGTCGGGCACCTGGGCGGTGAGGGTGACGGCCGCGGACAGCCCTTCCAGCCCGGAACACACGCGGGCGGTCGGCTCGTCCCCGCGGGCCGGCTTGAACGCCCCCACCCACGACAGGTTGCGGGCGTCGGCGGCGGTGTACTGGCGGTCGCACATCCAGTCGGCCATCTCGAAGGCGAACGCGGTGGCGTCTTTGGCGTCCTTCACCCGCAGGGCGTAGTCGCACACCGCCGGCAGCAGGGAGCCGCACAGTTCCGGCGTCGGGGACGCTTTGAACACCTCACGGTAGAACTTCACCCCGCGGGCGAGGGCGTCTCGTTTCCAGTCGGCCGCGGTCACCCGGTCGCTCGCCATGATGGCTTGCAAACACAGCCCCGGGTAGGTGTTCACCCCGTCCGGGTCGGTTTTCGTCGGGCTGGTGTCGCCCTCGGTGTAGTGCACCGAGCCGTCGCTCCGCAGGCGGGTGTACAGGAACTTGCACAGCCTGTCCGCCTCGGCGGTCAGCTTGGCGTCGGGGTTGGGCAGGTCGTAAATGGCCGCCGCCAGCACCGCCGCGAACGCCACCTTGTTGCCGGCGTCGGCCCCGATGGTCGGCACCCGCATGGTCGGGTCGGTGGTGTCCGCTTTGGTCAGGGTGAGGAGCGTGAGGCAGGCCTGGGACGCGGCGGCGGCGGTCTTCTCGTCGCCGGTGAATTTGGCCGAGCGGGCGAGGGCGAGGGCGGCGGACGCCTGCGACACTTCAGTGCCGGCCAGCTTCCGCAACAGGGCCGGATCGATGCCCGACAGGAACCGCCCGTCGGGCGTGTTCATCCGCGTCAGCCAGCCGGTGGCTTCCTTGCAGGATTCGACCGCCGCGAGCGTTTCGATGGGGTGGTTCGGCGTCTTGAACCGGTCGGCCGGGGCCACCTTCGGGGCGGTGGCGGCCACGGGCGTGACCGGGTCGTGCGGCTTGCCGGTGATGGACGGCGGGAGCAACCCCGGCGGTTTGGGGGCGGGGGTGGTGGGCGGGGTCTGAGCGACGGCCAGTCCGACGACCAGCCCGAGACCGCAAACGGTGAAGATGCGACGGCGCACGCCTCGGCCTCCTTGCCGCGGGAACGATGAGTGCCGGCAGTTGAGCGAATCCGCGGCAATTGTGCAAGGCGAACTGCTGTCACTCGAACAGCGTTCGCACCGGCACGCGGAAGTCGGGGAACAGTTCCGGCAGCGTCAGGGTACGTGTCCGGCTACCACGCCCTGTGGCAGAGCGGTCAGGACGAGAAGGCGACG
>CAYMHO010000586.1:0-2270 GCA_964390195.1 uncultured Fimbriiglobus sp. | reverse complement strand
ACCCGGTGTTCAACGTGGACCGCTTCCGCCGGGCCAGCAAGGACCGCTTCTTCCTGTGCATCGAGGCCGCCGACCCGAAGTTCGACCCGGCCGCGGTGAAAGCGTTCCTCACCACCCTCAAGCCGGACGACGTGGCGGAGGTGCCGGAATGACCGTTCTCAATCGCGGAACGTGGGACGCGGGACGCGGGATGAAAGCCGCGGTGCTGGCCGTCGCCGCCGTGGTGGCGTCCGCCGGCTGCCAGCAGAAGATGGCCACCCAACCGGGGCCGCGGCCGTACGAAGAGTCGGACATGTTCGCCCACCGCCAGTCGGCCCGCCCGCTGGTGGACGGCGTCATCCACCGCAACCAGCCGCTGTCCGACGACCCGCTCAACACCTGGCTGTACGCCGGCGAGGTGACGAACAAGGACGGCACCAAGCGCCAGGTGAACGGGTTCCGCCCGGCCATCACCCGCGCGTTCGACCTGTGGGTGGCCGAGCAGGAGCGGACGCCGGTGACCGAGGACGGTACCCCGACCGGCAAGCCGGTGCTCGGGCCGGACAACAAGCCGATCATGCGGCTGACCGCCGCGGCCGCCGCCGAACTCCGCGCCCAGGCCCAACAGCCGGGCACGCCGAGCGACCCGGCCCTGTTCGTGGACACCGTCCCGTTCGAGATGACCGAGACCGACCTGAAGCGGGGGCAGATGCTGTACACCGCCATCTGCGCCGAGTGCCACGGCGGCGCCGGGTGGGGGAACGGCAAGATCCCCGAGCGGGGCTTCCTCCGCCCGCCCTCGTACCACCTCGACCCGGCCGCCCTGGAGAAGGACTGGTCGCGGTACGTGGTGGTGGACGGGAAGGCGGCCCGGGACTTCACCGGCAACGCCGCCGGCACCAGCCGCGGGTTCTACAAGTTCGGGCAGCAGGAGGTCCCCCTGAAGGAGGTGCCCGTCGGGTACATCTACCAGGTGATCTACTGGGGGTACGGCGGGATGGGGTCGCACGAGACGCAACTGCCGGACGCGGCCGACCGCTGGCGGGTGGCGGCGTTCGTGCGGGTGCTCCAGCACAGCCAGGCGGCGCCGGCCGACAAGCTGCCGAAGGACGTGACGGACGAACTGAACGGCAAGACACCGGCGCACGGGGAGGGGCACAAGTAATGGCCGCGACCGCGACCCATCACGGCGAACACCATCCGGTCGCCCTGCCCGACGCCACGGTGGACGTGTCGAAGGTGCGGCTGCTCAGCCTGGCCGCGCTGGCGGTCGGGGCGGCCGTGTACTTCATCGGCGGGTTCGTCGGCCTGGGCACCGACCCGGAGCACGGCGTCCGCGACTTCTTCATGGCCTACCTGGTCGGGTTCGTCTTCTGGATGTGCGTGCCGTTCGGCTCCCTCCTGCTCAGCTTCATCGGCTACCTGGCCCAGGCGAGCTGGGGCATCCTGTTCCGCCGCATCTTCCAGGCCAGCCTCCGCACCCTACCCCTGCTGGCCCTCCTCGGCCTGCCGGTCATCGCCGGCCTGTTCGTCGGCGGCGGCGACCAGTCCGGCTTCTGGTGGAGCCACAGCAGTTGGGGCGGCGTCACCGACGAGCAGAAGAAGCACCACTTCGCCGACGCGGCCGACGCGCGGGTGAAGGCGTCCAAGGACCCGGCCGCGGCCGAGGGCAAGCGGGACGGGTACAAGGCGGACGCCGAGCGGGAGTTCAAGGAGGCGGTGGCGCGGTACGAGGCGCAAGGGCACGACAAGCCGGTGGCCGAGATCGCCGCCCTGAACGGCACCCCGCCCGAGGCCGCCGAGGAGTCGCTGCACAAGATCCACGACTGGTCGAACCGGAACGGGTTCGCCCTGCGGTACTTCGCCTACTTCGCCGTCATCGGCCTGTTCGCCTTCATCCTGCACCGGCAGGCCCGCAAGGCCGAGGAGGTGGCCGACACCGACGCCGAGAAGTACAAGCTGCAGGTGATCAGCGGGCCGGGCATCCCGGTCGTCGTCATCACCCTCACCTTCTTCGTCACCGACTGGGTGATGAGCGTCGAGCCGACGTGGGCGTCGAGCATGTTCCCGGTGGTGTTCGGGATGAACATGTTCCTCACCACCTTCGCGTTCAGCACCCTGGTGTTCTACACCCTGACGAAGGTGCCGAACGACACCGCCCCGCTGGGCAAGCGGCCCGACCTGACGGCCATCGTGAAGGACAAGTTCCGCATCGACATCGGCAGCCTGACCCTCGGCTTCTGCATGGTGTGGGCGTACGCCAGCTTCTGCCAGTTCATGCTCATCTGGGC
>CAYMHO010000585.1:0-2275 GCA_964390195.1 uncultured Fimbriiglobus sp. | reverse complement strand
ATGGACCTGTACCAGGCCGGGCCGAGCCTGCCCGACCTGGAACTCCGCGAGAATCAGGTGATCCGCATCTACGACATCGTGTTCGACTACGAGAACCTGCTCGGCACCGACAAGTTCTACCGCACCCTGCTGCGGGCCGACGCCTTCCAGCAGACGTTCAGCACGGCGGAGTTCCACAACCTGGTGGGAAAGTACCTGAACGAGCGTGAGGAGCAGACCGGGCTGAAGGGCAAGTGCCTGCTGGCCGCGGCGTACCGGGCGGGGGTGCCGATCTACACCAGCAGCCCTGGGGACAGCAGCATCGGCATGAACATCGCCGCGTTGCAACTGGAGGGGTACAAGCTGACCATCGACCCGTTCCGCGACGTGAACCAGACGGCCGGCATCGTGTGGGACGCGAAGGCGACTGGCGGGACGAGCGGGGTGTTCATCCTTGGTGGCGGTAGCCCGAAGAACTTCATGCTGCAAACCGAGCCGCAAATTCAGGAGGTGCTCGGGCTGGCCGAGAGCGGGCACGACTACTTCCTGCAGTTCACCGACGCCCGCCCGGACACCGGCGGGCTGAGCGGGGCGACGCCCAGTGAAGCGATGACCTGGGGCAAGGTGGACCCGGACAAGCTGCCCGGCACGGTGACGTGCTACGTCGACAGCACCCTGGCCCTGCCGATGATCACCGCCTACGCCCTCACCCGCGTGCAGCCCCGCCCGCACAAGCGGTACATCGACAAGCTGCCCGAACTGACCCGCAAGCTGAACGAGCGGTACGCCGAGGTGCGGAAGGAGCGCGGGGAGTAGACGCGCGGGTCGAGGCCGACCGCCGGTTCGCCCGTTCCCGCCTTCGTATAATGCCAGACCCCATTTTTCCCCACGCACGGCCGCAGGGCACCGCCATGCAAGACCGCATCGCTTACCAGGGCATCACCTTCGACGACGTGCTGCTCGAACCGGGGTACAGCGAGGTGGTGCCCAAAGAGGTGGACGTCCGCACCCAACTCACTCGCAACATCCGCCTCAACCTGCCCATCCTGTCCAGCCCCATGGACACGGTGACGGAAAGTGAACTGGCCATCGCACTGGCGCAAGAGGGCGGCCTCGGCATCATCCACAAGAACCTGTCCATCCCCGCCCAGACCCGCGAGGTGGACAAGGTGAAGCGGAGCGAGAACGGGGTCATCACCGACCCCATCACCCTGCCGCCGGACGAGACGGTGCGGACCGCCCGCCAGATCATGCAACAGCACCACATCAGCGGGGTGCCGATCACCGTCGGCGACGACAAAAAGCTGGTCGGCATCCTCACCCGGCGAGACCTGAAATTCCTGACCAACGCCGACCAGCGGATCGACGACGTGATGACGAAGAACGGGCTGGTCACGGGGAAAGAGGACACCACCCTGCCGGACGCCGAGCGGATCCTGAATGAAAACAAAGTGGAGAAACTGCTCCTGGTGGACGATGAATACCGGCTGAAGGGGTTGATCACGATCAAGGACATCGAGAAGACGGAAAACTTCCCGAACGCCTGCAAGGACGCCCGCGGGCGGCTGCGGGTGGGGGCGGCGATCGGGGTGTTCGAGTTCGAGCGGGCCGACTCGCTCATCCGCGCCGGCGTGGACGTGCTGGCGGTGGACTCGGCGCACGGGTTCAGCCGGAACGTGATCGAGACGGTGAGGGAGCTGAAGAAGCGGTACACCATCGACGTGATCGCCGGGAACGTGGCCACCCCCGAGGGGGCGAAAGCCCTGGCGGATGCGGGAGCCGACGCGGTGAAGGTGGGCATCGGCCCGGGGTCGATCTGCACCACGCGGATCGTGTCGGGGGTTGGGGTGCCGCAGATGTCGGCCATCTCCAACGCCTTGGCCGGGCTGAAGGGCACCGGGGTGACGGCCATCGCCGACGGCGGCATCCGGTACTCCGGCGACATCACCAAGGCCCTGGCCGTCGGGGCCGGGTGCGTGATGATCGGCGGGCTGTTCGCCGGGCTGGCGGAAAGCCCCGGGCAGACCATCCTGTACCGCGGGCGGAGCTTCAAGACTTACCGCGGGATGGGGTCACTCGGGGCGATGCAGGCCGGCAGCGCCGACAGGTACGCCCAATCCGGCGGCGAGGTGAAGGGGAACGGCAAGCTGGTGCCGGAAGGGGTGGAAGGGCGGGTGCCGTACAAAGGCCCGCTCGCCCCGTTCGTGTTCCAACTGGTCGGCGGGCTGCGGTCCGGCATGGGGTACGTCGGGGCACGGACGCTCGACGAGTTGCGGGCGAAGGCGCGGTTCATCCA
>CAYMHO010000584.1:0-2280 GCA_964390195.1 uncultured Fimbriiglobus sp. | reverse complement strand
CAGGAACGCCCCCACCTCCGGCGACTCGTAGAAGAAGCCGATGGCGTTCACCCGCACCCGCTTCTTGTTCTCCTCCCGGTTCCACACGTCCTTCAGCAGGGTGCGGAGGTTCTTGGCCAGGGCGGTCGTCTTCTGGTCGGCGGTCAGCAGCCGCTCCTGGTCGGCGGTCAGGCCGGTGACGCCGCTGGTGGGCAGGCCGTCGGAGAACAGGTACACCGTGTCCAGCCCGGTCGGCCGCAGCTTGAACGCCAGGTCCAGCCCCTCGTACAGGTTGGTGTCCCCGCCCGGCTTGAGGGCGGTCAGCTTGTCGGTCACGTCCTTCACCGACTGCTCCCCCTTGTACGCCCGCCACTCGCCACTTCCGAACAGGTAGCTGGCGGTGCGGTCGAACACCACCACCTGGTAGCTCTCCAGGTCGGGCAGGCTCCGCATCACCTTGCCGACGGTGGTCACCACCCCCGGCCACTTGTTCGCGTCCCCTTTCTCCTTCTCCACCAGCACCATGCTGCCCGACGTGTCCACCACGAACACCACCTTGCGGCCGGTCATGGCCACCCCGGCGAACCGGCTCTCGCTCTCCGCCTTCAGTTTGTCCGCCTTGTCCTTCAGCCCCTGGTTCTGGTTCTCCAGGTCGATGATGGTGGCGTTGCGGTCGTCGGCCTTCTTCTGCAGGTCCTTGATCGTCCGCTGGGCGGAGGCCAGTTCCTCGTCCACCTTTCCGGCCGCCTTGAGCGCCGCGGCGGTGTCGGTCGATTCCTTCTGAAGGAGCCGGTACTTGGCGTTCAGGTCGGTCAGGGCGTCGTCGGCCGTCTTCTTCGCCGACTTCAACTCCTCGGCCACCTCCTCCATCCCGCGGAGCAGCTTGAGCAACTTCTGCTCGTCGCTCTTCAGCTTCTTCATCGACTCGTCCAACTGCGTCACCCGCAGTTCCTTCTTGCGGAGTTCGTCCTCCAACTGCTTCTCCATCTCGGCCGACGACACCAACGCGGAGTTGGCGGCGGTCAGCTTGTCGCGGGTGGCGCTCAGGTCGGCGTTGGCGTTCTTCAGGGCGAGGGCGGTCTTGTCGCGGTCCTCGGTGACGGCCGCCAGCTTGCCCTTCAGGTCTTCGATGTCGGAGTTGAGCTGCTTGCTCGACTTGTCGAACTGGTCGCGGGCGGAGGTCAGTTCGGCGGACAGCGACCGCACCCGCTCGTCCGACTGGGCCGCCTCGTCGGCTTTCAGTTGCGCCTGCATGCTGCGGAGTTGCGACTGGACGGTGGCCAGCACGAACAGCAGGATCATGCACCCGAGGGCGCAGCAGAACACGTCCAGCATCCACATGCTGACGAGCGTGGGCGGCTTGTGCCGGGTCCGCATGAAACAACCCTCCTGGTGAGCCGCGACCCGCAGGGGAGCGTGGGCACTGCGACGCGCTCCCCTGCGGGTCGCGGCTAACCGATCCGCTGCCTACCCCGGCAGCGCCCGCACGGCCGGGTCGCGGCCGACGTCCAGCCGTCGGGCGTGCGGGATGCTCGCGTCCAGGTGTGTCCGCGGCAGGTGCCCGGTCAGCCACCGCGGCACCAGTGCGGCAGCGGCTTCGGCGGCGGCACCCGCCGGCAGCAGGCTCACCTGGGTCTGCTCGGGCGAGTGCTTGTAGATCTTCGCCGCCAGTCCCGGCAGCCGGCCGGCGGCGTGCGTCAGCCAGACGGCCCGCGGCGGCACCGACACCGGGGCGGTGAACAGGAACTGCTTCAGCCCCTCGATGGCCAGCCGGTTGATCGGCTCGCACACGGCCTCGAACTCGTCCGGCCCGACGGTCAGGTCCTGATACCACTTCTCCGCCCGCACCCCGAGCGTCACCCGCCGCCCCACCCGGGCCGAGTCGAGCGCGTCGTCCAGTTGCAGGTACAGGTCCTGCTCGGCCACGGCCGAGTCCCGCGGGTCGCGGCGGCACAGCCGCACGCAGCGGTCGGACAGGCCGTCGATCAGCCGGTCCTTCCACGCCCGCAGGCCGGCTTTCGGCAGGGTGGTGGCCACCAACTGCTTCACCTCGTCGGTGCCGACGGCGATGAGGGCGGCGCTCACCGCGTGCTCATCCGCGTCGATCACCATGACCGTCGGGTCAACCCCGCGGAAGGCGGAGGTGAGGCCGGCGGCGCGGTGGGCGGCGATCGCCAGCGCGGCCACCGCCGACCCCCGCAGCGGCCAGCGGGCGGCTTCCGCCACTTCGAGCACCGCCCGCACCTGGCGCATGCTCAGGTAGCTGGGCAGCACCAGCCCGGCGGCGTCCGTCTCCGCTTC
>CAYMHO010000583.1:0-2280 GCA_964390195.1 uncultured Fimbriiglobus sp. | reverse complement strand
GCGTTGATCGCCTTGATCGCCCCCATCGTGTTCCGCTCGATGCACGGCACCTGCACCAGCCCCTTGATCGGGTCGCACGTCAGGCCGAGGTTGTGTTCCATGCCGATCTCGGCGGCGTTTTCGATCTGTTCGTTCGTTCCGCCCATCACCGCCGCCAGCCCGCCCGCCGCCATGCTGCACGCGACACCCACCTCGCCCTGACAGCCCATCTCGGCGGCGCTCAGGCTGGCGTTCCGCTTGTACAGCATGCCGATGGCCGCCGCGGTGAGCAGGAACGTCCGCACGCCCTGCTGGTTCGCACCCGGCACGAATCGCACGTAGTACGCCAGCACCGCCGGGATGACGCCGGCCGCACCGTTGGTCGGGGCCGTCACCACCCGCCCGCCGGCCGCGTTCTCTTCGTTCACCGCCAGTGCGAACAGGCTCACCCAGTCCATCATCGACATCGGGTCGAACGGGCCGACCTTTTGTAAGTCGCGGAGGATACGCGGGGCACGCCGCTGCACCTCCAACCCGCCGGGGAGCGTGCCTTCGGTTTTGCACCCGCGGTCGATGCAGTCGTTCATCACCTGCCAGATGCGATCGATGCCGGCAGTCACCTCGGCGGCCATTCGGCGGGCGAGTTCGTTGTCGAGCAGGATGTCAGCAATCTTCTTTCCGGTGTGGTGGCCGATGTCCAGTAGATCCTGCCCGCTGCAGAAGTCGTGAACCACGGGGAAGTGTTCGCCCCCGCCGGCCGGGTCGCCCTCCCGCACGACGAACCCGCCGCCGACCGAGTACCACTGCTCCAGGAGCAGTTCGTTCCCCGCCGCGTCGAACGCGGTGAACCGGATGCCGTTCGGGTGGAACGGCAGGCTCTCGGTCATGTGGAACAGCAGGTCGGCGGCTTCGGTGAAGGGTACTTCCCGCGTGCCGCCGAGGCGGAGCAGGTTCCGGGAGCGGATGCGTTCGACGATCACGTCCACCGTGTCCGGGTCGATCTCGTCCGGCTTCTCGCCGGACAGCCCGAGCAGGATGGCTTTATCGGTCGCGTGCCCGTGGCCGGTGAGCGCGAGCGACCCGTACAGGTCGGTCTTCACCCGCTTTGTCTTCTCGAACAAGCCCTGTTTCTGAAGTGACTCGACGAACCGCACGGCCGCCCACATGGGGCCGACGGTGTGCGAGCTGCTCGGCCCGACGCCGATCTTGAACAGGTCGAAGACGCTGAGATTCATGAGGGGCTAACCACAGAGGCACAGTGGCACAGAGAAGACAAGGGAATCATACTCGAACAGATTCGCTCCTGCTTTCTCTGTGTCTCTGTGGTTAGCTGGATCTCAACATGACCCGAGCAGCGTTCATGCCGGCCGCGCCCATCACCCCGCCACCGGGATGAGCCACCGCCCCGCACAGGAACAGCCCGCGGACCGGCGTGCGGTAGTTCGCGTACCCGGCCACCGGCCGCAGGCTGAACATGCTCCCCAGGCTCATCGTCCCCTGCATGATGTTCCCGCCGGTGATGCCCCACAGCCGTTCCATCTCCGGCGGGGGGATCACCTGTCGGTGCAGCACGCTCGCTTTGAAGTTCGGGGCGTACTCGTTCAGGATGTCGAAGCAGCGGTCGGCGAACTTGTCCTTCTCCACATCCCAGGTGGTGCCCTTCAGGTGGTACGGGGCGTACTGCACGAACATGCTCAGGATGTGTTGGCCCGGCGGGGCGAGTGATGAGTCCAAGGCCGTCGCCATCGTGCATTCGAGCATCGGGTTCGTGGCAGGCTTGCCGTATTTGGCGTCGTCGTAGGCCCGCTCGATGTACTCCATGCTCGGGCAGATGTGCATGGTGCCGTGGTGCTGCGGGCCGACGCCGGCGGTGGGCATCGCCTTGAACCGCGGCGGTTCCGAGAGTGCGACGTTGATCTTCACCGTCGCGGAGCTGTAGTCGATCTTCTTGATTGACGCGACGAATTCGGGCGGCAGTTCGGCGGCGTCGAGCAGTTTCAGGAACGTGACGTTCGCATCGGCACAACTGGCCACCACGTTCGCGGTGATCTCGGTGCCGTCGGCCAGTGACACCCCACTGACACTGCCGTTCTTCACGTTGATCCTCGCCACCGGCGAGTTCACCCGCACCTCAGCCCCATAGCTCTTCGCCGCCGCCGCGATGCTGTGAGAGATCATCCCCATCCCGCCCTTCACGTACCCCCACACCCCCCGCACCCCGTTGCACTCGCCCATCACGTGGTGGAACAGCACATACGCGGTGCCGGGGTGGCTCGGCGGGGCGAACGCCCCGATCACCGC
>CAYMHO010000582.1:0-2333 GCA_964390195.1 uncultured Fimbriiglobus sp. | reverse complement strand
GGCAAGGAGCCGATCGCCTTCGACCACGACTGCCGCGAGGGCATCTGCGGGTCGTGCAGCATGATGGTGAACGGGCAGGCGCACGGCCCGGAGCGGGGGGCGACCACCTGCCAGTTGCACATGCGGAGCTTTCCCGACGGGGCGGACATCACCGTCGAACCGTGGCGGGCGGGGGCGTTCCCGGTCATCAAAGACCTGGTGGTCGATCGGTCGGCGTTCGACCGCATCATCCAGAGCGGCGGGTTCGTGAGCGTGAACACCGGCGGCACGCCGGACGGCAACTGCCTGCCGGTGGCCAAGCCGATGCAAGAGCGGGCGATGGACGCGGCCGAGTGCATCGGCTGCGGGGCGTGCGTGGCGGCGTGCCCGAACGCCAGTGCCATGCTGTTCGTGTCGGCGAAGGTGGGGCACCTGGGCTCGCTCCCGCAGGGTCAACCCGAACGCCTCCAGCGGGTGAAGGTGATGGTGCAGACGCACGACAAGGAGGGGTTCGGGCACTGCACCTTCTACGGCGAGTGCGAAGCCGCCTGCCCGAAGAGCATCAGCACCGAGTACATCACCCAACTGAACCGCGACTACATCGCCTCGGCGTCGAAAGCAGTCGTACAGGGGTGAAAGTGTGTCGAACCGACGGACCGGTCTGCGACTGCGAGGCCCGACCGCCTGACTTTCGGAGACTGCCGTGACTCGTGCTGTTGCCACGTTCGCACTCGCTCTCCTCTCGTGCGGATGTGGGATTCAGTCCACAAAACCCACCCCAGACACGCCTCAGAAGCGGCTTGAGGCGAAGGGTGCGACGGTCGGGCACGCGAAGCAAGACGACGGCCGCCACGAGTACACCGTCATCATGACCGCACGGGCGACGCCGGACATCTGGCAAGATGTCGCCCAACTCGAACACATCCATCAACTCACCCTCACCGTTCAAGACCTCGACGACACCACCTTGAAGTCGATGATGCGTGTGCGGTTCGCCCCCAAAACACGTCTCGAACTCAGCGGGAACGGGCAGTGCTCTGTGACCGACTGGACGTCGCTCCGCGAACTCGGCAAAGCGATGGAGTTGGACATGTACTTGCGCCGACTGCCGTTGCCCCCCGAGGCTGTCACCGAAATCGCCGGACTCCCCGGTTTGACGAGTCTCGGCATAGCTGAGTGTGACATCTCCGATGCAGCGATTCCCTCGCTCCTGTCCGCGAAGAAGTTCACCAGCTTGCACCTGACGGACAATTCGAAGATTTCGGATGACGGGCTGATGCAGTTGGCGGCGTTGGAAACCCTGACGTATGTGAACGTGGAGTTCACGAGTGTCACGCCGGCGGGGGTGAGTCGCTTCAAGCAAAAACGACCCGACTGCGACATCCGCGTCTCATGGGAGTGAAGACCCACGATCGAATGGATGGCCGCGGCAGATCGTCGTGCGGACGCTCCCAGATGGCGGCCAGCAACCCCTGTTCGGTGGTCATCGGCAGTCACTTCCCCGGCGGGGTGTCGAGCGCCTTCTCGGCCTTCTCCAGGTCGATCGACGCGGCCAGTTTCTCCAGGTCCGCCCCGAACCCGTACTGGTCGATGATGACCACCTTGTCGGCCGACAGCACCACCACCAGCCGCGGGCCGGGCGACTCCTTCCCCTTGTCCGCCGGCACGCCCATCAGGTAGCCCTTCTTCTTCCCGACATCGACCTCCTTCGCCCCGGTCTTCTTCAGGGCCGCGGCCGAGAACTCCTCCTTGAACCCCGGGTCGCGGGCGAACGTCACGTTCAGCCGCTCCGCCCGGCCGCCCGTCCACTCGAACGTCGCCATCTGCTTGTACGCCTCCGGCTTCTCCCCCTTCCCGATTTCGGGGTTGTGGATGGTCGTCTGGTACATGCCGCCGAGGGTGGGGAAGAGGGCGGCGTACCCGACGGTCTTGGGGTCGGCGGCGGGGGCGAGCAGCAGGGCGGCGAGGGTGAGGGTGGACATGGCGGACTCCCGGTGGGCGGGCGTGACGCCATCATACCCGATGGCGTCAGCCGGCAATGCGGTCCCAGTCGAGGTTGTCCTTGTCGAGCGTCGGTAGATCCACCGGCAAGGCTTCCAGGTACTTCGTCGCGGCGCCGGTGTTGAACACCACCACCTCCTCGTGCGGCTTGACTTCGCCCTGCGAAATCAGCCGTTCCAGCACGTCGAAGCAGACCGCCGTCTCGGGGCACACGCTGATGCCTTCTGCCGTGCTCGCCCGCCGCATCCACGGGCCGATGGCGTCTTCCTTCCCGGCGACTGCCTTCCCGCCGCTCTCGCGGATGGCGTCGAGCATCATGAAGTCGCCCACCGCCGCCGGCACCCGCAGCCCGC
>CAYMHO010000581.1:0-2334 GCA_964390195.1 uncultured Fimbriiglobus sp. | reverse complement strand
CGAGCAGGGACACCGAGTTGTACACGGTGGTGTACGCCCCGCGGTCGGGCGGGTGGGCGGCGGCGAGCATGATGCCGTTCGTCGGCACCAGCCGGCCGACGGCCACCGCCATGTACGCACACGCCACCACCCAGGCCACCCACTCGTCCACCCGCTGCAGGTTGGTCACCACCAGTGTGGCGACGACGAACAGCCCGACCGCCACGAAGAAGACGGGGCGGAGGCCGACGCGATCGCTCAACCGGCCTGCAAGTACCACCGCCGGCAGGCTGCAGGCACCCATCGCCAGGAAGACGAACGGGAAGTGTTCGCCGGGCACCCCGCAGTTCTGCTGCATGTACTGGGCCATGAGCGGGATGACGGTGTACGCCCCGAGCGCGCTGCACAGCATCAGGGCGAACGCCCGCACGTGATTCGGCCGGCCGACCACGCGGGCGATCTCGGCCAGCGGGTTCCGCCGGTCGGTGCGGCAGTGGTCCGTCATCCGCGGCAGTTTCCACGCCGCCAGCACCCACACCGCCGCCCCCACGCCGGCCACCAGGAAGAACGGCGGGGCGAACCAGCCGGTCAGAACCAGCACCCCCACGCACACCGGCATCCCGATCACCGCCGCCACCGCGAACGACCCGTTGAGGATGCTGAGTGCCGCCCCGCGGCGCTGCTCCGGGATTTGGTCGCCGAGGATGGCCAGCGTGCCACACACCGTCACCCCGCCGAACGCCCCGGCCACCAGCCGGGCGGCGAAGAAGGAGGTGAAGTTCCAGGCCAGCCCACTCGCCACGACCGCCCCGAGCAGGCCGAGCAGGGCGACGACCACCAGCCGTTTGCGGCAGAAGCGGTCCACGAACACGGCCGCCAGTAGGCCGCACACCGCCGCCGCGAACCCGTACACGCCGGCCGAGTACAGGTATTCCGACGTGCTCAGTCCCAGACCGCCCTCGACCGATTGCAGCCTCTTGGCCAGCGGGCTGAGCAGCAGGGCGTCGGTCACCTCCGTGCAGTTGACGGCCGCGAGGAGGAGCAACAGCCCCCACTCGCGGCGGGTGAGCTTGGTGTCCGCGGGGGGAGGGGAGGGCGGGGCGATGGACATAACGGTTCCGTCAAGCCGGTGTCGGTTCGGGTGTCGGGGCGGCCGGTCGGGCCGGCTGTTTCAACAGGAACGATATGCCGAGCGCGACGGCGGCAAACCCCACCGCCACCCAGCCGGCGGTGTCGTACCCGACCAGCGGGGCGTGCGGGTCGGCCCGGGTGATGATGGCACCTGAGATCATTGGAGCGATGCCGGTGGCCAAATGCGACACCGCCGAATTCAAATTGGTGAACGCCCCCCGCAGCTTCGGGTCGGCACCCCACAGCATCATCGCCTGAGCCGGCACCACCCGCCCGGCGGCCGTCAGCATGAACCCGGTACACGCCAGGATGACCCCGACCAGCCCGACGTCCGGCAGGTTCGTCACCACCACCGTCATTCCCATCGAGCACACCGCCAGCGCCAGGAACACCGGCCGCTTGCCGAACCGGTCGGCCAGCCAGCCGACGAGGTTCATGCCCACGAGGGTGATCACCCCGGCGGCGGCGTAGATGATCGGGATGTCGGTATCCGTCCGCCCGCAGTTCGTCTGCATGTACGGGGCGAGGAACGGGATGATGGTGAAGGTGCCGAGGACCAGCAGCAGGGTGAACGCGAACGACCGCCAGTGCCCGCGGTTCGACACGGCCGCGATGAACTGGGCGACGGGGTCGGTCCGCGGGCCGGTCAAGTGTTTCCGCACCTTCGGCAGTCGGATCAGGGCGACGGCGAAGATGACCACGCTGAGCGACACGATGGCGTAGAACGGCATCGCCCGGCCGAACCACTTCGCCAACAGGAGGCCCGCCGGCAGGCCGATGACGGACGCCACTGCGAACGCCGACTGCACCGCCCCGATTGCCTTCCCCCGCCGATGGTCCGGGAAAGTGTCGCCGATGACGGTCATGATGAGCGACGCCGCCACCCCGCCGAACGCCCCTGCGAGCGCCCGGGCGACGAGCAGCCCGACGTACACCGGGTTGACCCCTCCTTCCTCGGCTGTCGGCAACAGACTGGTTGTCACGGCCGGGTCGAGGACCAGCCCGCACACGACCGTCGATGCGATGAACCCGGCGTAGGCGATCAGCAGCACCGGCTTGCGGTCGAACCGGTCAACCAGTGTCGCGGCGATCACCCCGGCCACGGCGGCGGCAATCCCGTAGGCGGACACAATGTGAGCGAACTGGCCGGGGGTGATGTGCAACTCGTCCATCAGCCGCTCGCCGAGCGGCATGACGATGACGAAGTCGAGGATGTGGGTGAAG
>CAYMHO010000580.1:0-2346 GCA_964390195.1 uncultured Fimbriiglobus sp. | reverse complement strand
CGTGCTCGAACACCGGCTTGTCGCTCCCCTTGAAGATCAGGATGCGGGGGATGGTGTTCACGTCGTACTTGACGGCCAGGTCGGGGTTCTCGTCCACGTTCACCTTGCCCACCTTCGCCTTGCCGGCGAACTGGTCGGCCACCTTGTCCACCTCGGGGGCGAGTTGCCGGCACGGCCCGCACCACGGGGCCCAGAAGTCGGCCACCACCACCCCGCTCGACACCGTGCTCTCCCAGTTGTCGGCGGTGAACTCCATCACATTCGGGCTTGCCATGACGCACCTCTTCCGGTCTCGGGCGAGTTGCCGAGTCCGACCATTGTAGCCGGTTCGGAGGGTTCCGGTATCACCCCGTTCACTTTCAAATACCGACGGTCCGGCGAACCCTTTCGGGCTGACACCGCCGCCCGCACATCCGGTATGCTGGGTACAACCCGTCGAGGCCGCCTCCCATGCGCACGCTCGTCGCCGCTCTCGTCGTTCTGCTCGCCGCATCGTCGGCGTCGGCCCAGTGCTTCGCCCCCGGTTTCGGCTGGGGGTTCGGGTTCTCCGGGCCGCGTGCCCACTTCGGCGTCTGGGGCGGGCCGGTCTACACGCCGGTGTGGGGCTACGGCTACTCGTACTCGGCGGTGTACGTCAGCCCGTGGGCGTTCGCCCCGCCGGTCATGCCCGTACCGCTGCCGCCGACGCCGGGGGTGTTCACCCTCGAAGACCCGCCGGTGAGCGGGGGCGTCGATCTGGCCGCGCTGCGGGATAAGTTGGCCCGCGCCCGGGAGGCCGAGCAGGTGAAGAAGGCGAAGGTGGACGCGGCGGTGAAGAACGGTGAGTTCGTGGTGTTCGAGCCGGGGAAGGCGTTGCCCCCGCCGAAGCGGGCCGAAGTGCCGCCGGCGAAGATCCCCGACGCGCGGAAGCCAACCGAGCAGTCCCCCCTTCAGCAGGGACAGGCGGCGTTCGACGCCGGCGAACTCGGGCGGGCGACGGAGCGGTTCGCGGCGGCCGCGGCTGCCGATCCGAAGTTGGGTGACGCTCACTTCCAACTGGCCCAGGTGCGGATGGCCCGCGGGCAGTACGCCGAGTCGGTGGACGCCATCCGCGCCGGAATGAAAGCCGTCCCCGACTGGGCGAACAAGCCGTTCCGCACCTCCGATCTGTATCTCGCTCACCCGAAGCGTTTCGCCGCCGACGTGGCCGACCTGAAAGCGGCGGCGGAAGCGAACCCGGGCGACAGCACGCTGGCGTTCCTGTACGCCCACCACCTGTGGTTCAGCGGGGAGAAGCCGGCCGCGGTGGACCTGTTCCGTAAGCTCGACGGCAAGGTGAAGGACAAGGAACTAATCGCCCCGTTCCTGAAGTAGCTGAGACGGGTGGAACGCGACGGAGTTGTGGAAGGGTCGGTTCAACAGACCGAACTACTTGCCCAGCACCCCATCGACGACCCAGCACCCGCGGGCGTGCGGCCCTGGCCCGCGGCAGTGGGTCAGCACGTTGGCGTGGTCGCAACCCGCTTCTTCGAGCGCGTCCGCCAGGATCGGCAGGCGGTCGAAGGCCCGTTCCTCGTAGATGCCGGCGGCAAGCGTGACGGCGGTCTCGGTTCGCCATGCGGGGTCGAACGCGACCGGTTGGAAAGGGTTGCCGACGATGCAGCGGAGGAGGGGGATGTTCTGCTGACACTACGCCTCGCGGAATCCCTCGAAAGCAAAATAGCGGTCGAGTTCCGGCCCTTCATCGATGTCCGTGGTGACTCGCCACCAGCCTTCCGGCGAGAGGGCGTCATGCATCAAGAAAGCTGCAACCGCTGCTTGGCTGCACTCCCGAACGAAACGTCTGCCTGTCTTCCCAGGAGCTTCCGCCACCGCTTGAAAGAGCAGTTCATTCAGCGAGGTAGCATAGCGTCGCGCTGCCGCTGTCACTTCTTCCATCATCTCGACGGGCAAGTCCTCGGTCAGAGTGAATTCCACCTGCCGGTACAGCGCAGACAACTCGGAATCGCCCTCGGCCTCTGCAAGTGGTCGCGCGCATTCGAGTTGGAACATCGCAAGTTTCCGAGCGCTGCACACGGTCTCGGCGGAACTAAGCAACCACGTCACTTGGTCGGTCGTGAGCCACTGCTGCTCCGTCATTGTGCCCCCTCACCCCTCGACAGCCGCGATCTCACGTCGGCGGTTCTCCATCAACTCTACCACAACGGACGACCTGTTAGCCCGACGCGCGAGCGAGGGGCTAGCCGCGTCGGCGAAGAAGCAGGAAGTTTCGGCGCTGCTTTCGCTCACTGGCTTTTCCGCGTTAGGGGTTGGCCCCTCGCGCGCGCGGCGGGCTCACAGGTGGCTGGCTTCGCCGGCGCGGCCGCC
>CAYMHO010000579.1:0-2351 GCA_964390195.1 uncultured Fimbriiglobus sp. | reverse complement strand
TCGGTGGGGTGGGTTACGGGGTGTGCCCGCTCCGGGTGGGGACCCAGCCCGCGGGCGGCGCGAGCAGACCACTTTCAGTAGTTCAACTGCAACTGGAACCGCAGCAGGCCGCCGACGAACTGGCCGTAGTTCCGCACCCCGGCGCGGTCGACCGAGTTGGTGTTCGTGCGGTCGGTCTGCGTGTACTGCACGGTGAACTCGAGCGCCTTGCTGATCTGCCACTCGCACCCGAAGTGCCACTCGTTGATGTCCACATACGGGGCGTTCCGCTGGGACCGGTACCCGCCGCGGAAGTACGTCCACTGGGCGAACGGGATGAACGTGCCGTGGCAGGGGGTGTCGATCTTGTACATGGCCTGCACGTACCCGCCGTCGAGGTGGCGGACGACCACCGCCGTCTGCTGGTCGTTCAGCGCCGGCCCGCGGCCGATGCTCCACTCGGCCTGCAGCCCGAACGGCTGCGGGTACCAGATGGCCGACCACCCCACCCGCTCGTCGATCAGCCCCCGCCGGCCGTTCGTCTCGATGGTGTTCAGCGGGCGGGTGGACGGCCCCACCCCGAGCGGGCGGATGGGGGCCGACTGCACGCTGAACTTGCCGGTGTACGCCTGGGCGCTCAGTTCCACGATCTGGCCGTTGGTCAACTCGAACGGGTAGGTCATCCGCACCACCGCGTTCAGGTTGTCGTTCTGCTCAAGGAACGCCCCGCCCTGCCCGTTGTACACCCCCAGCCCGAACAGCCCGTAGTTGCCGCTCCCCTTCAGCCCGTCGTCCACCAGCCGCTTGAACAGCGCTTGGTGGTGCTCCGGCGTCCAGTAGTAGAAGACGCCGAAGTCCCGCTCGTTCCGCGACACCGGGCTGTTGATGGCGTCGGTGCGGTCGAACGCCAGGCGGTTCTGGCTGGACTGCAGGTTCTCGAACCCGAACGGCACCTTCGACAGGCCGACCCGCAGGCGGTGGACTTTGTCGGTGGTCAGGTACAGGTCGCCGTACAGGTCTCGCAACTGCACGAAGAAGGTGCCGTCGGTGCTGCCCGGAGGGGTGACGGAGAAGTCCGGCTGCAGGTAGAAGAACAGGTGCTCGGAGATGTCGCCGAACAGGATGAGGCGGGCACGGCGGATGCTGAAGTTCTGGTTCGGCCCGACCGCCCCGTCGCCCACCAGCGTCGCCTCCGCGCTCCCCCGCTCCTGCCACACCGTCTCGTTCGCCCGGATCTGGGTGTACCCGCGGAGGTTGATCTTCTCGTACCACTTCTTCTCCTTCGGCACCTCCGCCTTTTTCTCCTCCTTCGGCTTCTCCTCCTTCCCCTTCTCGTCCGGCTTGTCCTTCTTCTCGTCCTTCGGCTGGTCGGCCGGCGGCAGGGCGAGCGGCTCCACCGGGGCGGGCGTCTGGGCGTGGGCGGCCGTTGCGACCGCGAGCGTCAGCACCGCACACCAGAAACCGCAACGATTCGCCGTGGGCATGGCGCCGCCTTCCGAGTCAGACCGGGATGGGTGAAGGATCGGCGTGGAACGGGTGAAAAGATGAGGGAAGTTTGCCGGTTGAAGTATCGGCAGGACGAGATTCGGCGGGAAAGTGGGGGTTTGGGGTGGAGCGGGCGATCAGCCCTTCGGCTCGTCGGGAAGGCCGGGTAGCAGGTTGATGCTGTCGTGCGGGTCGGTGCCCCGCAGGCCGGGCAGGCCGAGGATGGAGTCCTGCGACTTGGCCACGCTGATGATGACCGGCTTGATCTCCCCGCTCTCCACGTCGAGGATGCAGCACGTCTTCGGGTTCGCCCGGAAGAGGGCGCCCGGGTTGGCCACCACCGTCTTGCCGGTGCGGTGCTGCTCGCGGACGTGCGTGTGCCCGTAGAACACGTAGTCGAAGTAGTCGGACCGTTCGAGCTGGTAGAGCTGGTGCCGCTCGTGGCTGTGCGTCCAGGCGATCCGCTTGCCGCCCAGTTCGATCGCCCCGAACGACTCGCTGTACTGCCCGCCGATGGACTTGATGGCCGCCGCCAGTTTGCTCCGGTCTTTGTCCCAGTTGCCGAACACGAAGTGGGTGGGCACCGGCTTGAACAGCAGCACCGTGTCCGGGGATTCGATGTCCCCGCAGTGCAAAATCAACTCCACCCCCTGCTCGCCGAGCAGGCGGACCGCCTCCGACACCGCCTCACTGCGGTCGTGCGTGTCGCTGACGATGCCGATCCGCATGAGGCCCCCGGTTGTCCACACGACGGTCGGTACGGACCGCCGCCGCTGAGGCGACCCCCTTTACGATAACAAAGGCGGCCGGCGGTTTCACCCCCTTCTGAATGGACCTCACCCCCCGGCCCCCTCTCCATGACATGGAGAGGGGGTGTTCAAGACGAA
>CAYMHO010000578.1:0-2357 GCA_964390195.1 uncultured Fimbriiglobus sp. | reverse complement strand
CATCCTTCCCCGTGCGACCGTCGGGCCGCACGGGGGACCGAGAGATGCTCACCGTGGACCGCTACGCCGAGATCCGTCAACTGCACCGCGACGGCCTGACCGTCCGTGAGATCGCCCGCCGCCTGGGGCACTCGTCCAAGACCATCGTCAAAGCTCTCGAACACCCCGAGCCGACTCCGTACACCCTGTCCGCCCCGCGGACGGCTCCCACCTTCGGCCCGTTCCGGGGCATCGTCGATGCCATCCTCGACGTCGATCGACACGCCCCTCGCAAGCAGCGGCACACCGCCAGCCAGATCTTCCGCCGGCTGGTGAACGAACACGGGTACACCGGCGGGTACGACCAGATCCGCCGCCACCTGAAGCAGCGGCGGTTGGCCGCCCGCGAGACGTTCGTTCCCCTCGACCACCCGCCCGGCCATCGGTGCGAGGCCGACTTCGGGCACATCCACGTCGACTTCCCGGACGGCCGCCGGCTCGTGCCGGTGCTGGTCATGACGTGGAGTTACTCGAACGCCCCGTTCGCCCTCGCCCTGCCGACCGAGCGGACCGAAGCCGTCCTGCACGGCATGACCGAGGCGTTCGCCTTCTTCGGGTGCGTCCCGGCTGAGGTGTGGTGGGACAACCCGGCCACCGTCGCCCTGCACGTCGGCCGCGGGCGGGAGCGGACCGTGCACCCGCGGTACGTCGCCCTGGCCAGTCACTTCACCTTCGCCCCCCGGTTCTGCCTGCCCGCCACGCCCCAGGAGAAGCCCCGCGTCGAGAACCGGGTCAAAGACCTCGAACGCATGTGGGCCACCCCGGTGCCACGGGTGAAGGACCTGGCCGAGTTGAACGAACACCTCGGGCGATGTTGTCTGGCCGCCCGCGAGCGGACGTGCGGGTCCAACGCCGACACCGTCGGCCTCCGCTTCGAGCGGGAGCGTGAACTCGCTCGCCCGGTGCCGACGCGGCCGTTCGAGGCGTGCGTCATCCGACCCGGCAGCGTGGACAAGTACCAGACGGTCGCGTTCGACGGCAACCGGTACAGCGTGCCCCGCCGGTGGGCCTTCCGCCCGGTGACCGTCAAGGGGTTCGTCGATCGCGTCGAGGTCGTCGCCGATCACCAGGTGGTGGCCACTCACACCCGCAGTTACGCGACCGGCGAGCGGGTGCTGGACCCGCTGCACTTCCTGGCCGTGTTGCAAGCCAAACCGGCCACCCTCGACCACGCCCCGGTGTACCGCGACTGGGTGCTGCCGCCGGTGTTCGCCGACCTCCGCCGCGATCTGGAGGTCCGGCTGGGTGTGCGGACCGGGGTGCGGCACTTCATCCGTGTGTTGCAGTTGCTCGCCCGCCACCCGCTCGACCGGGTGGAGCGGGCCATCCACCTGGTCCGCATCCGCGGCGACCCGGACGCCGCCCGCATCACCGCCCTGGCCGATCGCCTGGCCCGACAGCCGCCCCCCGCCCCCACTGACGCCGTGATGTCACTGACCCCGTCACCCGTACCCGACCTGAGCCGGTTCAACCGCCTGCTCTCGTCCCATCCGACCACCGAGGAGGAACCCGATGAGTGACCCGACTGCGATGCTCTTGCAGGCCAACCTGAGGCAACTCAAATTGCCGACCATGTTGGCCGAGCACGACAAGCTGGCCCGCGAGGCGGCCGAGCGGAACGAGTCGTACCACGCCTACCTGCTGAAGCTGACCGAGTTGGAGGTGACCACCCGCACCGCCAACGCCACCGCCGCTCGCATCCGCGGGGCGGGTTTCCCGGTCCTCAAGGAGTTGGACACGTTCGACTTCAGTGCCGCCCCGACTGTGCCCAAGCAGACGGTGCTGGAGTTGGCCCGCGGCGAGTGGGTGGAGCGGCGGCGGAACTGCTGCCTGATCGGCGGGAGTGGGACCGGCAAGACGCACCTGGCCACCGCCATCGGCCTGTCCCTGTGCCGGCTGGGGAAGAAGGTGCGGTTCGTCACCGCGGCCAACCTGGTGACCGAGTTGGAGGAGGCCCACCACCAACACCGGCTCGACCGGGGGCTGGCCTCGTTGGAGCGGTTGGACCTGTTGATCGTCGACGAACTGGGCTACCTGTCGTTCAGCCGGAGTGGGGCCGAGTTGCTATTCCAGGTGTTCGCCGACCGGTACGAGCGGCGGAGTCTGCTGGTGACCAGCAACCTGCCGTTCGGCGAGTGGGGCACCATCTTCCAGGGGGAGCGGATGACCGCCGCCCTGCTCGACCGGCTGACCCACCAGTGCGACATCCTGGAACTGGCCGGCGAGAGCTACCGCTTCCGCGAGTCCATGCAGACCGCTCAGGCGAAGGCGGGTAGAACAACCAAGCCGACCAAGAGCAAGAAGTGATCCCCCATCCC
>CAYMHO010000577.1:0-2360 GCA_964390195.1 uncultured Fimbriiglobus sp. | reverse complement strand
AACTACTGTAAAGCGTGATCGTCCCCACAGGTCACGCTGAAGCGTGAACTCCAACCCCGCGAGCCGTCCGATGCTGCTGACCGCCTCGCTCGTGTTGCTCCTCCCCTCGCCGGTGGCGTTGTCGCTTCCGGCGGCGGGGTACGTGCGGGCCGACCCGGACGGCGTCGGCACCGGGGTTGTCCTCGACCGCGAGAAGCGGTGGTTCGTCACCTGCCGGCACGTCGTCGGCGACCGCAAATCGGCCGAAGTGTTCTTCCCCGAGGTCGTGAACGGCGAACTCAACACCGATCCGGACAGCTATTTATCTCGACGGGACGAGTTGCGGACGAACGGCCGGCTGGTGAAGGCGAAGGTGCTCCGCACGTCGGACGAACTCGATCTGGCACTGCTCGAACTCGACTCCCTCCCGCCGAACACCCCCGCCATCTCGCTCGCTGACAGCGAGGTGTCAGTGGGACAACGAGTTGTGGCCGTCGGACACCGGGCCGACCTGCCCACCCTGTGGAACGTGTCAGATGGCGTGGTGCGGCAATCGGGCAAGCTAGCCGACGGGTACGACTGGCAAGGGACGCTCCTGGCGAAGGACGCCCCAGCCGTGCTGCTGCAACTGTCAGTCGAACAGGGCGACAGCGGCGGTCCGGTGTTGAACGCCCGCGGGGAGTTGGTGGCGGTGGTGTCCGGGTTGCGACGACAGGCGACGCTGGGGGCGATTGGAATTCGGGCGGATGCCGTGCGGGGGTTTCTGAACGAGCCGCGACCGCCAGGCAGCAGGGAATCGAAACCGCTCCCTGGCGGTCGCGGCTCGTTGTCGGTCGTCTGGATTCGCCCGACGGCCACCGACACCCGCACGGCCGGGGTGGTCATCGACACGAAGCGGCGGCTGGTGCTCACCTCGGCGGCGGGCGTCGGCCCGTTCGACAACGTCGGGGTGGCATTCCCCCTCACCAAGAACGGCGAGGCCGTCGGCGAACGGGACGCCTACCGGGATCCTGTGGCGGTGCACCTTTCGAAGTGCTGGCACGTCGGCACCGTGCTGTACCGGGATGCCGCCCGCGACCTCGCCCTCTTGCAGTTCGACTCGCTTCCCGACGGTGTGGTGGCGGTGAAGGTGTCGGACGCGATGCCGGCCGTCGGCGATTCCGTGTCCGCCGTGTCACACCCGACCGGCACCGAGTTCGTGTTCGCCCACGCCACCGGCAGCGTGAAACAGCGGGGCCGCTTCGCCCTCACCCGCGAGGGGCGTAAGGTGCCGGCGGTGGTGTACCAACTGCCGGCCCAAGCCACGTCGCCCGGCGGGCCGATCGTCAACAGTTCCGGCGAACTGGTCGGCGTGCTGTCGGCGAAGGACGCCCCGGCGCTGGTCGGGTACGGGGTGCGGATCGAAGAGGTGCGGGCGTTCGTCGGCGAAGCCGAGTTGGTCGCGCTCGGCCGGCGGGCGGGGGACCTGTGGGCGGAGGTGGACACGTTCAACGAGTTCGCGGCGTGGCACCGGCTGGCGAAGGGGGACGCCGACACCGCGGTGTCACTGCACCCGGCGTGTGTGCCGGCGCTGCTGAGGGTCGGGCGGCTCGACACCGTCCTCGAACTTCACCCGCAGCACCGCGAGGCACTCGCCCGCCGGGCCGAGGTGTGGTTGACGAAGGCCGAGCCGAAGAAGGCGGCGGCCGACCTGCAACGGGTGCTCGACACCACCCCGGCCGACGTCGAGGTCCGCCGGCGGTTCGCGTTCGCCACCGCGGCGGCTGGCGACGAGGCGAAGGCCGCCGCCGAGTTCACCAACGTACTCCGTCTCAATTCCGAACAGTTGCCGGCGGTGCTGGCGGACGTTTTCACCCACGCCGACAACCTGGAACGGAAGGCCGACACCCGCGCCGCCGACTGGCTGGTGCTGGCGCTGTCGGCGGTCAACCGGGTGGCGAAGGATGACGCGATCACGACGGCGTTGCGGCGGGCCGGCGTGGCAAAGGAGCCTAAGGCGAAACTACTGGAATTGCGAACACTCTCCGGGCGGAAGTAGACTCCCCCACTTTCCGGCCCCTCGCTCCCGCGTCGGGCTCGTTCCCGGAGTCTCGTCAAGGCGGCCGTTCACACCATCACCCCGTTCCTGTGGTTCAACGACACCGCCGAGGAGGCGGTCGCGTTCTACACCGGCGTCTTCCCGAACTCGCGGGTGGTGCAGGTGGTCCGCTGGGGGGAGGCGGGGAAGGAGCACCACGGCCGAACGCCAGGCTCCGCACTGACGGTGGCGTTCGAGTTGAACGGCGTCACGTTCACCGCCATGAACGGCGGGCCGATGTACCAGTTCAGCCCGGCCGTGTCGTTCGTCGTCCACTGCGACACGCAGGCCGAGATCGACCACT
>CAYMHO010000576.1:0-2369 GCA_964390195.1 uncultured Fimbriiglobus sp. | reverse complement strand
ACCGCCTCGTCGATGTCCGCCACGCTGATCGTCCGCACCGTGTGCCGCAGCAGGTCGCCAACGGCTTCGCGGGCCAGGCTCTGATCGACCGGCCGGTTCGTCACCTTCGCGAAGTGCCGGACGCTGTTCACCGCCCCTTCCAGTTCCCGCACGTTCCCCTTCAGGTTGCGGGCCAGGTATTTCAGCACGCCGTCGGGAATCTGTGACCCGCCGGTCGCCTTCTTCCGCAGGATTTCCAGCCGTGTTTCGTCGTCCGGCGGTTGAAGCGGCCACACCGCCCCGCCGAGCAGGCGGTCGACCAACTCCGGCATCAACTCTTCGGCCAGCTTCGGGTGACAGTCGGCCGTCACCACCACCTGCTTGCCGTCGGCGACGAGCGCGTCGAGCGTGTGGATGAACTCCTTCTGCGAGGCCGGCTTGTTCTTGAAGAACTGGATGTCGTCGATCAGCAGGGCGGCGCCGTCGCGGGTCTGGCGGCGGAACTGGCCCTGCTTGTCGAACCGGCACGCCTGCACGAACCGGGTGGTGAACTCCTCGGCGGTGATGTACACCGGCCGCAGGTCGGGCCACTTCTTCCGCAGCCCGGCGTAGATGCCTTCGAGCAGGTGCGTCTTGCCGGTGCCGACGGGGCCGTGCAGCACCAGCGGGTTGGCCGCGTCGCCGGGTTCCTCCACCACGCTCAGGGCGGAGGCGTGGGCCACGCGGTTGCTCGCCCCGACCACGAAGTCGGCCAGGCTCTTCCACCGGCGTGCGGGGCCGGCGTCGGTCGGCTTGGGCTTCCGGGTCCGCGGCGACGGCGGGGGCACGGGTTCTTCGCCGAACAAGGTGCGGGTCGTCTTGGGGAAGGGCGGTTTCGCCTCGGGTGCCGGTGGTGCGGCCTTCGACGGGGCCGGCTTCGGTGCCTCTTCAAACAGTTCGGCGTCCACCGCGAACCGCACGGCCACGCCGCCCAGTTCGGCCGCCGCCTCCCGCACGGCGGGTCCGAAGGTGTGTTCCAGCCACGTCTGGTAGCTCTCGCTCGACACCGCCAGCACGATCTGCCGGCCGGCCGGCACGATTCGCACGTTCGACCCGAACCACATGTGATACCGCTGCGACCCGACCCGCCCGATGACGGCGGCTTCGAACCGGGCGGCGGGGTCGTCAGAGGGTGCGGACGCAACGGGGCGGACGGGCACAAGCGACTCCGGCGAGAGCGGCACCTCATGTATGCGCGGCGGCGGGGGTAGCGCCTGCGCGGCGGGGGCGAATGTGTATCGGCTGGGCAGGGTGGGCGGAGGCGCAACCATCCCGGCCGGGCGCCCGAGGCAGGAGCGCCGCCGGTGGCGCAACCACTACGACGGGGGAAAGCGATGCGAGCGAACCTTCCCGATGTCTTCGCCGCGAGCAACGCGAGTACCGGGAGGTGGGCGCTCGCGTTGCTCGCGGCGAAGCAAGGCGGTCCCAGTTCTAATTCTTCTCATCACCACAACTATTTATCTGGCAAGTATTTCCGGTGAAGTGTGAGTGGCAATCGGCGTTTCTCACGAAATATTCCGGGTCGGTCGGCAGACTAACAAGGTAAGCCGGAGGGCGGATGAGCGGGCGCGCCGAGTGATTCCGGCGGATTTTTTGGGCGGTTCCGGGCACTACTTAGACGGGGTGGTGGGCAATACAGAGAGGGTGCGCTGTCTTTTTTGTGAGGTGCAGTGCGTCGTCTTTGAGGAGCCGGGTCGCTTGATGGACCTGTGGTACACACAGGCCGGGTTCGCCGGAACCAGCCCGGTAGTCCTGTCGGGGTTCACCCGGATCGCACCGACCGACCTGCCGAAACCGCCCGGCGGGTGTTAACACACCCCACCCGTCGGCGTTAGACGGGTGCCAGGCGAACCTGCCGTACGGGTCGGGTCGTCTGGAAGGGTGAAGGCCGTCGGCCAACAGACCAGGGGCCATGCTCGACCGTTCGCGATGCCTGTGCGGGTTCGTCTCCGTCAGCCCCGAAGCCGACAGCTCGGCGGTGTGCGGCGGGTGCGGCCGTCCGTTGGGCAACCCGAGCGTCGGCGACGGGGCCGTCACCCACCCGTTCCTGGTGAACCCGCCGGGCGACTCCAACGCCACCGCCGACCCGCCCGAACACGTCGTCAAACTCCGCCGCCGGTCCCCGCCCACCCCGCCGCCGGACGTCCCCGGCTACGAGATCCTCGGCGAACTCGGTCGCGGCGGCATGGGGGTGGTGTACAAGGCCCGCGAGAAGGCGCTCAACCGCGTCGTCGCCCTGAAGATGATCCTGGCCGGGGCGCACGCGAGCGAGGCCGAGCGCGGGCGGTTCAAGCGGGAGGCCGAGGCGGTGGCGGCCCTGCACCACGCCGGCATCGTGCAGATCTTCCACG
>CAYMHO010000575.1:942-2380 GCA_964390195.1 uncultured Fimbriiglobus sp. | reverse complement strand
CTATCGGTAGCGTCGGGCCTCACGTCCCTGCGGGACGTTTCGACCGCGACCTGCCATTTCCTCCGTCCCCCGAGGTCTCTCCCGATGGCCGAAACCAACCGCCGCGAAGTGCTCAAGGCCGGTGCCGCACTCGCCGCCACCGCCGCCGCGTCCCAGTTCTTCCCGGCGTACGCCGCCGCCACCGACCGGCTGAAGCTGGGGGTGATCGGGTGCGGCGGGCGGGGGACGGGGGCGGTCGAAGACAACTTCAAGGCCGGGCCGAACACCGTCCTGTGGGCGGCCGGCGACGTGTTCCCGAACAAGGCGAAGAACCTGGTGGCGAACAGCACCAAGGTGGCCAAGGAGCGGGTGGATGTGGGCGAGCGGGTGTTCGGCGGGCTGGAGGCCGCCCAGCAGGTGATCGACAGCGGGTGCGACCTGATCATCCTGGCCACCTCGCCGGGGTTCCGCCCGTTCCACCTGGAGGCGATCGTCCAGAAGGCGGCCGACAGCAAGAAGAAGATCCACATCTTCTGCGAGAAGCCGGTGGCGGTGGACGGGGCCGGGGTGCAGAAGGTGCTGAAGGTGGCCGAGGAGGCGAAGAAGCTGGGCATCAGCGTGGTGGCCGGCACCCAGCGGCGGCACCAGGCCGGGTACATCGAGACGGTCAAGCAGATCCAGGACGGGAAGATCGGCGAGGTGGTGTCCGCCCGCTGCTCGTGGAACGGGTCCGAGCCGTGGTTCCGCGCCCGCCAGAAGGGCATGTCCGACGTGCAGTACCAGATCCACAACTGGTACCACTTCCTGTGGCTGTGCGGCGACCACATCACCGAGCAGCACGTGCACAACCTGGACGTCATCAACTGGGTGATGAAGGGTCACCCGCTGAAGGCGGTCGGCCAGGGCGGGCGGATCGGCCGCAAGGAGGGCGAGCCGAGCGAGGTGGGGAACATCTTCGACCTGTTCTGCATCGAGTACGAGTACGCCGGCGGCGTGCCCATGTACAGCTTCTGCTCGCACGTCCCCGGCACCACCCAGGACGTGTCCGAGACGGTGTACGGGAGCAAGGGCGTCAGCCGGGTGAACGCCTACCAGATCAACAAGGAGAAGGTGGCCGGCAAGGACCCGGTCAACCCGTACGTGCAGGAGCACATCGACCTGCTCAAGAGCATCGCCGACGGCAAGCCGCTGGAGGAACTGACCGGCGTGGCCGAGAGCACCCTGACCGCCATCATGGGCCGCATGGCCGTGTACACCGGCAAGACGGTCACCTGGGAGCAGGCGCTGAAGAGCCCGTCCACCATGCCCGAAGGGCTGAAGCTGGACGGCACCCTGGCCGTGCCGCCGGTGCCGGTGCCGGGCCAGAAGGCGTGATCCCCTCCGAGCCGCGACGGCGAGGGGGCGTGTGTCCCAACACCCGCCCCCTCGCCGTCGCGACTCGTTCACTTCGGGACCGCCA
>CAYMHO010000575.1:0-932 GCA_964390195.1 uncultured Fimbriiglobus sp. | reverse complement strand
GGGGGGGGGGGGGCGGCCCCCCCGGGGGCCCCCCCCCCCCGCGGGGGGGGGGGGGGGGGTTTGGCCCCCACCCCCCCCCCCCCCCCCGCCGCGACTCGTTCACTTCGGGACCGCCAGCCAGATCTCCCCGAACGCCTCCGGCTGTTCCACCCACGCCTCGAACCGGCGGATCAGCTCGAGCGCCGCCAGGAACAGCCCGACCAGCCTCGCCCGGTGGTGCGGCGGGGTGAAGATGTCGATGAAGCTGATCCGCAACTCCGCCCGCAACCGCTGGCGGATGTACTCCTCGTACACGTGCTGCGGGGTGTCGTCCTGCACCACCGCCTGCGGGCGGCTGGCCTGCGTCTCCCGCAGGAACCGGGCGAACGCGCTCACCAGGTCCCACAACTCGACCGGCCGCACGGTCGCCTCCCCGCGGGTCGGCTCCTCGACCGGCTGGCGGGCCAGCTTGGTGGCGTGGGTTTCGGCCTTCTCTTCCAGCAGGCGGGCGGCGTCCTTGAACTTGCGGTACTCGAGCAGTTGCCGCACCAGTTCCTTCCGCGGGTCCGGGCCGACGTCCGCCTCCTCCAGCTCCGCGTCGGTCGGCACCAAACTGCGGCTCTTGATCTCCATCAGGGTGGCGGCCACCACCAAAAAGTCGCCGGCCCCTTCCACGTCCAGCTCGGTCATCAGCTTGAGGTGTTCGAGGAACTGGTCGGCGACGGCGGCGAGCGGCAACTCCGTCACGTCCACCTCCTCCTTCTTGACGAGGTAGAGGAGGAGGTCGAGCGGGCCGTGGAAGGTGTCCAGGTGGACGGTGTAATTCATGGCCGACGCGGACACCGGGGAGGTGTCGGTAACATCGGCAAAGGGGGTAGGCGTTCGTTAGCCCGACGCGCGCCAACGTATTGCAAGGGTACCGCAAGTGGAGTGCGGTGAACGAGTTGGCGTTC
>CAYMHO010000574.1:0-2397 GCA_964390195.1 uncultured Fimbriiglobus sp. | reverse complement strand
ACCTGCTGCGGCACACGGTGCGGACGATCAGCGTGGCGGACATCGACGAGGCGGTGTGTACGGTGGTCGGGCTGAACAAGGGGACGCTGCAGTCGAAGGCCCGCAGTTGGGCGGTCAGCCACCCGCGGATGCTGGCCATGTTCCTCTGCCGCAAGCACACCGCCGCCACCTACGGCGAGGTGGCCAAGCACTTCGGGGTGAAGACGCACAGCACGGCGGTGGCGGCCGAGAAGAAGGTGCGGGAGTGGCTGGCGAAGAACGAGAAACTCCGCCTCGGCGACCGCGAGTGGGCGACGAAGGACCTGATCGACCGCATCGAACGCGAACTGAACCGGTAACCCGGGTCGCGCGGCGTCACTTCGCCAACCGTTTGTAGGCCGCAAAGTCCTCGTTCGCCTTCTCCGTCTCCCCTTTCTGCTTGTAGGCCAGCCCGCGATTCAGGTGGGCGTCCTTCGTGGGGGCGATCTTGATCGCCTGAGTCAGGTCGTCGATCGACCGGTCGTAGTCCTTGGTGTGGTAATACGACGTGCCCCGCGCGTAGTAGGCGTGGGCGTCCGCCGGGCGGTGCTTGATCACCACATCGAAATCGGCAATCGCCTTCTCGTGTTCCCCGGCCCGGGAGTACGCCACCCCCCGGATCGAGTAGACGAGCGGCTCATCCGGCGTCAGCTTGACCGCCGCCGTGTAATCGGCGATCGCCTCGTCCGGTTTCTTCAGACGGTCGAGGACGTCCCCGCGGTTCAGGAAGTAGACCCGCTCTTTCGGGTTGTGGCGGATGGCCGCGGTGAAATCGGCCACCGCCTTCTCGTCCTTACCGGTCTCGGCGTACATCGTCCCGCGATCGAAGTGCAGGTTCCCGGCGATCGGGTCCTTCGGCGGGTGGTCGAACGACAAGGCTTTCGTGTAGTCTTCGATCGCCCGTTCGTTCTGCTTAAGCCCGCGGTATCCCGACGCCCGTCGCCAGTGCAGGATCATGCGGCCGAGGGCTTCGTCCTCGGCCCGGGTGAGGCCGCGGGCCCCGACCCACTTCGCCTTCTCGATCCCCTCGGTGGCGGAAACGACCAGCGGGCCCCACGCCTCCATCAGCAGGTAGGCCCGACTCCGCCCCACATGCCCGTCGGGTGAGAGGGGGTCGAGTTGCAGCGCGACGCTGAAGTTGGCCAGCGCGAAATCGTACTTCTTGTCGGCGAGCAGCCGATCCCCCCGCTCGCAGAAGTGTTCTGGCTTCGTCGCGTTCTTCGTCCCCGCTTTCAGGTCCTCGTTCTCCACCTCCAGCCGTTCCAGTTTCTCTTCCACGGCGCTCAGCCGCACGCGGACGGCCGCCAGATCCTTGCTCACCTCCTCCGCCCGCTTCAGAAACTCCTTCCGGGTCATCCCCGCATCGACCCCCTCGCGGAGTTTCCGCAGTTCGTCTTTCATCTCGCCGCGGAGGGCGGCGTTCCGCTCCAACTCGGTCAGCCGCTGTTCGAGCAGGCGGGTGTCCGGTTTCCCGCTCGACGGGTCGAACACCTCGTCGGCCAGTTTGCCGAGCAGGTATTCCACGACGAAAACCGAGACCGGGTCGACCGCACGGGCCGGCACCGCGACGACCGCCCACGAGACGAGTACCACGAGGGGCAGGGGGCGAGACATGGTCGATCCCACGGTGCGTTCGTTCGGTCACGATCAGTTCGGTATCAAGGTACTCGACGCCCGACACGGACACAAGCACGCGCCCGTTCCTGCGGCCGGACGACCGCGAGTGGGCGGCGAAGGACCTGATCGACCGCGTCGAACGCGAGCTGAACCGCTGAGCGGTGCCGCCGGGCGAATCGACCAAGCCCCGTGGGGGCGGCACGCTGCCGCCCCCACGGGGCTTGTGTCACTCGGGTTGCGCACTCGAGAAAGAGCCGCTCGCCGTCAGCGGATGCCGTCGGCGAACTCCTCGGTGCGGGCCGGGTTGCCGCTCACGTGCGGGGCCTTCGGGGCCGGGCCGTGCGCGCCGTGCCCGACCACCCGCTTGCCGCCGCCCATCTCGGCGGCCATGACGCCGCTCATCGCGTGGTCTTCGTAGTCCCCGGCGTCGTACTCGTCGTACCGGCACACGTACCCCGGCATCTTCGCCCGCTCCCGCTCCTCGTGGAAGCTGCGGACGACCGCCGTCTCCATCGCCACCCGCGCGCCGGCGTGGATCGGGTGGGCGATGTCGGCGTGCAGCTTGGCCCGCCCGTCCTGGTCGCGCATCGCCCGCCCCTCGTCGAGCCGCCCGCCGCACTGGTTGCAGAACCGCGCCCGCAGGTGGTTCTTGCACGCGCACCCGTGGCAGCGGTCCATCAGCTTGCGGCTGGGCATGGCCACGAACACCCCGCGGGTGCCCTCGATGATCTTCAGGTCTCGCACCACGAACGCGTTGTCGAA
>CAYMHO010000573.1:0-2399 GCA_964390195.1 uncultured Fimbriiglobus sp. | reverse complement strand
TGAAACAGGCGGTGTTCGACGTGCTGGGGGTGATGCGGATTCACACCAAGCAGCCCGGCAAGCCGGCCGACACGAGCGGGGCGCCGTTCACCTGTCCGGTCGGCAGCACGGTGGCCGAGTTCGCCGGGTGCGTGCACACCGACTTCGAGGAGAAGGTGAAATCGGCCCGCGTGTGGGGGAGCGCCGCCACGCCGGGGCAGACGGTCGGCCGCGACCACGTGTTGAGCGACGGGGATGTCGTAGAATTGCAGGTGTAACCGGCCGACAGGTGGCCCGCTCTCTCCGAGAGCGGGGTCGGTCCCGACTCCCGGAGAGAGTCGGTCACCCTACCAGACACGCATGACCACCACCCCGCCACCACCCGACGCCGCCGACCGCACGAAGTTCCTCGTGCGGCACGGGGCGATGCGGCAACTCGGCGAGTTCTTGCCCCCCGACCGCGGGGTGGTGGCTCGCCGCGACGTGGTGGTCGTCCGCACCACGCGGGGCACCGAGCACGGCGAGGTGCTGTGCCCGTCGTCTCCGCAGGCCGTGGCCCACATCCCGGAGCCGACCGGCGGGGTGATCCTGCGGCTGGCCACCCCGGACGACCGCAAGAAGGTGGCCGACCTGGCCGCCGCCGAAGCCCGCGACATGGACGCCGGGACGAAGCTGGTGCAGCAGCACCGGCTGGCGATGCAACTGGTGGCGGCCGAGCGGCTGTTCGGCGGCGAGCGGCTGGTGTTCTACTTCCTGGCCGAACACCGGGTGGACTTCCGCGAGCTGGTGAAGGGCATGGCCCGCGAGTTCCACACGCGGATCGAACTGCGGCAGATCGGCGTGCGGGACGAGGCCAAGCTGAAGGCCGACTTCGGCGACTGCGGGCGGCCGGTGTGCTGCAACTCGTTCATGATGGTCATGCCGCCGGTGTCCATGCGGATGGCCAAGCTGCAGAAGTCCACCCTCGACCCGACCAAGATTTCCGGCCGGTGCGGGCGGCTCAAGTGCTGCCTGCGGTTCGAGCAGGACGTATACGAAGCCCATCAGGAGGAGTTGCCCCCGGCCGGCAGTCGGGTGCTCACCCGCCAGGGTCAGGGGCGGGTGCTGGCGGTGGAGGTGCTCGCCCGCCGCCTGCTGGTGGAGTTCGAGGACGGCCGCCGCCAGCCGGTGACGGCCGACGAGGTGCTGACGAAGTTGTGATCGGGTGAACCGCGGGTGACGGCACCCGGGCGGCTCACCCCGCCGGTTCACCGAGTCATCAGGGGATCTGCCTGTGGACCACGCCCTCTACGACCTGGTGCGGGACGACCCGCGGTATCCGGTCGAAGCGTACGAGTTCGTGTGCGACGCCGTCGCCTTCACCCAGGAGATGCTCGGCCGGGAGCCGCACGAGGACGACCCGCCGGACGCCGACTACCACGTGTGCGGGGAGGAACTGGCCCGCGGGGCGTGCGAGATGGCCGTGTGCGAGTTCGGCATGATGGCCCCGGTGGTGTTCCGCCAGTGGGGCATCCGCGCCACCGACGACATCGGGCGGATCGTGTTCAACCTGATCAGGGCGAACAAACTGAGCCAGTCCGACCGCGACGACCCGGCCGACTTCCACGACCTGTTCGACGTGAGCAAGGTGCTCGCCGACGAGTTCGAACTGACCCTGGCCGTCGGCCGCACCACCCGGCAGGGGAAGTGATGACCCCTCAGAAGTGGTTCCTGGCGGCGGCCGCCGTCGCCTTCCTCGGCTGGCTCGGCTACCTCGGGTACGCCGTCGCCTTCCACCGGCTGAACCCGCCGGACGTGGTCTCCCGCTCGCAACTGACCGCGGCCAGTTCCGTCGTCGTCGTCAAGGTGACGGCCGACGGGGGCAAGCCGGGCCAGTCGGCGGAGGTGGTGAAACGGCTCTCCGGCGACGGCCCCGAGACGGTCGGGGCGGCGATCCGGATCACCAACCTGCCCGAGGCGACGACCCCGTCCAACCAGCCGCTGACCGCCGGCGAGTACCTGGTCGCCCTGGTGCCCGCCGGCCCGGGGGCGTACCGCATCGCCGGCTGGCCGCGGGGCCTGGGCGAATCGACCACCCAGCCGGGCGTCGAGGTGACGCAGTTCGACGAGGTGACGGACGAGAAGGGCGAGACGCGGCGGGTGCCGAAGTCGTACGACCCGCCGCGGCACGTCCGCCCGCCCCTCGCCTACCCGTGGACCGACGCCGTCAAGAAGCAGATGACCGCCCTCGGGTACCAGTGAGACGCCGGCGGGTCGGGGCTGTATCAACACCCCGACCCACCCCCGGAGCGCCTCCGTGCCGACCGACCTGACCCCGCCCGACCCGGCCCCCGGCCGCGACCACATCTCCGCCGTCCCCCGCACCCCGGTGCTGGTCACCGCGGGTGAACAGAAGCGGGTCGATTCGCGCGCCTCGCCGA
>CAYMHO010000572.1:0-2406 GCA_964390195.1 uncultured Fimbriiglobus sp. | reverse complement strand
GGACGAGCCGCGACCGCCAGGGAGCGGGTGATTCAACCCCGCCCCCTGGCGGTCGCGGCTCGTCTGCCTTACGCCACGATGCCGTCCTCGTCGCAGTCCTTGACGGCCATCTCGGCCACCTTCAGGAACATGCGGGTGGCGTGGGCGATGTGCTTGGCGGTGGTGCCCCCCTTCAACACGATGGCGTAATCGACCCACAACTCGTCGTCCTCGCTCATCGCCGCCCGCACGATCACGTACTGGTCGTTGATGCGGTTGACCAGCTCCAGGCGGTCGATGCGGGCCGCGTCCTCCTTCACCTTGTAGCAGGCGATCAGTTGGAGCCGCTCTTTGCTGTCGGACAGCTTCGCCCGGGCCACGATCTCGTCGTCGATCACCACGAACCCGTTTTCTTCGTCCAACTCCACGTCCAGAAGAGCCGAGTCGTAGATGTCCCGCACGCCTTCCAGGGTGGCATTCTCCGGGCTGACCAGTTCTGTGGGCATGGGATCCCTCCCGGTTCGGATTCCGTCGGCGGAAGTTATTGATTCCGGCCGGTCGCGTTTCTAAGACTGGAAGCAGGCAACGATTTCCGACCTCGGCGCGAGTCGGGGTTTGTTTTTCGACCGGGCTTGTGAAATAATTCACAAGACCCCCGACGCCCGCGGAAGGATCGCATGGCCGCCGTCCCGGTTTCAACCCCATCTGGCCTCGAACCGGCGTTCGACCTGGTCGGCTACTGGCCGGTGTTGGCGTACGCGGTCGTGGTGGTGCTGCTGGCCGGGGCCACCCTCGTGGCCACCCACCTGCCCTGGGTGAAGCCGTGGAAGCCGACACGGGTGAAGAACATGCCCTACGAGTCCGGCATGGACCCGGTCGGCTCGTCGCGGATGCTGTTCGACGTCAAGTTCTACCTGATCGCGATCCTTTTCCTCGTGTTCGACGTGGAATTGCTGTTCTTGTACCCGTGGGCGGTGCTCGCCTACGCGGACGGCGGCGACCCGACGTGGAAGAACGCCTTCGGGCAGATGGTGTTCGTCGAGATCCTGATCTTCCTGGCCACGCTCGGGATCGCCTACGTGTACGCCTGGCGGAAGGGGGTGTTCAAGTGGCGCTGAAACCGAACGACAGCTTCATGTTCGCCCCGCTCGACTTCCTGGCCAACTGGGTGCGGAAGCACAGCCTGTGGCCGATGCCGTTCGCCACGGCGTGCTGCGGTATCGAGCTGATGGCCACCGCCAGTAGCCGGTACGACATCGCCCGGTTCGGGGCGGAGGCGATGCGGTTCACCCCGCGTCAGTGCGACGTGCTGATCGTCGCCGGCCGGGTGGTGATGAAGATGGTGCCGGTGATGCAACGCATCTGGCTGCAAATGCCGGAGCCGAAGTGGTGCATCAGCATGGGGGCGTGTGCCAGCAGCGGCGGGGTGTTCGACACCTACGCCGTCGTGCAGGGCATCGACCGGTTCATCCCGGTGGACGTGTACGTGCCCGGTTGCCCGCCGCGGCCGGAGCAACTGATCCGGGCCGTGCTGGACCTGCAGGAGAAGGTGCAGAAGACCGGCACCTTCAACGGCCGCGAGTTCGCCCGCCGGACCGAGTACGAAGGCCCCGCCCCGCTGGCGAACCAGCTCGACCCGGCCGAGATGGTCATCACGCCGGGCAGCTTCAACACGGGTACGCGGACACGAAGCCTGCCGATGGTGGGGAAGAACTAACATGTCCACAGCCATCGACAAACTGAAGACAGCGTTCGGCGAAGGCGTCGGCACGTCCGAGTTCCGCGACAACAAGCGTGTGACGGTGCCGGCCGAGAGCGTGTTCGCCGCCCTCAAACTGCTGAAGGAGCAGTGCGGGTTCGACTTCCTGGGCGACGTCGGCGGGATCGACTACCTCGGCTACCCGGACGCGACGGACCGCTTCGCCGTGGTGTACGCGCTCATCAACATGACGACCGGCGAGCGGTTGTTCGTGAAGACGTTCGTGAACGACCCGGACCCGGAGTTGCCGAGCGTGTACCCGCTGTGGAAGGGGGCCGACTGGATGGAGCGGGAGGTGTTCGACATGTTCGGCATCCGCTTCGTCGGCCACCCGGACCTGCGGCGGATCCTGATGCCGGATGCGTTCGAGGACTTCCCCCTGCGGAAGGACTACCCGCTCCGCGGGCACGGCGAGCGGCACAACCTGCCGGTGCTGACCAGGGCCGAGAGTTAGGTGAACCGGCGGCGTGAGCCGCCGGGTACACGATCACCCGGCGGCTCACGCCGCCGGTTCACCGGAAGGTGTTGCGATGCCAGTTGAACTGCTCGATCCCGTCGCCCACGCTCCTGGCGAAGACGCCGAGTACCTGTACACCCTCAACTTCGGCCCGCAGCACCCGGCCACGCACACCACCCTCAGGCTCATCCTCACCCTCGACGGCGAGACG
>CAYMHO010000571.1:0-2414 GCA_964390195.1 uncultured Fimbriiglobus sp. | reverse complement strand
TGAACTCCAGCGCGTCCGGCCCGTTCCGCTCGATCACGCGCGCGAACCCGTCGCCGGCGTTTACGTCCCCTTTCACCAGCCGCAGCTTCGGCCGGCCGAGGTCGTCCCGCTCGACGTGGGCGATGGCCGTCTCGCCGGTCGGCTGGCCGGCGGCGTCGAGCACCGGGGCGTACGCGTACTCGGCCAGCTCGAGGTGGGAGAGCTCGTGGTCGAGCAGGGCCACCCGCTGGCGGTGGTGCAGCCGGTCCTCCCACTTGTGCAGGTCGACGAGCAGCTCGGCGTCGAACCCCTTGGTCAGCCGGTCCTTCAGGCTGACCACCTTGACCTTGGCGTAGCACGGGTGGCCGCCGTGGGTGACCGCGTCGCCCGTGTCGCTGGCCGCCATGATGACGCCGACTTTCACGCCAGCGTCGTACAGCGGGCGGTGCCGCCCTTCCATGACCTCGGCCAGGATGTCGAGCACGTCCTGGCCGGCGAGGGAGAAGGAGCTGCTCACGCGGCCCCCTTCGCCTTGGCGGCCTTCTTCTTCGCCGGCTTCGCCGGCGTGGGCTGCTCGGCGGGGGTAGCGCTCACCTCCAGGTGCTTCTCGATCGCGTTGGCGATGCGGTCCGCCTGGTCGCCGGGGAACTGGCCGAGGGGGAAGTTCAGCACCTTGTAGATCTGGCTGTTGAGGGACGCGGTCTCCCGGAAGGAGTCGCCCAGCTTCTCCTCGATGAGCTTCTCCAGGTCGGCGAGCGTCCACAGGCACGCCGCGTCCAGCTTGTCGGCGTCGGCCTCCGTGACGCCCGGGATGTCGCGGAGGGCCCCCTCCCCGACCGGCTTGCAGACGAGCGGCCCCGGCCCCGGGGCCGGATCCGGGGTGCGGACGTCCGCACCCACGCAGGCGGAGCACAGGTCGGCCTCCACCCAGGAGCACGGCTCGCCCGTCTTGGCAACGCACTGCCGGCAGTCGTCGTCGGTGCAGCCGCACACCCGGCACGGCTTCGTGAACGGCACGGGCTTCTTCGCCGGCGGGGCCTTCGCCGTCTTCGCCCCGCCCTTCCCCTTCGCCTGCTCCTTCCCCTTTCGCTCGCCGGCGGCCGCCTTGACCAGCGCCGCCTTGTCCACCCCGAACGCCGCCCAGAACGCCCTCTCCTCGTCGCTGACGTGGTTGCCCCCGTACGGGTGCCCCCAGTAGTGGGCCAGCTTGGCGGCGCACGCCTCGGCCATCAGCGCCAACAGGGCGGGCACGTCGGGCAGTTCGAGGGCGAGGTCCTCGACCGCCCGGCGGACGTTGTTCGAGTCGTACGCCAGCCCCCGCCGCTTGGCGACCATGCGGCACACGTCGGCCCCGGCGGTGTCCACCACCGTGCGGGCCACCTGGCGGAGCAGCGGCACCAGCCCGGACGTCTCCACCCGTGCACCGGCCTTGTGCGCCACCCGCTCCATCGCCATGTGGGCGGCCGCCCGCCCGTCCTCCTGCTTCCGCCGGCTCTCGGCCTCCCGCCGTTTGGTGTCGGCACCGCCCGCGGCTGCCCTCACCCCGATGCCGTGGTGCTCCTTCAGGGCCTTCTTCGCCTCGTCGGCCGGGTACAGGTCGTGGGCCTTCCCGTCCGGGCCGATCGCCAGCACCGGCTCGACGTGCCCCTTGAGCAGCTCGCCGTAGGTGCGGGCCTTGTCCCCCTTCTCGTCCTCCCAGCACGTCTTGTCCGGCTGGATGTAGCCCGACCCGTACCGCAGGTAGCCGTACCCGTCGAACAGGGCGGCCGCCGTCTCGGCCGGCAGCACCGTCCGCCCCTTCTTCTCCGCCTTGGCGATCGTCAGCTTGCCCCACGCCGCCTGCTTCTCGGCGAAGCACTCGGGGTCGAGGCAGGTGTCGGCCCGCACGTCGGCGAAGGTCGGGTCCGCCTTGGCCGCGTTGCCGGCCATCTTCGGGCACTCGCCGCACGGCGGCACGCCGGCGACCAGGTCGAGGGCCTTGCGGAAGGGGGCCCCTTTCAGCTCCCGCTGGAACCGCTTCACCAGGTCCTTGGTGTGGCTGACGGTCAGCACCGAGTCGCCCCGGTCCTCACAGCTCTCGGCCGCCTTCCCCTTCTCGCACAGCTCGAGGTCCTCCGGCTCGACCCGCTTGGGGTCGTACTCGCCGAGCAGCACGCAGGCGGCCGCGGTGGTGCGGTTCTTCTCGCCGGGGATCCGCCCGACGATCGCCGCGGTGCTGAGCGGCACCTCGCCGGCGTCCACCGCCGCCAGGAACCACGCCGGCAGGGCTGCCAGCCGGAGCAGGTCCCGCACGCGGGCGAGCGGCCACCCCACCTGCCGGGCCGCCTCCTCCTGGCCGACCGCCGCCGCCAGCTCGCCGACGGCCGCCGCCTGCTCGGACGGCGACACGTCCTCCCGCTGGGCGTTCTCGATGAGCATGACCGCCCGGGCGTGGT
>CAYMHO010000570.1:0-2451 GCA_964390195.1 uncultured Fimbriiglobus sp. | reverse complement strand
GGGGGGGGGGGGCCCGCCCCCGCGGGGGGGGGGCCCGGGGGGGGCCCCCCCCCCGCGGGGCCCCCCCCGCCGCTCGGCTCGTTCGGCACCGCCCGTCGTCACTTCCGATTCTTCACCTGCCAGTCCTTCTGCTGGTTGCCGGGCGTCACGGTGTACTTCAGGGTGGTGTTGTCGTTGAACTGGGCGTCGATCTTCTCCACCACCTTGTCCACCGTCGGGCTGTCCGGGGTGTCGTACATCTTCGTCTTGCCGACCACCCTGTTCGCCCGCACGACCACCTTCGCCTCGCCGGGGGCGAGGGTGACGGTGTACTTGCCGTCGGTGACCGGGGCGTCCACCGGCTGGGCATTCGGGTCGGTCGGCTCGAACCGGATGATCCCTTCTTTGAGCGGCTCCTGGTCGAGCGTCACCGTGCCGGTGACGGTGCCCTGGGGCGACGCGCCGCAGCCGACGACGAACGGGAGGAGGAGGGCGGCGGTTGCCGCCCGCAGGCATCGGGGCATGGTCCACTCGGGGAGAGGGGTGAGTCGGGTCAGTTGTCCACGATCACTTCGCCGCCGTTCATGGTGCCGTACGCCCGCCACGCCTGGAGGGTGATGGCCGTCCGCACGAACCGCACGCTGCCGTCGCCCATGAGCACGTTCACCCCGCCGGTGTGCCGGCTGCGGGCCGCCTTGTGCGAGTACTGCGAGCCGGAGTTGGTGCACGGCGGGTTGGCCCCGTTGTTCAGGCAGTACGGGGTGACGTCGGTGCCGCTGTTCGGGGTGTTGATGGTCATGAACTGTGTGCACGGGCGGTCGTCGTTCAGGAAGTCCCCGCGGATGTCGAAGTCGGTGTCGTTCCGGGCCATGACCACCTCGGACATGAGCAGGGTGTTCGAGGTGCCGTCGGTGATGGTCACCAGCGTCACCTTGCGGGGGCGGCTGGCCGAGGTGTTGTCGTCGTACCCGAACGGGGCGATGCCCAGGGCCGGGTTCTGGTTGGCGTCGCCCGGGTTGAACGGCACCGCCTGGTTGCCCCAGTTGATGACGTAATTGCCCCGCGCCCGCCAGTAGATGTCCCCCTGCCAGATGGCGTTCGGGCGGTCGCTGGGGCAGTAGTAGAGCGGGGCCGTCTTGGCGTAGATGCCGTTGGTGGTGCCGGTGAAGGTGTTCGGCGTCTGGTAGAAGTGCCGCGTCTGGTCGAACTGCACGTAGTGGTTGCCCTGCTCGACGTACGGCCAGGTGAGGACGGCCCACACCCGGCGGGGGTTGTTCTGGTTCCCCTGGGGCAGGAACCCCATGGTGTCGTGGTGGTTGTGCATGGCCAGCCCCCACTGCTTCAGGTTGTTCTGGCACTTCATGCGGGCGGCGGCCTCGCGGACCTTCTGCACGGCGGGGAGGAGCAGGCCGATGAGGATGGCGATGATGGCGATCACCACCAGCAGCTCGATCAGCGTGAACGCCGCCCGGCGGGACGGGAGAGGACCCATGGTACAGGCTCCGATGAGGGGATGAGGAGCAACAGACCGAAAGGGGGCGAAGTGGCGCGAGTGTACCCTGCCGCCGCCGCCGCTGCCAGACGTGAAAAAAAAAGACCGCGGGCAGTCCGCCCGCGGTCCGGCTGCCGGTGGGGTTGGCCCGTTAGTACCGGTAGTGGTCGGACTTGTACGGCCCGTCTTTGGCGACGTGGATGTAGGCGGCCTGCTCGGGCGTCAGTTCGGTCAGTTGCACGTTCAGCTTCTTCAGTTGCAGGCGGGCGACGTGCTCGTCCAACTTCTTCGGCAGCACGTACACCCCGGTCGGGTACTTCTCCAGGTGCCGCCACAGCTCGATCTGGGCGAGCACCTGGTTGGCGAACGACGACGACATGACGTAGCTCGGGTGGCCGGTCCCGCACCCCAGGTTGACCAGCCGCCCCTTGGCCAGCAGGATGATCCGCTTGCCGTCCGGGAAGATGACGTGGTCCACCTGCGGCTTGATCTCCTCCCAGCGGTAGTCTTCGAGCGAGGCCACGTCGATCTCGTTGTCGAAGTGGCCGATGTTGCACACGATGGCCTGGTCCTTCATCTTGGCCATGTGCGCGTGGGTGATCACCTTGTGGTTGCCGGTCGCGGTGACGAAGATGTCCGCCTTGTCGGCGGCGTACTCCATCGTCACCACCCGGTACCCTTCCATCGCCGCCTGCAGCGCACAGATGGGGTCGATCTCCGTCACCCACACCTGAGCGGACAGCGCCCGCAGCGCCTGGGCCGACCCCTTGCCCACGTCCCCGTACCCGGCCACGACGGCCACCTTGCCGGCGATCATCACGTCGGTCGCCCGCTTGATGGCGTCCACCAGCGACTCGCGGCAGCCGTACAGGTTGTCGAACTTACTCTTCGTCACCGAGTCGTTCACGTTGATGGCAGGGAACCGCAGTTCGCCCCGCTTGTGCATCTGGTACAGGCGGTGGACGCCGGTGGTCGTCTCC
>CAYMHO010000569.1:0-2456 GCA_964390195.1 uncultured Fimbriiglobus sp. | reverse complement strand
GGGTCGCGCGGGGGGGGGGGGGGGGGGGGGGGGGGGGGGGGCGCGGGGCCCCCCCGGCCCCCCCCCGCCGCTCGGCTCGCCTCGTTCACGGTTGCGGTTGACCGGCTGCGCAATTCAGGGGTACTTTCCCGTCCCGTTGGAGTCCGCTTGAGTCGCCCGTACCCCCCGCAAGGATGCACCATGCGCCGCCCCGTCGAGTTGTCGTTGTCTCAGCTTGAGTCCCGTGAAGTGCCCGCCGCCAGCCTGTTCGCCGAGATCCGCCCCGGCGTGTGGGGGTCGAACCCGACCACGCACGGGGTGTCCGGCGACACCCTCTACTTCTCCGCCAACAACATCTACCAGGGCACCGAGTTGTGGGCCACCGACGGCACCGCCGCCGGCACCCGCATGGTGAAGGACCTGAACCCGGGCAAGCCGGGGTCGGGCATCTACAGCATCCCGGCCGGCGGCGGGGTGATGTACCTGATCCAGACGAACGAAGGCAGCAACGTTCAGACCGATTACAAGACGGACGGCACCGCCGCCGGCACCGTGCCCGTCGCCCACGGCATCAAGGGCCTCGGCGGGCAGCACACGGTCGGCTGGAAGGGCGAGCTGTACGCCTTCACCCGCACCGCCGCCCCGGACGGGTGGGCGCTGAGCAAGTCGGACGGCACCACCGTCACCGTGCTCACCACGTTCGACGGCCAGCCGATGGAGACGTTCAACAGCGAGGGGAGTCAGCTCCACCTGCCGCCCGGCCCGTCGATCCACCTGGGCGGCGTCGACAAACTGGAGTTCACGGTCAAAGTCAAGGGCGGCGGGGTGCAGGTGTGGCAGACGGACGGCACCGCCGCCGGCACCGTGGTTCAGCAGACGAACCTGGCGGCCACCAGCCCGACGACCGGCGAGGTGAACCTGCAACCCGGCACGCCGATCGGCGGCGGCCAGTACCTGTTCGTCTCGGAGCCGGTGTACGGGCAGAACACCTCATCCCTGTGGGTGGGCGACGCCGCCACCACCCGCACGCTGGTCCGCACCTTCAGCGGGGTGGTGAGTTACTCCTCCTGGGAGAACCCGAACGTCGCCACCACCGGCGGCAAGGCGGTGTTCACCGTCACCACGCCGTACGGCAGCCCCACCGCCGCCGACGCCGGCGTGTGGGTGACGGACGGGACCGCCGCCGGCACCGCCAAACTGAACCTGCCCACCTTCGGCGACCGCCGCCCGGCCCAGAGCCGCTGGTTCGACGGGAAGGTGGTGCTGGTCGTGCCGACCGCCGACCCGGCCAAATCCACCTACCACCTGTTCGACGGCACCACTACCACCGCCATACCCATCCCGGCGGGGACGAGCGCTGTCAAGTGGCAGTTGAAGGGGGTCGTGCCGGCGGACGCGGCCAACCCGAAGGGGTTCCTGCTGTTCCAGGAGGACGGGACCGGCAAGGCGTACCGCACCGACGGCACGGCCGCCGGCACCGCCCTCCTGGACATGGCCGGCGTGCCCAAGCACTCGACCGTCGGCCCGCAGTTCTACTGGCAGGACTGGAACGACTCGGTCAGCTTCGCCACCGCCGACGACAGCCGCGGGTTCTTCTTCAAGGGGGCGGTGTACTTCCCCGGCCGCAACCCGGACCTGATCCCGTACTCGCAGGAGTGGGTGTACGGGAAGGAACTGTGGAAGTGGGACTTGGCCGGCACCCCCACCCCGACCCCCGGCCCGGCCCCGAAGGTGACGGGCACGCGGGTGAACGACGGCTCGGCCACGCGGTCGGTGGTGAAGTCGCTGACGGTCACGTTCGACACGGCGGTGACCGTCGACCCGGCGGGGGTGATCCTGCACAACGTCCGCGGGGACACCACCGCGTTCGCCATGCAGGCCGCACTCGTGAACGGGAAGACCGTCCTCACCTTCACCTTCCCGAACGGGGTCGGCGGGAGCATCGCCGACGGGCGGTGGACGATGCGGATCACCGCCGGGGCGGTGAAGGGGGTCGTCGGCGGGACGGCGATGGCGGCCAACCATTCGTTCACCTTCTCCCGCCTGTTCGGCGACACCACCGGCGACGGGGTGTACGACCGCTCGACGCGGACGCTGGTCAAGCAACTGCTCGGCCAGCAGGTGGGTGACCCCGGCTACCGCTGGGACCTGGACGTGAACGGCGACGGCAAGATCGACGCGGCGGACGAACTGGCCGCCGTCCGCAACTGGGGCAAGGTGGTGTGACCTCGGCTGGGAACGCGGGCGTCCCGCCCGCTTCGTGAATGCGGGCGGGACGCCCGCGTTCCCAGTCCACCCAGTTTTCCCAGTCGCCCCGTCGGAACCGCCGGCGGGGCGGATTCTGTTCCCGGGCCGCCTTTTTCCGTTGCCTCCGTCGGCCGATCGGCGAAGTTGTTTATTGGCGAGCGGCGGGGGGGGGGGGCCGCCCGGCGCGCCGGGGGGGGGGGGGGGGAGAGGAAGCCCCCCCAAGCGGGGCG
>CAYMHO010000568.1:0-2471 GCA_964390195.1 uncultured Fimbriiglobus sp. | reverse complement strand
GCGTGGAGGTGAAGGACAAGCCGGTGACGGAAGGCGACTTCTTCGCCACCATCTATCAGGCGCTCGGCATCGACCCGAAGATCGAGAACTACGCCGGCCTGCGGCCGGTGCCGCTCGCCCCGTTCGGCTCAGAAGTGGTGAAGGAGTTGTTGGGGTGAAGCCGACCTGTCAGCCCGAAGGGCTGAGAGTGATTAGCCCAGGGCAAGGAGCGCAGCGACGCCGCCCTGGGTGGCGACTCCGCCGAAATGGGAAGGAATGGGACGAGCGGTACGTGTGGGACTGAGTCGCAGGCCTTCAGCCTGCGGGTGTTTGGTGTCGCCTACCCAGGGCGTTGCCCTGGGCTGAACACTGTCAGGCCTTTGGCCTGTAGATAGGAACCCACTCCATGCCCCTCAACCCCGCCAAGCCGAAGCTCCTCTACCAGCTCACCTTCGAAGGGTCGTGGCCGACCGCCGTCGCGTTCGTCGGCGCTCGCAAACTGGCCGCGGCGAATCAGCTCGGGCACATCTACGTTTGGGACTTGCCCGAGAAGCCGCCCGAGTTCAAAGCTGACCCGAAGGCTGATCGCCAGGCGCCGAACGTGTGGCCCACGCACCGCCTCGACGGGCACACCAACGAAATCACCCGGCTGGTCGCCACCCCGGACGGCAAACAGCTCGTGTCCGCCAGCTTCGACAAGTCGGTTCGTGTCTGGTCGCTCGACGCGAAACCGATCGGCAAGGCCGACGTAGTGCTCGATGAAGACACCCGCAAGCGGGAGGCCAAGCGGCAGGGGAAGAAGGAGCCGGCCGCGGCGCCGGGCGTGAGCGTCGAAACGCACCCGGCCGTCGGCATTCTCGAAGGGCACAAGGAATGGGTGTACGCGCTCGGTGTCAGCGGCGACGGCAAGCGGATCATCAGCGGCGATGCCGCGTGCAAGACCGTCGTGTGGGATGTCACGTCGAAGAAGCAGGTGTCGGCATGGACAGGCCAGCCGTGGAACTGGGTGGTCGCCGCTTCGCTGTCACCCGACGGTAAAACGGCGTTCGTGTCCGAGAACCGCTACAAGCGGGACGACTTCGACGTGCCCACGCCGGCGCTCAAGTCGTTCGACGCCGACACGGGCAAGGAGAAGGTCGATTTCCTGAAGGTGCAGTTCCCGAAGTTCAAGCCGGAAGACCGCACCTATGGTGGGTCGCAACTGTGGCGGAAGTTCGTGGCCAACGGGCTGATCTGCTCGGCGTGGAGTCCGGACGGCAAACTGATCGCGGTGGGGCAGGGGGGCGAGACCGACACCGGCAAGGTTCACCTGCTCGACGCCGAGACGGGCAAACTCGTCCGCGACGTGGCCGGCCACCAGTACGGCGTGACGGACGTGATCTTCAGCAGCGACAGTAAGTACACGATTTCCGTCGGCCGCGACACCTGTGCCCGCGTGTGCCAGGTGTCGGACGGGAAGGAAGTGGCGGTACTGGGTGCGCCCCGAGGCGGGCAGTTCAAGGACTGGCTGAGCGCCGTCGCCCTGTCGCCAAACGAGAAGCTGCTGGCCGCGACCGACATCGGCGGCACGGTGCAGGTGTGGGAGTTCGGCGGGTGAAGTGTTCCGCTCGGTCCGCGAGCGGCATCTGAAACCGCTCGCGGACCGAGCAGAGCACTTCGGCCCGTTCGCCGTTCCGCCGCACTTCCCTTACACTCTCGCCACCGCTCCCCCGGCCCTCCCCCGCTGCCCCTCCCTCGCCCATGCTGTTCGCCGACACCTACGTTCAGAACCTGAACCCGCTCACCTACCGCGTCATCTCCACGTTCGTCGCCGCCCTGCCGGTGCTCATCCTGTTCTACCTGCTGGTGCGGCGGCGGTGGCTGGCCAGTTGGGCCGGGGCGGCCGGGTCGGTGGTGGCCGTCCTGCTGGCCATCTTCGCCTTCGGCATGCCGGCGGATAAGGCCGTCGCGTCGTGGGTGTACGGGGCGTGCTTCGGCCTGCTGCCCATCGGGTGGACGGTGTTCGGGGCGATGCTCATCTACAACCTGACCGTCGAAACCGGGATGTTCAACATCATCCGCCGCAGCATCGGCGGGCTGAGCGGCGACACCCGGGTGCAGGCGGTGCTCATCGGCTTCTGCTTCGGCGCGCTCATGGAAGGGGCGGCCGGGTCGGGGTCGCCGGTGGCCATCTGCGGGGCGATGCTGGCCGGGCTGGGCATGCACCCGCTGCGGGCGGCGGTCATCTGCCTGATCGCCAACACCTCGCCGGTGTGTTACGGCGGGCTGGGCACGCCGGTGATCGTGCTGTCCGGGGTGACGGACCTCCCCGGCGACAAGATCAGCACCATGTGCGGGCACCAGTTGCCCATCCTGTCGTGTCTGGTGCCGCTGTACATGGTGAAGACGTTCTGCACCTGGCGGCAGACGCTCCAGGTGTGGCCGGCACTGCTGGTGGGCGGCGGGTCGTTCGCCCTGTTCCAGTACCTGTTCGCCACCCTGCACGACTGGAT
>CAYMHO010000567.1:0-2472 GCA_964390195.1 uncultured Fimbriiglobus sp. | reverse complement strand
TGCTTGTTCTTCGGGTCGTTCATCCCCGGCTTGAACCCCCAGGCGGTGAACTGCGCGATGGTCAGCTTCAGTTTATCGCAGGTGTCGGCGACCGCGGAGATGTCCTTACCCTCGTAGGGCCAGATTTCGACGCCGGGGAAGCCGAGTTTGGCCGCCCCTTCCAGCCGCTTCAGGAAGTCCTTCTCCTTGCTGAACCACATCTCCACGTTGCATGCGAACTTGGTGTTCTTGGCTTTGCCCAGCGGCGAGTCGGCGGCGGGGGTGCTACGGGCAGTGGCAAGTGCGGTTGCGGCAGCGGCGGCGGCGAAGAAGCGACGACGGGTCGGGGTCATGGGAGGGTTCCGTTGGGAGGGCCAAACCGTGCCGGTACTGTAGCCAACCGGCCGCCAGCTCGCACACAATAACCCACCCTCACCTCCGGGCCTCTCCCATGCGCCTCACGCTCGCTGCCCTGTTCGCCCTCACGTCACACGCTCCCGCCGCCGACACCGACTGGCGGGCGTTCCGCGGGAACGACGGCACCGCCACCGCCTCCGCCAAGCTGCCCACCAAGTGGGACGCGAAGGAGAACGTCGCCTGGAAGACCGACCTGCCGGGGGCGGGCACGTCCACGCCTGTCGTCATCGGCGACCACGTCTTCGTGACGTGCTACTCGGGGTACAACGTGCCGGGCCAGCCGCAGGGCAAGCAGGACGATTTGAAACTCCACCTGTGCCGCCTCGACCGCAAGACGGGCAAACTCCACTGGACGAAGGACGTGAAGGCGAAGTTGCCCGAGCAGGAGAAGATCCGCGACGGGCACGGGTACGCCAGCAGTACCCCCACCGCCGACGCCGAGCGGGTGTACTGCTTCTTCGGCAAAACCGGGGTGGTGGCGTTCGACCACGCGGGCAAGGACCTGTGGACCGCCGACGTCGGTTCGACCCTGCACGGGTGGGGGTCGGCCGCGTCGCTGCTGCTGCACGAGGGGCTGCTGATCGTGAACGCCAGCGTGGAGTCCGAAACCCTCTTCGCCCTGGACGTGAAGACCGGCAAGGAGGTGTGGAACGTGAAGAAGGTGTTCGAGTCGTGGAACACGCCGGTGCTGGCGAAGGCCGGCGACCGCACCGAACTGGTGCTGGCCATCCACGGCAAGGTGCTGGGGCTGAACCCGAAGACCGGCAAGGAACTGTGGCGGTGCGACACCGGCATCCCGGCCTACATGGTGCCCAGCATCGTGGTCGCCGACGGCGTGGCGTATGTGATCGGCGGGCGGCCGGCCGGCGGGCTGGCGGTGAAGGTCGGCGGCAGCGGGGATGTGACCAAGACGCACCGCCTGTGGACGAGCAAGAAAGGGAGTATCGTGTCGTCGCCGGTGTACAGCGATGGCTACCTGTACTGGATGGGCGAGAACAACGAGACGGCGTTCTGTGCCGATGCGAAGACCGGCGAGGTGGTGTACGAGGAGCGGGTGCCGAGGGCCGGGCAGGTGTACGGCTCGCCGGTGCTGGCCGACGGGAAGATTTACTACCCGGCCCGCGACGGCAAGGTGCACGTGGTGGCGGCCAAGCCGAAGTTCGAGCTGATCGCCAGCAACACGTTCGGCGAACGCGGCACGTGCAACAGCAGCCCGGCGGTGAGCGGGAGCCAGTTGCTGCTGCGGACCGACAAGTCGATCTGCTGCGTCGGGAAGTAGGGGCCGCTGTCGCCACCCGTCGGCCCGCTCGGCGACGGCGGCCGGTGGGCGATAGTGTATCTGCGTGCCTTCGGAGGTTCGCCGGATGACACCCCCACTTCGCCCGGCCGTGTTCCTCGACCGCGACGGGGTATTGATCGTCGAGGCCGAGTACCTGTCCGACGTCTCGCAGGTGCGGCTGATCTCCGGGGCGGCGGCGGCGGTCCGGAGGCTGAACGACGCCGGGAGGGCGGTGGTGGTCGTCACCAACCAGTCCGGGGTGGCCCGCGGGTACTTCCCGGAGTCGCGGGTTGGGGAGGTCCACCGCCATCTGGCCGAATTGCTCCTGGCCGAAGTGGGGGCGACCGTCGACCGCTTCGACTACAGCCCGTACCACCCGACCGAAGGGGTGGGGGCGTACCGCCGGGACACCGACTGCCGCAAGCCGAAGCCGGGAATGCTCGTCCGCAGCGCGACCGCCCTGGGGCTGGACCTGTCGGCCAGTTGGATGGTGGGCGACCGGCGGAGCGACCTGGAGGCGGGGGCGGCGGCCGGCTGCCGGACGATCCTGGTGCGGACGGGGTACGGGGAGGGGTGCGACGTGACCGCCCCGGACGGGCGGCTGAACTTGGCGGCCGTGGTGCCGACGGTCGTGGAAGCGGTGGACGTCATCTTGAATGGCGAGCGGGGGGCGTCAGCCCCCTGGTCCCTTGAATCGTCAACCACCAGGGGGCTAACGCCCCCCCGCTCGCCGAGCGAGGCAGTCATGGCGCAAGTGTTCCCGAAGAGCATGAACGTGGTGGCCCGCGTCAGCCTGC
>CAYMHO010000566.1:0-2472 GCA_964390195.1 uncultured Fimbriiglobus sp. | reverse complement strand
AGCTGCTGGTGGTGATCGCCATCATCGCCATCCTCATCGGCCTGCTCCTGCCGGCGGTGCAAAAAGTCCGCGAGGCGGCCGCCCGCATGAGCTGCACGAACAACCTGAAGCAGATCGGGCTGGCGTCGCACAACCACCACGACACGCTCGGCACCTTCCCGGCCGGCGTGTGGGCGCCGCCCCACGCCTACAACGGGGCGAACCCGCAATCGAACTGGCGGTGGCGGGACCCGAACAACGCCTGCTGCCCGTGGGGCGCGTTCAGCTGGTCGGCCCGCATCCTGCCGTACATCGAAGGGGACAACCTGTTCAAGAGCATGAACTTCGACGTGCCGGCGTACGCCCCGGCGGTGCCCGAGGACACCGGCTGGGGTTCGCCGGGGGCCGACCGCGGGCCGGGCCAGCCGGTCGTGCCGAACCTGCCCGGCATCCCGGCGGCACTGATCGGGCAGCCGAACCCGAACATCCTCGCCGCCAACAACATGCCGAAGACGTTCATGTGTCCGTCGGCCATCCGCGGGCGGCGGGGGCCTGTGAACACCATGAAAGACTACGCCATGGTGTACGACTCCGGGCGGGCCAACTTCTCCGAGACCTGCTGCCCCGAGCGGGACAACCGGCCGGCGTACAACGGGATGGGGTGGATCAACAGCGGCATCCGCATCGCCGACGTGACCGACGGCACCAGCAGCACCATGCACTTCACCGAGAAGTCGAACTGGGCGAACCAGAGCTGGTGCTTCGACGGCAGCGGGTGCAACCAGTTCTTCTGGGTGCACCACCAGTCACAGGGGTTGGTCACCGCCTCCCAGCCGCCGAACTGGTCGGTGAAGGGGAACAGCCGGGCGGCCACCGGGCACCACCCGGGCGGGGTGATGGTGGCGTTCGTGGACGGGCACGTGCAGTTCATCCCGAACAGCATCAACATGGCCACCTGGATGGCGATGGGCACGCGGAACGGGGGCGAGGTGGTCAACCAGCCGTGACGGCGGACCGATCACGCCCGGCGGCTGTGACGAACCCGTCGCGGCCGCCCTGCTCCCTCACCCCCTCGCCCACGAGGCCACTCATGCCCGGCTCATTCTTCCACGGACTCCGCCCGCTGGCGGCGTCCGCCGTCGCCGTCGCCTGCGCCCTGCTCACCGGGTGCGGGGGCGGCAACGTCGTCGCCGTCTCCGGCACCCTCACCTACAAGGGCCAGCCGGTCACCAACGCGATCATCCACTTCGTACCCGAGACCGGCCGGCCGAGCATGGGGGAGACGGACGCGAGCGGCCGGTTCACCCTCACCTACGACCCGCAGACGAAGGGGGCGGAAGTGGGCAAGCACCGGGTGTTCGTCATGCACAACGCCGCGGCCGACGCCAACCTGCCGGGGGCGGTGCCCGGCGTGGCCCCCAAGATGTCGTCCGAGATGGGCGAGTTCTTCAAGAAGTACAGCGGGGACAAGTCGACGGTCACGGTCACCGTCGACAAATCGACCGGCGACCTGAAGCTCGACTGGGACTGATGCTCGACCGCGGGGCTGACCACCCCTCACTGACGCCTTGAGCGGGATTCTCTCCACGCCGCGAGCGTGCGAGCGGTTCCCGGACCGCTCGCACGCTCGCGGCGAAGAGGGCGTTACCCCCACGTGACCAGGCCCGGTTCGAACAGGTTCGGCAAGTTCGCGTGCTTCGGCAGCACCCGCACGTTGAACCCGAACTGCCCGCTGCTCGTGCACGGCACCTGCCCGGTGAACAGCACGCTCCCGCCGCCGCTCGCCCCGTCCGGCGCCAGGGCGAGCACCTGCGGGCTGGTCACGTCCCCGTCGGCGTCCAGGTGGCCGTAACACACCTGCACCTCCACGTCGGCCGGCGGGATGCTGCCCAGTTGCACCCGCACGCTCACCGGGAACGACTTGCCCACCCGCCACATCTCGCCGGTCGGCGCCTCCACGCTGTCCACCCGCACCCCGCCCCACGCGGACTGCACCTTCTTCCGCCACCCGGCCAACTCGACGGCCGGCTTCAGCCCGTCGGCCGTCAGCTTCGCCTCGCGGCCGTGGGCGGGCAGGTAGCACCGCTCCAGGTACTCCTCCACCATGCGGTTGGTGTTGAACACCGGCACCAGCGTGCTGATGGCCTTCTTCATCCGCTTCACCCACTGCCGCGGCAGGCGGTCGTTGCCGCGGTCGTAGAAGACGGGCACCAGCTCGCGTTCGATCAGCTCGTAAATCAGCCGGCTCTCCACGTCGTCCTGGTACTTCAGGTCCGAGTACTCCTCGCCGGCGCCGATGGCGAACCCGTTCTCGCCGTCGTACCCCTCCACCCACCAGCCGTCCAGGATGCTCAGGTTCAGCCCGCCGTTCACCGCCACCTTCATCCCGCTGGTGCCGCTCGCCTCGAGCGGGCGGCGGGGGTTGTTCAGCCACACGTCCACCCCGTGCGTCATGTGCCGGGCGACGTTCATGTCGTAGTCTTCGATGAACAC
>CAYMHO010000565.1:0-2505 GCA_964390195.1 uncultured Fimbriiglobus sp. | reverse complement strand
CCTCGGGCACGCCCGCAGCACCAACTGGGACAGCGTCCGCACCCCGCACCTGTTCATGGGCCTGCTCGGCACCGGTGACCCGGCGGTCGAGCAGTGGGCGCGGAAGCTGGGGGCGGACACCGCCCGCCTGCTCGACCAGTTCCGCGACCTGTTCTACCAGGACGCCGCCCCGGTGCCCCCGCTGGTGCTCAACCGCGAGTTCCTGTCCGACAACACCATCCGCGTCCTCCGCGAGTCGTACGCCCGCAGCGCGGACTACGGCCGCGACCACATCACCCCGCTCGACCTGCTCATCACCCTGTTCACCACCCACAACAGCATCGTGGCCGAGTGCTTCGAGCGGATCGGCGTGACCGCCGCCCGCCTGACCGAGCTGGCCGTGCTGGTGGAACAGGACGGCCCGGTGTAACGTCGCCCCGGTCGGGCGGCGGGCCGGTCACTTCATCCACTTGTCGGCGAAGGCGAGGAACGTCTTCCAGTCGTCCGCGTTCATCTCGTGCTTGCCGGCCCTGATCCAGTAGCCGAGGCGGCTGTCGAGCAGTTTCCCCTGCTCCGGCATCTTGTCGGCCTCGGCCCCCTTCACCCCGAGCAGCTCGTACACCGGCGTCGCCCGCTTCATCATGTCGAACTGGCCGCTCGGGTTCGCCCACAGGTCGTCGGCCGCGTTCGTGTACAGCACCGGCCGCGGGGCGCACAGGGCGAGCAGGCAGTGCTGGTCGAAGGGCAGGGCGTTCGGGTCGTCGTTGTACTTCTTGAAGGTGTCGCTGAACCAGTGCGGGAAGCTGGTGTTGATCCGCTTCACGCCCTCGGCTTTGGCGTCGGCGTGCCGACTCGGGCCGGTGCCCCCGCAGCCCGCCTGGTGCGGGAGCACGCAGGCGATGCGGTCGTCGAACGCCCCGGCGAGGAGTGCCGTTTTGCCCAGCCGCGAGTGCCCGACCACCGCCACCCGCTTCGCGTCGCACCACTTCTCGGCGACCGCGAAATCGACCATCCGGTGGACGCCCCACGCCCACAGCATGATGGTCGCCGTCTGGTGGGGGGACGGCACCCCGGGGGGCGGCGGGGAGGCGAAGTGCATCAGCCCGGCCCCGCCGGGCTTGTCCTCCATGACGTCCCCGTTGTAGCACGTCACCACCGCGTACCCGGCCTTCACGACGTCCTCCAGCGGCCACACCTGCTTCAGCTTGCCGCGTCCGGCCGCGCTCGCCTTATTCTTCTCCACTCCGGGGTACTTGTCGTACATCCACTGCGTCGGCACATGAACCCGCTCGTCATCCACGAGGGTGTGGTTGCCGCTGAAGTTCAGCCCGACGAACACCGGCGAGCCGGCCTTCGGGCGGTCGTTCGGGACGGCGATGAGCAGGTGCAGCGGCGGGGCCTTCTCGAACAGTGTGATTTCCACCTCCTTCAGCGTCGCCTTCCCGCCGAACGCCTTGTCGTCCTCGAACAACGTCTTCGTGGTCGGCTGCATCTTCCCGAACGGGTAGACGCCGTACATCTCGGTCTGGAACAGCCCCTTCAGTTCGTCCTTGCGGGCCGCCCAGCCGTCCTTCGTCGTCACCTTCTTGCCGTCCTTCATCACCAGCGGGTCGGGGAAGTCGAACTTCGGCGGGTCGTCCGCGAGGGCAGCAGCGGTCACGGCGAACACTCCGAACAGGGAGAGGGGGAGACGCATGGAAGCACCGTGATGTAAGGGCACCCCTTGTGGGTGCCCGGTGGGGCGGGCACCCACAAGGGGTGCCCCTACGGTCGGGTCACCAGTACAGTTTGTCGAGGCTGACGTTGCCGCCGCACAGCACCACGCCGACGCGCCGGGCGTTCGTCTTCTTGAACGCCTCGCCCAGCACCACCGCCACGCCGACGGCCGCGCTCGGCTCGATCACCAGTTTCATCCGCTCCCACACCAGCCGCATGGCGGCGACGATCTCGGCCTCGCTCACCGTGAAGACGGATTCGACGTGCTCGCGGATGATCGGCCAGGTCAGTTCGCCCAGGTTCGTCAGCAGCCCGTCGGCGATGCTGTTCGGCGGAACCTGCGGCTGACGCTCCCCCCTCGCCATCGACCGCGCCGCGTCGTCGGCGTTCAGCGGCTCCGCCCCGAACACCCGCACCGCCGGCTTGGTCCCCTTGATCGCCACGCAGTACCCGCTCAGCATCCCGCCGCCGCCGACCGGCACCACCACCGCGTCGAGTTCGGGAACATCCGCCAGCAGTTCCAACGCAGCCGTCCCTTGCCCCGCGATCACGTCCGGGTGGTCGTAGGGCGGGATGAGCACCCCGCCGGTGTCGGCCACCGCCTGGTTCGCCACCCGCTCCCGCTCGCTCACGATCGGTTCGCACTCGATGACCCGCCCGCCGTACCCGATGACGGCCTGCTTCTTCACGGCGGGGGCGGTCCGCGGCATGACGATCGTTGCGGGGATGCCCCGCACCCTCGCCGCAAGTGCCAACGCCTGGGCGTGGTTGCCGCTGCTGTGCGTGACCACCCCGCGGGCGGCGGTGGCG
>CAYMHO010000564.1:0-2530 GCA_964390195.1 uncultured Fimbriiglobus sp. | reverse complement strand
TCAGCAAGACGCCGGCCCTGTCGCCGACGGGCAACTCGAAGCCGTTCGACGCCAATGGGGATGGCACCATCCTGGGCGAAGGGCTGGGTGTGGTGGTGCTGAAACGGTTGGCCGACGCCGAGCGGGACGGCGACACCGTGTACGCGGTCATCAAGGGCCTCGGCACCAGCAGCGACGGCAAGGGCAACGCCATCTACGCCCCGAGCGCCGACGGCCAGCGGCGGTGCCTGACGGACGCATACACCCGGGCCGGGGTGGATCCGAAGACGGTGGAGTTGGTCGAAGCCCACGGCACCGGCACGAAGGTCGGCGATGCGGTGGAGGCGACCGGATTGAAGTCGGTGTTCGGCACGTCCCCTACGCCCCGCACGGCAGTCGGTTCCGTCAAGTCGATGATCGGACACACGAAGGCGGCGGCGGGGGCGGCCTCGCTCATCAAGGCGGCGCTCGCCCTTTACAACAAGGTGCTGCCGCCGACGCTGAAGGTGAGTGCCCCCGTCGAACCGCTGCAAGCCGCCGACTCGCCGTTCTACGTCAACCTGCAAATGCGGCCGTGGCTGCCGAGCGCCCACCACCCGCGGCGGGCGGGGGTGAGCGCGTTCGGGTTCGGCGGGTCGAACTTCCACGCGGTGCTGGAGGAACACAACCCGGCGAAAGCCGAACCGGACTGGGACGGGCTGGTGGAGATTCTGGCCCTGAGCGGGAAGTCAGTGGACGAATTGTCCGCCGGTTTGCCGCGACACGAAGGGGAGCGCGCCGACTGGTTCTCCTTCGCCCGAATCGCCGAAGCCAGTCGCACCACCTTCGACCCGTCCGCCCCGTGCCGGCTGGTGGTCGTCGCCCACCGCACGCTCACCGATCTGCCGAAGTTGCTCGCCCTGGTGAAAGCCAAACTCGTCGGCGAGCCGAACGCCGACTGGTCACTCGCGGACGGGGCGTACTTCGGCCGCGGCACGCCGGGCAGGCTCGGCGTGCTGTTCCCCGGACAAGGGTCGCAACGGGTCGGCATGCTCCGCGATCTGACATGCACCTTCCCCGAAGTGCTGAACACGCTGGCCGACGCGAACGAGAACCGCCTCGCGGACGCCATCTACCCGCCGACCAGCTTCGCCCCGGACGCCAAGAAGCGGCAGGACGAAGCGCTCCGCGCCACCGACAAGGCCCAGCCGGCACTCGGGGCCGTCAGCTACGGGGCGTTCAAGCTGCTCCGCGATCGGTTCGGGGTGAACGCCGACGCGTTCGCCGGGCACAGCTACGGGGAACTGCCGGCGCTCGCCGCCGCGGGGCGGCTGACCGAACCGGAACTGCACCGCCTGAATCGCCTGCGGGGCGAGTTGATGGCGGCGCGGCGGGGCGGTGACCCCGGCACCATGCTGGCCGTCCTCGGGCCGCTGGAGAAGGTCGAGCAGGTGCTCCGCGAGTCGAAGCTCGATGTGGTCATCGCCAACAAGAACTCGCCGACGCAGACGGTGTTGTCGGGCGCCACGGCTGCCATCGACGCGGCCGAACCGGTGCTGAAGGCGGCCGGGCTGAAGGGGGTTCGCATCCCGGTGGCCGCGGCATTCCACAGCCCGCTGGTGGCCGACGCCGCCGTCCCGTTCCGCGAAGCGCTGAACGCCGTGCCGTTCCCGGCGGGTACGAAGCCGGTGTTCGCCAACAGCACCGCCGCCGAGTACCCCGCCGCCCCGGCGGCCGCCCGCGAACTGCTGGGGAACCAACTGGCGAAGCCGGTGGAGTTCGTCGGGCAAATTCGGGCGATGTGGGATGCGGGCGTCCGCACGTACCTCGAAGTCGGCCCCGGTCGGGTGCTGACGAAACTGGTGGATGCCATTCTCACCGCCGGTGCTGCGACCGTCATCGCCCTGGACGCCTCCGAAGGGAACAAACCCGGCACGCTCGACCTCGCCCACCTGCTGGCCGAACTGGCCGCCGGCGGGCACCCGGTGAAACTCGCCGAATGGGAGAGAGGGAGTCGCTGCCGCCCGCCGGCGGTGCCCGCCAAGTCGGCCATGACCGTCCCGGTCAGCGGGGCGAACTCTGTTTCCCCCAGGGCCAAGAAACCGCCCCGCCCGGCCACGAACGGCGCCCCCAAGACCACCCCCGCCGCCGGTACCCGCCGCATGAACGACCACCCGGACCTCGCCGCCGCGCTGCACCTGACCCAGCAGACGCTCGCCGCCTTGCAGCAGGTGCAGGAGCAGACCGCCGCCCTGCACAAGCAGTTCCTCGACCAGCAGGAGCAGGCCCAGCGGACCCTGTACACCCTGGTGCAGCAACAGCAAGGGCTGCTGCACCCGACCGCCCGTCCGGTGTCGGCACCGGTCGCACCGCCGGTCGTCGTTCCCCCGCCGGTGGTCGTGGTCCCGCCGCCGCCCGCCCGCCCGGTGGTCCCGCCCCCGCCGCCGCCGCCGGTCGTGGTGGTGAAGCCGGTGCTGGTCGCCTCCCCCCCTCCCCCGCCCGCCCCGGTCGCCCTGAACGGCGTGGCGGACGTGCTGCTGGGGGTGGTGTCGGAGAAGACGGGGTACCCGGC
>CAYMHO010000563.1:0-2531 GCA_964390195.1 uncultured Fimbriiglobus sp. | reverse complement strand
ACGCTCGGCGGGGCGATGGACCGCATCATCGAGCGGAACACCACCGTCCCCTGCACCGGCACCACCCGGTACAGCACGCACAAGGACAACCAGACCGCGATCCTGGTGAACATCTACCAGGGCGAGCGGGAGGTGGTGAGCGCGAACAAACTGCTCGGCCAGTTCAAGCTGAGCGGCATCCCGCCGATGCCGGCCGGCTTCCCGATCGTTTTGATCACGTTCCGTGTCGATGCGAACGGCATGCTGCGGGTGACGGCGAAAGAGGAACGCAGCGGGGCCGAAGCGGCGGTCGAGGTGAAGGCTGCGCACGGGCTGAGCCAGGCCGAAGTGGAACGGCTGGTGTTGGAGAGCGTCGACCACGCGCACGCCGACTTCGCCGCCCGCCGGGTGATCGAGTTCCGCCGCAAGGGGGAGAGCGAACTGGACCACACAGCGAAGGCGCTCGCCGCCCACGGCGACCAACTGACCGCCGAGCAGCGGGCCGCGATCGGCACCGCTTCCACTGCTCTCCGCACCGCGATGGCCGGTGATGACGTGGAGGCACTTCACCGGGCCGTCGACGCGTTCGGCAAAGCGACCGCCCCGCTCGCCGAACTGCAAATGAACGCCGTCACGTCGGCACTTCTGAAAGGGAAAACCGAAAGCGAAGTGACTGCCGACGGGGTATAACGGGGGCAATCCCCGGAGTCCCCCGATGCGTTCCGCGCTCGTCCTCCTCCTGTTCCCCGCGGTCCTCCTCGCCGCCGACCGCCCCACCCCGCTCCCCGGTCAGGCCCTCCGCTCCGAGAGCGTCGCCAACAACGGCATGGTCGCCACCTCGCACCCGCTCGCCGCCCAGGTCGGGCTGGACGTGCTGAAGCGCGGCGGCAACGCCGTTGATGCGGCCATCGCCGCCAACGCCGCCATGGGGCTGATGGAGCCGACCAGTTGCGGAATCGGCGGCGACCTGTTCGCCATCGTGTACGACGCGAAGACGAAGAAGCTGTACGGGCTGAACGCGAACGGCCCGGCCCCGAAGAAGGCGAGCGTTCAGTTCTTCAAGGACAAGAAGCTGAGCGAGATCCCCGATCGCGGAATCCTGTCGGTGTCGGTGCCCGGCTGCGTCGAAGGGTGGGAGCAACTGCGGGCGAAGTTCGGCACCAAGAAGTTCGCCGAACTGCTCGCCCCGACGATCAGGTACGCCGAGGAAGGCGTGATCGTGCCGGAGGTGATCGGCGGGCACTTCCGGGCGAGCGAGCGGCTGCTGTCGAACGACCCCGGCCTGACCGAAGCGTTCCTGCGAGACGGCAAGGCGCCGAAGGCGGGTGACCTGTTCAAGAACCCGCTCCTCGCGGCCAGCCTGAGGCGGATCGCCGACAAGGGCCGCGACGGCTTCTACAAGGGCGAGACCGCCGACGCGATCGTGAAGCTGTCCGACGCGAAAGGGGGGCTGCTCACCAAGGAAGACCTCGCCGACTTCCGCGCCGAGTGGATCGACCCGGTCAGCACCACCTACCGCGGGTACGAGGTGTGGGAGTTGCCGCCGCCCGGTCAGGGCATTGCGGCACTTCAGATGCTCAACCTGCTCGAACCGCACGACCTCGCCAAGATGGGGCCGGCGTCGCCCGACTACTGGCACCTGCTGGTCGAAGCGAAGAAGTTGGCCTACGCCGACCGGGCGAAGTACTACACCGACCCGAAGTTCGCCGCCGTGCCGACGAGGACCCTGATTTCGAAGGGGTACGCCGCGGGCCGGGCGAAGCTGCTCGACCCGAAGAAGGCCGGCGTCGGGGTGCCCGCCGGCGACGCCAAGCTCGGCAAGGCCGACACCATCTACCTGTGCGTGGTGGACAAGGACCGCAACTGCGTGTCGCTCATCCAGTCGAACTACATGGGGTTCGGGTCGGGTCTGGCCGCACCGGGCACGGGGTTCGGGTTGCAGAACCGCGGCTGCCTGTTCAGCCTGGACGAGGGGCACGCGAACAAGCTGGAGGGCGGCAAGCGGCCGTTCCACACCATCATCCCGGCGATGGTGACGAAGGACGGCGCACCGCACTTCGTGTTCGGGGTGATGGGCGGGGACATGCAGCCGCAGGGGCACGTCCAGGTGCTGGTGAACATGCTCGACTTCGGCATGAACACGCAGGCGGCCGGCGACGCCCCGCGGGTGGAGCACGTCGGGTCGGCCACACCGACCGGGAAGGCGGAGGCCGATAAGGGCGGCACGATCCAGGCGGAACCCGGCATCCCGGACGCGGTGGTGAAGGAGTTGGAGGCCCGCGGGCACGTCGTCAAGCGGGTGAAGGTGAACGGCGGCGGGTATCAGGGCATCCGCATCGACCCGAAGACGGGGGTGCTTCGCGGCGGCACCGAGAGCCGCAAGGACGGGGCGGCCGTCGGCTATTAATTTCCCACCTCACCGGAGGACAACGCATGCCCCTCACCTGGACCGACGCCCGCGAGATCGGCGAGCTGCTGTTCGAGAGGTACGACACGCTCAACCCGCTGACCGTGCGGTTCACCGACATGCACAAGTGGGTGCTGGACCTGGA
>CAYMHO010000562.1:0-2535 GCA_964390195.1 uncultured Fimbriiglobus sp. | reverse complement strand
CCGCGTCGTCGTCCATCCCGTTCAGGTTGCCGAACACGAACTTGATGGCCTTCAGGATGCCACCGGGCGCCTCACACTTCCACACCTCCCCGAACCCGCCGCTGCCGAGCGGTTCGATCAGGCGGTAGCCGGGGATCGGTTCGGCGTCGGGTTCGCGGAGCCAGCTCATGGTGTTCCAAACCGTGCGGCGGTCGCCCCGCGGACAAAATCCGGGGCCGTACAACCGTAGGTCACGCCAGGCCCGGCGTCCATTTTCGGGAACTTCCGACGGAGTTTGGGTGTGGCAAAAACTGACGCCCGGACGGAACGGTGAGGGCGAGGCTGAAATGTGAGGTGCCTTCACTCGTCGATCCCGTACTTGGTCAGCTCCTTCGGCGTCATCTTCACCAGCACCCCCCGCTCGGCGTAGTGCTCCACAGCCTCCCGCTCACTCCGCACGAGCAGCCGCCGCACGCTCGCCGCGTCCAGCTTCACCGCCTTCATCCCGTCCTCCGCCTCCCACTCGGCGGCGTGATCGAGGAAACGGTCCACCAGCTCGTCCGGGGCGGCCCCGACGTACCGCTCGATGCGGTGGCCGGGCGGCGGGTCGAGTTCCAGCTTGCGGTTGGTCGTGGTGGCGTAGGTGCCGTCCTCGCACCAGCAGCCGACCGTCAGCCCCGCCTGCGACTGCTCGCCGTTCTTCACGTACAGCACCTGGGCCATCGACCACCCGTCGTCCGACAGCAGGACGGTGGCGGCGGAGAGGCGGTCGCGTTCGAGCAGTGGCAGGTCGTAGGTGAACAGCGGCCGGTACCCCTCCTCCTCGAACCGGGCGGCGTGCCGCTCCAGGGTGCGGGCGGCCGGCTTGGGCAGGTCATCCGGGTCCACCTCGTCGAGGCGGTCGACCAGCGGGATCGACCACGCCGGGGCGATGCCGCCGAACGGCTTGGCCAGCACGGCGATGCAAAAGGTGAACGGGTCCGTACACATCCGCCCGTACTCGCGGACGCTGATCCCCCGCCCGCGGATCTTGTAGTAGGTGATGCCCATGCCCGTGTTGTACGCGGGAGGGGAAGAGACCTCACCCCCGTCCCGCTCTCCGTCATCGAGAGGGGTGTTCAAGGGGGAACCCTAGCCGGTTTGCCGCGAGGCGAAGACGAGCGGGTGAAGTAGTCCACGCATTCTCGCCTCGCGGAGAACCAACCACTCGGGGGAGTTGCCCCTCCTCTCCATGACGGGTGGTGAAAGCCACCCCCAAAGTACTTCGTCTAAGATTTCAAATTGGCATGTGTGATCGCGACGGTCTCTGCTAAGATCTTAGAGTTCTAACACCGCAACCTTAGACCGGAGCGAGACATGACGAAGAGCGCGACCGCCGACGGCGGCAAGGTCAACAAGTCTCAGGTGGTCCGCGAGTTCCTGGCCGCGAACCCGACGGCCGACTCCCAGGAGGTCATCGCCGCCATGGCCGCGAAGGGGGTCAAGGTGGCCCCCACGCTGGTGTACTACGTGCGGAGCAAGCTGGGGCAGGCGAGGCGGAAGGAGAAACGGGAGCGGGTGGCCGCATCGTCCCGCCAGACGGGCGTCACCAACCCCGTCGAGCTGGTGCTGCGGGTGAAGGATCTGGCACGCGAGGTGGGCGGGATCGCCAACCTCAAACAACTCGTAGACCTGCTCGCCGAGTGATCCCGTCGCCAAACCACCGGGCACCGGCCACCTCGGTCGTGTGCCCGGTCGGCGGATACAATGCGGTTCATATCTGGGGGATGCGCGATGAGCACGCTCGCGGGCAAGGTGGCGGTCATCACGGGCGGCGGGTCGGGGGTGGGTAAGGCGACGGCCGCCCTGTTCCGCAAGGCCGGGGCGAGCGTGGTCATCGCCGGGCGGGACAAGGCGAAGTTGCAAGCGGCGGCGGACGAACTGGGCGGCGGGCCGCACGTCATCGCCGTGCCCACCGACGTGACCAGTTCGGCCGCGTGCGAGGCCCTCATCGCGGCGGCCACGACCGCCTTCGGGCGGGTGGACGTGCTGGTGAACAACGCCGGCACCAACATCAAGGACCGCACCATCCGCGACCTGACCCCGGAGGCGTGGGACATGATGATCCGGGTGAACCTGGACGGGGCGTTCTACTGCACGAAGGCGGTGCTGCCGCAGATGTTCGGCAGGAAGGACGGGGTGATCGTGAACGTGGTGAGCGTGGCCGGCAAGCGGGCCAACCCGCTCGGCGGGGCGGCGTACGTGGCCGGCAAGTTCGGCATGGGCGGGTTCGGGCTGGTGCTGAGCAACGAGGAGAAGGACAGCGGGGTGCGGGTGAGCAACGTCTACCCCGGCGAGATCGACACCCCCATCCTGGCCGTCCGCCCGAAGCCCGTCACCGACGAACACCGGGCGAGCATCCTGAAGCCGGAAGACGTGGCAGAAGCGATCCTGTTCGTAGCCGCCTTGCCCCCGCGGGTGAGCGTGCCCGAGTTGGTCATCAAGCCGACGACGCAGATGTACTGGTAACGCCGAACGAGCCGCGACCGCGAGGGAGCGGGTGATTAATCACCCGCT
>CAYMHO010000561.1:0-2547 GCA_964390195.1 uncultured Fimbriiglobus sp. | reverse complement strand
GTTCACCACCTTCACGCACTGCTCGACCAGGTTGCGGTTGATCTCCTCGAACACGAACCGGTCGAGCACCAACCCCGGCAGCAGTTTCTCGTTGTCCCCGACGTTCGTCACCTTCACCTTCCGCAGCATCTGGGAGACGATGATCTCGATGTGCTTGTCGTCGATGTCCACCCGCTGGGCGCGGTACACCGCCTGCACCTCGCGGACCAAGTACTCCTGCACCGCCTCCGCCTTGCTGATCTCCAGGATGTCGTGCGGCACCAGCGGGCCGTACACCAGGGCATCGCCGGCCTTCACGTACTCGCCCCGCTGCACCCGCAGCTGGGCGCCAGCCGGCACCACGTGCTCGCGGCTCGGCTCGCCGGTCGGGGTGTCGTCGTCTTTCACGGGGGTGACGAGCACGATCCGCTTGCCCCGCTTCTTCTCGCCCATCTCGACCTTCCCGCTGATCGCCGCCATCACCGCCGGGTTGCGGGGCCGACGGGCCTCGAACAGTTCGGTCACCCGCGGCAGACCGCCGGTGATGTCGAGCTGCTTGGCCGCCTCACGCGGCGTCTTGGCGATGAGCGTGCCGGCGCTCACCGTCGCCCCGTCCTCCACCATGAGCGTCGCCCGCTCGGGGATGGCGTACCCCTTGAGCACGTTCCCGCGGCCGTCCTCGATCTGGATGGTCGGGTGCAGGTTGCCCTTGTGCTCGATGATGGTCAGGCGGGTGATGCCGGCGGTGTCCTTCTCCTTGCGGAGGGTTTCCCCTTCCTTCATGTCCACGAACCGCACCTTCCCGGCCTCGGTGCAGTAGATGGGCAACGCGCTCGGGTCCCACTTCACCAGCGGGGTGCCGCCGGGCACCTCCTGGCCGTCGGTGACGAGCAGTTCGGCCCCGTAGGGGATGCTGTACTTCTCGATGATCTCGCGGTCGGACGCCCGCAGCACGAACAGCTCGCCGGTGCGGCTGAACACCACCTTCTGGCCGGCGTGGTTGAGCACCGAGTCCAGCCGCTCGAACTGGACGATCCCGCCCTTCTTGCTCTTGTACTCGTTCTCCAGGCTGGCCCCGGTGTTCGCCACGCCCCCCAGGTGGAAGGTCCGCATCGTCAGTTGCGTGCCCGGCTCGCCGATCGACTGGGCGGCGATGATGCCCACCGCCATCCCTTCTTCCACCAGCGCCCCCGTGGCCAGGTCCATGCCGTAGCACAGGCGACAGATGCCGAGGGTGGCCTGGCAGGTCATCGGGCTGCGGACCGTCACCTTGTCGATGCCCACGTCCTCCACCAGCCGGGCCTTGTCCGGGGTGACCATCTCGTTCTCTTCGACGATCTCGGCTTGCGTCGTCGGGTTCAGGATGGTGTTCCGGGACACCCGCCCGCGGATGGCGTCGAACAGCGGGCGGTCGACCTCGTCGCCCTTGTACATCACCCCCTTGGTGATGCCCTGGGTGGTGCCGCAGTCCATCATGGTGATGACCACGTTCTGCGCCACGTCGGCCAGCTTCCGCGTCAGGTAGCCGGAGTCGGCCGTCTTGAGGGCGGTGTCGGCCAACCCCTTGCGGGCGCCGTGGGTGCTGGAGAAGTACTCCAGCACGTTCAGTCCCTCGCGGAAGTTGGACTTGATGGGCGTCTCGATGATCTCGCCCGACGGCTTGGCCATCAGCCCCCGCAGGCCGGCGAGCTGCCGGATCTGCTCCTGGCCCCCGCGCGCGCCGGAGTGGGCCATCAGGTAGACCGGGTTCAGGTACGGCACGTCCTTGCCGTTCTCCTTGCGGCGGTCGTTCTTCAGCTCCTTCATCAGCTCGCGGGTGATCACCTCGCGGGCCTTGTTCCACGCCTCGATCGTCTTGTTGTACCGCTCCTGCTCGGTGATCTGCCCACGCTCGTAGTACTTCCGCTGCTTGTCCACCTCCTTCTCGCTGTCCTTCAGGGCGGCCGCCTTGATGTCCGGCGTCCGCAGGTCGGAGGCGGCGAAGCTCAGCCCGCTGCGGGTGGACTCGCGGAACCCGATCTCCTTCATGCGGTCGAGCAGCGCGATGGTCTCGCGGCGGCCGAGCACCTGGTAGCAGTCGGCGATGATGCGGGACAGGTACTTGGTGCCGAGGGACAGGTCGTAGTACGCCATCTTCGGGTGCAGGATGTCGTTGAAGATCACCCGCCCGACGGTGGTGCGGACCAGCCCGTTGTTCTTCCGCGGCAGTTCGTCCGGCTTGATCGCCCCCCGCACGTCCTTCACTTCGCTGATGACCTTCTTCTGAATCGGCAGCCGCACCTGGATCTTGGCGTGCACGCCCAACTTGCCCTCGGCGTACGCCTGGAACACCTCGGCCGGGCTGTGGAACACCATGCCGTCGCCGGCCTCCACCTTCTCGCCCTCTTCACCCCGCGCGGCGGTCAGGTAGTAGCAGCCCATCACGATGTCTTGCGACGGGGTGATGATCGGGTTGCCGTTCGCCGGGCTGAACACGTTGTTGGTGGACATCATCAGCGTGTACGCTTCGACCTGGGCCTCGATGGAGAGCGGCAGGTGGACGGCCATCTGGTCGCCGTCGAAGTCGGC
>CAYMHO010000560.1:0-2577 GCA_964390195.1 uncultured Fimbriiglobus sp. | reverse complement strand
CACTTGCGGCCGAGGCGGATGTTCGACCCGTAGTCGCAGAAGAACGGGGGCATGACCCAGACGCTGTCCCCGCCGGCGGCGAACAGGGCGGTGAGGACGCGACGCCGGCCGGCCTCGTCCCGCTCGCGGGTGCCGTTCAGCTCGAAGCACAGGTCGCGGGCACGCTCCCGCATGCGGGCCAACTCGGCGTCGAGCGGGTCGTACAACCCGCCGGCCAGCATCTTGTCCAGTTCGGTGGGCATCGCGGCACCTCACCCCCGGCCGGTTACTCCTTCACCCGCACGTTCTTGATCTCGATCGGCCCGCCTTCGGCCCGGATGCCGAACGGGCTGCCCCCCTTCACCTTCAGCTTCTTCACGCTCTCGCCGTTCACCTTCACCTCGGCCTCGTCGCCCTTCGCCACGATCTCCAGGGTGTTCCACTCGTCCAGTTTGGCCGGCTTGATCTCCTCCGGCTTGATGTCGAACTTCAGCCCGCGGAAGTACAGGTCGTTGTTGCACCCCTTGCCCGGCTTGAACTCCAGCTTGATGTGGGCGTCCTTTTCGAACTTCTTATCGGTCAGCAGCACCATGTCGCCCTTCACCTTCGGGTCGATGACGATGACGCCGTCCTTCACCACGTACCGCTTGGTGGGCGATTCGGTCTTCTTGTCCAGGGCGTCCCCGCCCTTGTCCTTGTCCTTGTTGGCGGCGATCTGCCAGCCGGACAGGTCCTTGCCGTTGAACAGCGGGGTGAACCCTTCCTCCTTCGCGTCGGCGGCGAGGGCGAGGGCGAGCAGCAGGGCGGTCATGGCGAAACTCCGAAAGAGTGGTCTGCTCGCTCCGCGAGCGGCAGGCGGTCCCCATTCAACCCGGCCGGCGGCGAAAGGTGCCGCGACGGGGCAACGGCGGTAATACTACTGCATCCGTTCCTCACACCGGGGTCCGATGTCGTTAACCCACCGCGACAACACGGTCCCCGATTCGCCGCTGAGCCGGTGGGACGCCCGCTGGAAGCTGGCGGCGGTGGTGCTGGCGCTGGTAGCGGTAGTACTGCTGCGGACCCCGTGGCCGGCGGGGGCGGCGGCCGGGTTCACCGTGCTGCTGGTCGTGCTCGGGCGGGTGCGGTGGCGGGTGCTCGTGTCGCGGTGGCTGGTGCTGCTGTCCGCCGTCGTGCCGGTGTTGCTCGTGCTGCCGTTCTCGGCCGAAAACGGCACGCTTTTGGCGGTGGCCGTCGGCCTGCGGGCGTTCGCCGTGGGCACGCTGGCGATCGTGTTGGTTCACACCGCCCCGCTGAGTCGGACGTTCGCCGCCGCCCACGCCCTGTACGTTCCCGGCGTGCTGGTGCAGGTGGCCCAGCTCGCCCACCGCTACTCCCTTCTGTTCTTCGGCGAGGCCCGGCGGGTGCGGATCGCCATGCGAACGCGGGGGTTCCGGTCCGGCACGAACGGCCACACCTACCGCACGCTCGGGTCGGCGGCCGGCACGTTGCTGGTACGAGGCGGAGATCAAGCCGAGCGGGTGGCCGACGCCATGCGGTGCCGCGGGTTCGACGGCAAGTACCACCCGATGACCCCGTTCCGCACGACGGCGTGGGATGTGGTGGGGTTCGGGGGGGTGGTGACGGGGTTTGCGGGGCTGGTGGTGTGGGAGTGGGTGATGTGACTTGGACCTCCCCCCCCCGTCCCCCTCTCCGACGCGGAGAGGGGGTGTTCAACCTGCAGAAGTCTCGGGGCGATTGCCAATGAACCTGAAGCGTCATCCCCTTGAACACCCCCTCTCCGCGTCGGAGAGGGGGACGGGGGGTGAGGTCTCCTTGCCGGCCGCCGTGCGCGTCCACGCGCTCACGCACCGCTACGCCGACGGGCGGGTGGCACTGAACGCGGTGTCGTTCGCGCTGCAACCCGGCGAACGGGTGGCGCTGGTCGGGCCGAACGGGGCGGGCAAGACCACCCTGTTCCTGCGGCTGTGCGGGGTGCTGCAGGGCAAACCCGGCGAGGTGAGCGTGTGCGGCCTCGATCCCGCCGACACCAAACAGCGGAAAGAAATGCCGCGACGGATCGGCGTGGTGTTCCAGAACCCGGACGACCAGTTGTTTTCCGCGACGGTGCTGGAGGACGTGGCATTCGGCCCGCTGAACATGGGGGCGTCGCCGGACGACGCCCGGCGGATCGCGGCCGAGAGCCTGGAGAATGTCGGGCTGAAGGACGCGGCCGAACGGTCGCCCCACAAGCTGAGCGGGGGCGAGAAACGGCGGGCGGCGCTGGCCGGGGTGCTGGCGATGAAACCCGGCGTGCTGCTGTTGGATGAGCCGAGCATGTTCCTCGACCCCCGCGGGCGACGGGAGTTGATCCGCACAATGTGTGACCTGCCCGGCACGCTGCTGCTGGCGACACACGATTTGGAGATGGTGCTCGACTGCTGCCCGCGGACGATCGTACTCGACGGCGGCAAGGTGGTGGCCGACGGGCCGACGAGCGAGCTGCTGGCGAACGAGCAACTGATGACCAGACATGGGCTGGAGGTGCCGTATCGCTTGCGGTAAACGTGGTCTGCTCGCTCCGCGAGCGGGTTTGGAAGACCCCTACCGGAGCGAGCA
>CAYMHO010000559.1:0-2623 GCA_964390195.1 uncultured Fimbriiglobus sp. | reverse complement strand
TAATTAACGGACTGGTCCGTCCGCGAACTAGTGATAGCAGACGTGGGGGCGGTCGCGGCTCGTCCGGCACGTCACTCCCCGTACACGCGGGTGGATTCCTCTTTCGTCACCGGCGTCGTCAGGTGCTTGCTGGTCATGATCGCCTTGAACCGCACGTCGCCGGTGCCAACGCCCTTCACCTTCACCTTGAACACGGCTTCGGTCTTCGGCGGCAGGTCGGAGATGGGGTCGAAGTAGACCTGATGCAGTTTGCCCGCAGGGGGCGGGATGGCACCGCCGGGTCCGACGATGACCGACGGGGTTGACACGACATACTCCCCCTTCGTCGGCCCAGAGCAGGACACGAACTTCAGTTCGTCCGGCAGGTTGCAGATGATCGTCACGCCGACGCTGGCCTTCGTGCCGGTGTTCGTCACCCTGATCTCGTAGGTGATCTCGCCGCCCTTCTCAACCGGGTCGGCGTTGTCCACCAGTTCCATCCGCAGGCCGGGGATGCCTTCCACGGTGGTCACACACTCGCCGGTCGCCTTCGTGTTGCGGTCGCCAGTTGCTTCCACTTTGTGAACCAGCGGGCCGACGGCGGACGTGCTGCCCCAGAAGTGGAACGCCTTCTCACCCCCCGGAGCGAGATCGCCGACATGCCAGGTCAGTTTGTCGCCGACCTGTTGACCGCCGTCGGGGACGCTCACCTTGAAGCCGCTCGGGAGTGTCTCGCTCACCTTGACGCCGCTCACGGGAATGTCGCCCGTGTTCTTCACCGTGACGGTGTACCTGCTGTTTGCACCGATCTGCCGTTCCTTCGGCCCGCTCACGCTCACGTCCAGCTTCGGGGAGACGACTTGCACGGTGGCCTTCGCACTCGCCCGTTGTCCGTCGCGATCAAAGACGACCGCCTCGTAGGTGACCGGACCGGCACTGGCGGCGTCGAACTGTTCGGTGAACTCCATTCGTTCGCCTGGTTTCAACTGTCGAGGTAGCAACCCGCCCAGACCGGAGAGGGTGAGGGCGACGTCATCGGCAGGGTGGTCCCCAGTGTTCCGACCCTCGCACCGCACCGCGATCTTGTCGCCCACGGCCACCTTCTCGGGTGCCTTGATCTTCACCTCCAGTTTCGGCTCCTTCACCGTGGCTTTCATGGCCGACGTGCCGGTGAGCGTCACCCACGCCTGACAGGTCATCTCGCCCTTCGCCGGTTGCCGCAGCGTCACCGTCACCGCCTTGCTCGTCCTGGCGTCGAGCGTGTCCAACTCCCACAGGTAGACGCCGTCGATCGGCTTCACCGCCGGGCTGACGCCGGTGATCTCGACACCCTTCGGGGCACGCACCTGCACCACCACCTTCTGCAACGTCTGCCCGCACAGGTTCCGCGCGGTCAGGGTGTACTCCGTCGGCTGGTTCGCCTTCACCACGGCCGGGCCGGTCCATTCCAGTGCCACGGCCGCGTTGTTCGACGGCGCCTGCTCGGTCGCCTTCGCCTGCACGACCGACACGAAGTCATCCGGCGGGGACACTTTCTCCGGCTCCTCGGTGTGCGGGATGAATGTGGGCGGCGGGTCGCCGGGTCGGGCCAGCCCGAGGGCCGCCCCGCCGACCGCCGCAGCGATCAGCAGGCCGACGACGGCGCGTTTCCAGGTGGGTCGCATGGTCGAGTCCTTCGCGGCGAGGTGAGCAGACAGCGCAAGTGCGGGCGACGTGATAAACCCGGCCGGCGGCGGGGTCAAGTCCGAGTGCGGGGGTGAATGTTGGCGAACCGGCGGCGTGCGCCGGATGTTTTTCGAGCAACGGGTGTGGAGGCGAAACCACGCAAGTGCTCGGTGGACAAGAGAGTACCAATCGTCCCCGGATGGTTTCAGCGACGAGGAATGGTTTTTCGGACGGGTGGGGCGGGGTGAAACGAAACCATCCGCCGCATCCGCCGGCCCCCCGCGGAGGGTTGCCCCCTCGCGGGTTCACGGCGAAGATACACGCCACTGCTCACCGGGACACCCCATGCGTGCCGTCGATGTCATCCGTGCCAAGCGGGACGGCGGGGAGATGTCCGCCGACCAGATCCGTGCGTTCGTGTCCGCCGCTGCGTCCGGCGGGTGGCCCGACTATCAACTCTCCGCCCTGCTCATGGCGATCTTCCTGCAGGGGATGACCGCGACCGAGACGGCCACGCTCACCCGCGCGATGGCGGATTCAGGCAAGGTGCTCGATTTGTCCGACCTGCCCGGCGTGAAGGTGGACAAGCACAGCACAGGCGGCATCGGCGACAAGGTGAGTCTGGTGCTCGCCCCGCTGGCGGCGGCGTGTGGGGTGACGGTGCCGATGATGTCCGGCCGCGGGCTGGGGCACACCGGCGGGACGCTCGACAAGCTCGAAGCCATCCCCGGCTTCCGCACCGATTTGAATGAAGACGAACTGCGGGCTGCTCTGAGAAGCGTCGGCTGCGGGATGATCGGCCAGAGTGCCGACGTGGCCCCGGCGGACAAGAAGTTGTACGCCCTGCGGGACGTGACCGGCACAGTCGAGAGCATCCCACTCATCACCGCCAGCATCCTGAGCAAGAAGATCGCCGAAGGCATTTCGGCGCTGGTGATGGACGTGAAGTGCGGCCGCGGGGCGTTCATGAAGACGCTGC
>CAYMHO010000558.1:0-2641 GCA_964390195.1 uncultured Fimbriiglobus sp. | reverse complement strand
CGAACAGCACGTTCGGCCGCTTGTTCACCGGGTGGAAATGGTCCGTCGCCCGCGGGTCCACCGCCAACTCGTCCATCCGCTCGAAGTCGAAGCAGGCCTCTTCCAGCAAGTCGGCGTCGGTCTTCTGGAGCAGTTCCAGGCCGAGCCGCACCACATCCTGGTACGGGCCGGGTGCGACGCCCACCCCGCGGAAGTAGACCGCCAGCGGGCACACCTTCTCGTGCGGGTAGAAGTCGGTCTGCGGGCGGGTTTCGAGCACGGCGATCGGGCGGTAGCCGACGAACTCGTTCAGCATCGCCACGCACTTCGCCGGGTCGCCGCCGCCGCTCGCCCGTTCGACCAGCGCCACCTCGCAGCAGCGGGCCAGGAAGAAGGCGGTAAAGAGGGCGGTGTCCGGCTGGTGGGCGAGCAGGTCGGCGTGGTGCTTCCGGTACGCCGCCGGCACCTCGTCCAGGCCCAGTTTGAGCACCGCCCGCGCCTGGCTCACGTCCTTGTACGCGGACGACCCGGACTGCTCCAGGTCGTCGCACGCGGACAGCAGCCACTGCCGCACCGTCACCCACGGGGTGGGCGAGTTCGCTTCGAGCAGATGGCGGAAGGCGTCGGCCAGGACGGAGCGGAACTTGCTGTCCGGCCGGCCGTCCGAAAAGTTCAAATAGCCGATCGGTTTCGACGGGTCGAACCGACGGGTCAGTTCCGGCAAGAGTGCGTCCATCCGTTTCTCTTCCCGCGGAGTCGGCCCGAGGGTGCCGACGTGTTAGGATAGCCCATCCGCCCACCCGGAACCAGAGAAGGACGGCTGAACCTATGTCCCCGCGGTCGCCCCGCCTCGTCGTACTCCTCTCCGGCAGCGGGAGTACACTCCAGAACCTGCTCGACCGCTGTGCCGACGGGCGGCTGGCCGCGACGGTCGTCGGGGTGGTGTCGAGCCGGGCGGACGTGTTCGGGGTCGAGCGGGCGCGGCGGGTCGGGGTGCCGGTGGTGATCGCCGAGAAAGCCGGGCGGAGCGAAACGGCGTTCGCGGCGGCACGGGAGTGGGGTGCCGATTTGGTGGTGTGTGCCGGGTGGATTCATTTGCTGAAGGTGCCCTCCGACTTCCGAGGGCGGGTTCTGAACGTGCATCCGTCGCTGTTGCCCAAGTTCGGCGGGAAGGGGATGTACGGCCGACACGTCCACGCGGCGGTGTTGGGGGCCGGCGAGACCGAGAGCGGGTGTACCGTTCATTTGGTGGACGACACCTACGACACCGGCCCGGTGGTGCTGCAAGCTCGCGTGCCGGTGCTGCCGGGCGACACGCCGGACAGCCTGGCGGAGCGGGTGCAGGCGGCCGAGCGGGAGGCGTTGCCTTCGGCAATCGCTCAGTTCCGAGTTCCGAGTTCCGAGCTCCGGGTTCCGGGTTGACGGCTCGTGAACAATGGTCGATGTCGTGTCGCCGATGAGGTTCAACACTCGGAACTCGGAACTTGGAACTCGGAACTCTCCTCCGCTGGTTCGACGCCCACCAGCGATCCCTCCCCTGGCGGCACTCCCGCGACCCGTACCGAATCTGGGTCAGCGAGGTGATGCTCCAACAGACCACCGTGGCGGCGGTCATCCCGTACTTCAACAGGTTCATGGCTCGCTTCCCGACGGTCCACGATTTGGCCGCCGCGGACGAATCAGAAGTGCTCAAGCACTGGCAGGGGCTCGGCTACTACCGGCGGGCGCGGCACCTTCACGCGGCAGCGAAGACGGTGGTGGCCGAACTCGGCGGCACCTTCCCCGACGATCCCGCCTTCTGGCAGTCGTTACCCGGCGTCGGGCGGTACATCCTCGGGGCGGTGATGTCGCAGGCCTACGAACGCCGGATGCCGATCGTCGAGGCGAACAGCTTGCGGGTGCTGTCGCGGGTGTTCGGCAGCCGGCTCGACCCCCGCGGCGGGGAGGGGCTGAAGTGGGTGTGGCGGACGGCGGAGGAGGTGCTGCCGAAGCAGCGGGTGGGCGACTTCAACCAGGCGCTCATGGAACTCGGGGCGCTGGTGTGCACCCCGACCAGCCCGAAGTGCGGCGAGTGCCCTCTGACGAAGCAGTGCGTGGCGAACCGCGACGGCCTACAGGCGGTGATCCCCCCGCCGAAGGCGAAGAAGGAACTGGTGATGGTGCGGGAGGTATGTCTGGTACTGCGGCGGGACGACCGGGTGCTGATCGGCTTACGTCCGCCGACTGCAGACCGCTGGGCGAACATGTGGGAGCTGCCCCGCGGAGTGATGGCCGACGGTGAAACGGAGGTATTAGCCGCGGTGAGGGTGGCGAAGGAAACGATCGGCGTGTCGGCGACGGCGGGGGAGGTGCTGGCGAGCGTGCGGCACGGCGTCACCCGGTTCGACATCACTCTGACGGCCGTGGCAGTGAAGTCACGGGCGAAGAAGTTCGGCGGTGGTTTCTACACCGAATGGCGGTGGGTGACCGCGACTGAGGCGGCGGAGTGCCCGATGGGGACGGCTCAACGAAAACTGGTGGGGGCAGTGCTTGACGAGCCGCGACCGCCCGGGAGCGGGTGATTCAACACCCGCTCCCTGGCGGTCGCGGCTCGTGGAAACACCCCCGCCCGACCCGAGCGGGCCCGGGGGGGGGGGGCGCCCCTAAGAAGACCGAGGGGGGT
>CAYMHO010000557.1:0-2683 GCA_964390195.1 uncultured Fimbriiglobus sp. | reverse complement strand
GGGTGGTGGGGGCCCCCCCCCCGGGGGGGGGGGGGGGGGCGGGGGGGGGGGGGCCACGGGGAAAGCCAACCACCCAACCCTCCCCCTCACCCCTAACCCCTCTCCCCCAGCGGGAGAGGGGAACAGGTAACACCCGTGCGTGCCCTGTTCGCCGCCACGCTCTTCTGCAGCGCCTCACTCCTCTTCCTCGTCCAGCCGATGGTCGGCAAGATGGTGCTGCCGCACCTGGGCGGCAGCCCGGCGGTGTGGAACACCTGCATGGTGTTCTTCCAGGCGGTGCTCCTGCTCGGCTACCTGTACGCGCACAAGCTGACGGCCGTGCCCGGCCAGAAGCGGCAACTGGTCATCCACCTCGCGGTCCTCGGCGTCGGCGGGCTCGCCCTGCTCGGCGGGGTGCTGTTCACCGCCACCCACGCCGCCGTCCCGGTGCTGTCCGACCTCGCCCCGACCGGCGACGGCTTCCCGGTGCTGAACGTGCTGGCCATGCTGGCGGTCGCCGTCGGCCTGCCGTTCTTCGCCGTCAGCACCTCCGCCCCGCTCCTTCAAAAGTGGTTCGCCGCCACCGGCCACCCGTCCGCGAAGGACCCGTACTTCCTGTACGCCGCGAGCAACGCCGGCAGCCTGCTCTTCCTGCTCGGCTACCCGCTGCTGGTCGAACCGACCTTCCGGGTGGTGGAACAGACGTGGCTGTTCGCCGGCGGGTTCGTGCTGCTGCTCGCGTGCACCGCCCTGTGCGGGCGGGCGGCCCTCAACCCGCTCCGCCCGCCGGCCCTGATGACCGACCCGGCCGTCGTGCCGGTGGAAGCACCGCCACCGCCGACCGGCAAGGACAAGTTCCGCTGGCTGCTGCTGGCGTTCGTGCCGTCCAGCCTGATGCTCGGCGTCACCACCCACCTGACCACCGACATCGCCGCTATCCCGCTCCTGTGGGTGCTGCCGCTGGCCCTGTACCTGCTCACCTTCATCGTCGCCTTCTCGAAGGGGGCCGACCGCCTGCGGGGCGGGCTGAACTCGCTCGCCCGACCGGTCATCCTGCTGCTGGTGTTCGTCCTCAGCTCGAACCTGCCGCTGCCGGTGGGGCTGCTGGTGCTGGTGCACACGGCCGCCTTCTTCGGCATCGCCCTGACCGCGCACACCGAACTGGCGGCCGCCCGCCCGCACCCCGCCCACCTGACCACTTTCTACCTGTGGGTGTCGGTCGGCGGGGTGATCGGCGGGGCGTTCAACGCCCTGCTCGCCCCGCTCGTCTTCCCGCTCCCGTTCGAGTACGGGGCGGCGGTGGTGGTCGCCTGCCTGCTCCTCCGCCCCGGCGGCCGCCCGCCCGCACCCGCCCCGACCCCGTCCGGCGAACTCGACCCGAAGGTTGGCTGGCGGATGGTGATGGACGTGACCACCCCGTTCCTGATGGTCATCCTGTGCATGGGTCTGATGTTCCTGATGACCCGCGCCGTCGCCGACTCGACCGGCCAGTCGAAGGATGTCGGCGAGTGGGTAGGCGACTGGCTGAACGGGGTGATGGTGTTCAGCGGCATCCCGGTGCGGGTGAGCGGGAAGGCGGTCGGGCTGCTGCTCACGTTCGGCCCGCCGTGCCTGCTGGCGTTCGTGTTCTCCGACAGGCCGGTGCGGTTCGCCCTGGCCGTGTTCGGCATCCTGTTCGTCCACTACTACCTGGCCGTGTCCGCCGGGGACGTGCGGGCGGTCACCCGCGGGTACTTCGGGGTGATGCGGGTGGGCGAGGCGGAGCGGCCGGTGCCGGGGCTGGAAAAGAAGGCCAAGATCCGGGTGCTCGAACACGGCACCACCCTGCACGGCAGCCAGTTCCTACCGGACGAGGAACTGGAGAAGGTGCACCCCGGCGTGAGCAAGGAGCCGCTCATGTACTACCACCGCACCGGGCCGGTGGGGGCGATGTTCCGCGAGCGGGTGGACGGCCGGGCGGACGCCCGCGTCGGGGTGGTCGGGCTGGGGGCGGGGGTGACGGCCGCGTACATGACGGCCGGGCAGTCGATCACCTTCTACGAGATCGACCCGAAGGTGAAACTGCTGGTGGACGGGCCGGCGCACTTCAGCTACCTGACCGACGCCCGCGAGCGGCAGGTGAACGTGGACTTCGTCCTCGGCGACGCCCGGCTGACCCTCGCCCGCCACACCGGCCCGCGGTACCACCTGCTGCTGGTGGACGCCTTCAGTTCGGACGCCATCCCGGTTCACCTGATGACGGTCGAGGCGGTGCGGCTGTACGCCGAGCGGGTGGAGGACGACGGGCTGATCGGCGTCCACATCTCGAACCGGTACATGGACCTGGCGCCGGTGGTGGCGGCGCTGGCGAAGGAGTGCGGGCTGCACTGCCGGCACCGGCTGGAGAAGTGCGAGGGCGACGACGGCAAGCCGACCCCCGACACCCCGCCGGGGAAGTCCAGCTCGACGTGGATGGTGCTGGCGAAGAGCGAGGCGGCGCTCGCCCGGTTCGACCAGGCCGACGGGCCGTTCCGGTGGGAACGGGTGGACGTGCCGGACGGCCTGCGGCCGTGGACGGACGACTACGCCGACGTGCTGTCGGTGATGAAGGCGACCGAAGTACGGTGGCTGCGGAGAGTGTTGGGCCAGCCGAGTTTCGTGAAGTGAGGAAGAGACCTCACCCCCCGTCCCCCTCTCCATGTCATGGAGAGGGGGTGTTCAAGGG
>CAYMHO010000556.1:0-2690 GCA_964390195.1 uncultured Fimbriiglobus sp. | reverse complement strand
GATGAAGCAGATGGGTCGGACCCACCGGCACTACTACCGCATCGTCGCCATCGACGGCCGCCAGCCGCGGGACGGCAAGGCGATCGAGGAGTTGGGCACCTACGACCCGCACCAGCCGGACAAGGACAAGGTGGTGTCCCTGCTCGCCTCCCGGGTGAAGTACTGGCTGAGCGTCGGCGCCAAGCCGTCCGAGCACTGCGCCGCCGTGTTCAAGAACCACCTGGCCAAGTTCGAGAAACTGGAGGCCGAGAAGGCCGCCGCCAAACCGGCGGAAGCCCCGGCCAAGTGACGTCATGCCCGCCCGCACCGTCCGGTTCGACGTGCTGACCCTCTTCCCGGAGATGTTCAGCGGGTACGTGTCGCAGAGCCTGCTGAAGCTGGCCATCCAGGCCGGGCTGGTGCAAGTTCACCTGTGGAACTTCCGCGACTGGACTCACGACAAACACAACCGGGTGGACGACCGGCCGTTCGGCGGCGGACCCGGGATGGTGCTCATGCCGCAGCCGGTGGTCGATTGTGTGGAGGCGGTGCGGGCGAAGGACGAGACGCCCGGCACGGTGGTGATGCTGACGCCCGCCGGCCGACGGCTGACGCAGGCGGTGGTGGCGGAGTTGGCCGAACGCCCGCGGCTGATTCTGCTGTGCGGGCGGTACGAGGGGTTCGACGACCGCATCCGGCAGGTGCTCGACCCGCTCGAGATTTCGGTCGGCGACTACGTGTGTAACGGCGGCGAGGTGCCCGCCATGACGGTCATCGACACCGTCATCCGGCTCGTCCCCGGTGTGTTGGGCGACCAGGAGTCGGCCGCCGACGACAGCCACAGCGAACCGGGCCGGCTGGAGTACCCGCAGTTCACTCGCCCGCGGGAGTACCGCGGGCTGAGCGTGCCCAAGGTGCTGCTCGGCGGCAACCACCAGACGATCGCCAGGTGGCGACAGGAACAGTCGGACAGGCGGAGCGGACACGGATCCAACGGTTAACCGCGAGACGAAGGCGAGCGCGCCATTCATCCGCGTAACGAACTCGGGGCGCGGGAGTACCACCCATGCAAAACAAATACCTCCAGGCCGTCGAAGACAAGCAGACGAAGAGCGACGTCCCCGAGTTCAAGGTGGGCGACACGGTCGTCGTCCACCAGAAGTTGCTCGACGGCCAGAAGGAGCGGATCCAGACGTTCGAGGGCGACGTGATCGCCCGGAACGGGGCCGGCCTGAAGGAGATGATGGTCGTCCGCAAGATCGTGCAGGGCGAAGGGGTGGAGCGGATCTTCCTCGTCCACTCCCCGCGGATCGCCAAGATCGAGGTGAAGAAGGCCGGCTCGGTGCGGCGGGCGAAGCTGTACTACATCCGCGACCGCGTTGGCAAGGCGGTCCGCATCAAGCCGGACACCAAGCGGCAACAGGCGCTGGAAGCGTCCAACGCGAAGGCCGCCGCCGAGGCCGCCGCGGTGAAGGCCGCCGCCGCCAAGGAGCAGACCAGCACCACCGGCGAGAGCAAGCGGGCGGCCAAGCGGAAGAAGAAGGCCGAAACCGCCGCCAAGAAGTAAGCCGCTTCGCGGAAGTCGCAAGGGGCAAGTGACAAGGAGCAAGGGAAGCACCGTTCTGGTGTCCTCCCTTGCTCCTTGTCACTTGCCCCTTGCTACTTGTAGGCGGCCTCTCGCCCCGGCAGCGGGTACACACCCATCAGCCGGTACGGCTCGTCGCTCAGCCCAAGTGCCGCGTACAACCGCCGCGCCCGCTCGTTCCCGTGCTCCACGTACAGCCGGATGCCGATGACCGTCGGGTCGGCCACCGCCTTCGCCTTCAGGTGGTCGAACACCGCCCGGAACACCCCCGCCCCGCGGGCTTCGGGTTTCACGAACACGCTCTGAATCCACCAGTACCAGCCGTTCCGCCAGTCCGACCACTCGGTCGTCACCATCAGTTGCCCGACCACCTCGCCGTCCCGCTCGGCCATCAGGTAGAACCCCTTCGCCGGGTCCGCCAGCGCCGCCCGCACCCCCGCCCGCAGGGTCGGTTCGTGCAGCGTCTTCCCTTCCGTCTCCAGCGCCATCGCCGCGTTGAACGCCACCGCCGCGGCCTCGTCGGCCGGCGTCGCCGGCCGGATGTGCAGTGCCATCGTTGCTTCACCTGATGCGGGGAGTACATTGCGTGTGCGGTCTGGTTTACCCAGGGCTTCCGCCCTGGGCTACGGACGCCGGCCGCTCCGCGGCGTGCGTCGCGGACCCGGCTCGCGTCCCGACGGGACCGCCGTCCGTAGCCCAGGGCGGAAGCCCTGGGGAGCGTACACCTCGACCCCCGAACCCGTCATGGACTTCCGGCCCTTCATTCGCGACATCCCCGACTTCCCCAAGCCGGGCGTCCTGTTCAAGGACATCACCCCGCTGCTGGCCGACCCGACCGCCTTCCGGGCGAGCGTGGAGCGGTTGGCCGAGCGGTACGGGGCTCAGCCGATCGACGCCATCGCCGCCGCCGAGGCCCGCGGGTTCCTGTTCGCCGCCCCGCTGGCGCTGGCCCTCCGCAAGCCGCTCGTGCCACTCCGCAAGCCGGGCAAACTGCCGTACCGCACGTACAGCCTGAAGTACGACCTGGAGTACGGGCAGGCCGAGTTGCACATGCACACCGACGGCATCTCGCCCGGCCAGCGGGTGCTGATGGTGGACGACGTGCTGGCCACCGGCGGGACGATGG
>CAYMHO010000555.1:0-2709 GCA_964390195.1 uncultured Fimbriiglobus sp. | reverse complement strand
CGGCTACGGCGGCGGTTCCGGTGGTGGCGGCGGCGGCGGGTACGGCGGCGGCGGTGGCGGCGGCCGTCGCGGTGGCGGCGGCGGCGGGTACGGCGGCGGTGGTGGCGGCGGGTACGGCGGTGGTGGTGGCGGCTACGGCGGTGGCGGCGGGAAGCGCGGCGGGTACTAACCCGAAATAGACACGAGACTCGAGACGGGAGACACGAGAGGGGCAAGTCCTCTCCCGTGTCTCCCGTCTCGTCGTTTCCCATCCCTGTTCGCGGATCTGCTGACACCGTGCGCTCCGTCTTGTCTCCGTGTCTCGTGTCTTCGTGTCTCCCTGTCTGTATTCTGGCCTCACCCCCGCCGAGGCCCCTCCCGATGCGATCACTTTCGCTGCTCCTGCTCCTCCCGCTGGTCGCCGTCGCCCAACCGCCCGACTTCCCGGCCCCCAAGACCTTCCCGCCGGACGACGCCACCCTGGCGAAGATCAAGGAGAAGACCACGGAGCTGAAGAAGGCGACCGAGAAGGCCGCCGACCCGGACGTGCGGGTGTACCTGAAGGCCGCCGAGTGGATCGTCAAGCACGGCGAATGGTTCACGGACAAGTCGGCGGCTCAAACGCTCGCGGTGCTGGACGCCGGGCTGGAACGGGCGAAGAACGCCAAAGAGGAGCCGTGGCTCAAGGTGCGGGGCAAGGCGATCATCCGCGGGTACGTGTCGAAGCTCGACCGCTCCGTGCAGCCGTACTCGGTGCGGTTCCCCGACGACTTCGACCCGAAGAAGCAGTACCGACTGGACGTGATCTTGCACGGCCGCAATGCCACCCTGACGGAAGTGTCGTTCATCGCCGGCAAGGAGGCCGCGAAGGCGGGCAAGAAACTCGACCACTTCGAGGTGGAGGTGTACGGGCGGGGGAACAACGCCTACCGCTGGGCCGGCGAGCGGGACGTGTTCGAGGTGATCGACGCGGTGAAGGGGACCGGGGCGGTGGACGAAACCAAGGTCGTCCTCCGCGGGTTCAGCATGGGTGGGGCGGGAACGTGGCACATCGGGCTGCACCACCCGTTCACCTTCGCGGTCATGAACCCGGGCGCCGGGTTCAGCACCACCCGCGAGTACATCGGCGACAAGAAGTTCGGCACCCAGCCGGACTACATCGAGAAGTGTCTGCGGATTTACGACGCGGTGGACTACGCCGAGAACGTGTTCAACATCCCCGTCGTGGCGTACTCGGGTGGGGATGACCCGCAGAAGTTGGCCGCCGACCTGATCGAGGCGAAGCTGAAAGCGTTCAAGGAGCCGCACAGCTTCACGCACGTCATCGCCCCCGGCCTGAAACACGTCGCTCCGGCCGGCGAGTGGCAGGCGAAGATCGAGGCCGAGTTTCAGAAGCACCTGAAAGAGCCGCGGCCGGAGGTGGCCGAGCGGTTCCGGCTGGTGACGTACACGCCGAAGTACGTGGGCGGGGACCCGCCCACCCGCGGGCGGTGGGCGGTCCCGTTCGCCCAACTGAAGCAGTACGAGAAGACGGTGGTGGACGGCACCTACAAGGACGGGAAGGCCGTCATCACCACCGAGAACGTGCGGCTGTTGGCCGTGCTCGACTTCAAGCTGAAGGACTTGAAGGCGATCACCGTCGACGGGCAGGCCATCGCCCGGGAGAAGGACCGGTTCCCGCACTGGCTGGAGAACGCCGGCGGCAAGTGGAAGGGGGTCGAACTGTCCGAACCGAACCCGAAGATGAAGCACTTCCCGTGGGCGGGGCCGATCGACGACGCCTTCACCCGCGAGTTCGGTGTCGTGCCGCCGACCGGCAAGGCGTGGCACGAGGACGCGGCCAAGTTCGCCGACGCCCGCCGGGAGGAGTTCGCCAAAAACTGGGACAAGCACTTCCGCGGCGAACTGCCAACGGGCAAGGTGTCGGACAAGCCGTCGCCCCAGTGGGGGGCGAACCTGGTGCTGTTCGGCGACCCGCAAAGCAACCCGGTCATCGCCGGGATGCTGCCGGATTTGCCCATCACCTGGACGAAAGACAAGCTCGTGGTGAACGGCAAGGAGTACGACCCGAAGACGCACCTGCCGGTGCTCATCTACCCGAACAAGTACGGGCGGTCGAGCGGCGGCACGTACATCGTCATCAACAGCGGGCACACGTTCCGGGAGGCCGACTTCAAGGGCACGAACGCCCTGCTGTACCCGCGGCTGGGCGACTGGGCGGTGCTCAAGCCGAAGCCGACGAAGGACGACCCGGCCGGGTTCGAGGTGGTGGACGCCGGCCTGTTCGACGAGGACTGGCAGTTCCCGAAGAAGAAGTGAGTGGGCCGACACTCCGACACTATTTCTTCCGGGCGAATGGGTTGATTCCGGGCGTTCGGGTTGGTTCCGGAGGGGGGTGTGCAGATCGGCCGGAACCAATGAGAGCGGTCAGAACAGCTCCTCGATCACCCGGCCGGCCGACGTCAGCCCCATGCCGCCGAGTTGCTCACTGGTCAGGCCGACGGTGTGGAAGACGGTGCCGCACAGGTCGGCCGGACTGAGCGGGGTGTCGGCCGGTTTGTCGGCGTGCTTGTCGCTCGTCCCGATCACCCGCCCGCCCTGTACCCCACCGCCGGCGAGGATGGCCGAGTAGCAGCCGGGGTGGTGTTCGCGGCCGGCCTTGTCGTTGATCTTCGGGGTGCGGCCGAACTCGCCCATCGCCAGCACCAGCGTCGTCTTCAGCAGCCCCCG
>CAYMHO010000554.1:0-2726 GCA_964390195.1 uncultured Fimbriiglobus sp. | reverse complement strand
GCACCGTCCACCGTGTACCCGTTGCTGTCGGCGTACCGGGCCAGGTCGAGCCAGTAGCGGGCCTGCCGCTCGCCGTAGTGCTGGCTCGCCAGCAGTTGGTCCACCACCTTCTCGTAAGCGTCGGGCGCGTCGTCCTTGACGAACGCCTCCACCTCGGCCGGAGACGGCAGCAGGCCGACGAGATCGAGGTGGACGCGGCGGAGGAGGACGGACTTGTCGGCCTGCGGGGAGGGCGCGGTCTTCGCTTTCTCCAGCCGGGCGAGGACGAAGGCGTCGACGGGGTGCGCGCTCGCCTTCGGCACGTCCGGGCGTCTCGGCGGGGTGAAGGCCCAGTGCGGCTCGTACTTCGCCCCGGCCTCGATCCAGGCGGTGAGAATCTTCACTTCCTTCTCGGTGAGCGGCGGGCCGCTGTCGGCCGGCGGCATCCGCTCTTTGGCGTCCTTCGTGGCGATGCGGTCGATCATCAGGCTGTCGGCCGGCTTGCCGGGGACGATGGCGTCCTTCTTCTTGGCGTGGTCGAGGGAATCGAGCCGCACCTTCGCCTTCTGGGTAGCCGGGCCGTGGCACTTGAAGCAGCGGTCCGACAGGATCGGCCGCACGTCGCGGTTGAAGTCGATGTCGGCGGCGACGGAGAGGGCGGGAAGCAGCAGGACCGCGAGCAGAGCGAACCGCATGATCTATCACCGGCGGGGAGGGAAGTGGTATTGTGACGGCTTCGGGTGGCGGAGGGAAGACCTCACCCCCCGTCCCCCTCTCCATGTCATGGAGAGGGGGTGTTCAAGGCGGATGCGACTCCGGTACCTCCGCGAACGTTCAAGCACCCCCGCAGGTTGAACACCCCCTCTCCATGACATGGAGAGGGGGAAGGGGGGTGAGGTCTCAGTTCAGAGGTTCCCATGTTGACGGGGAAGCAGGTTCGCGTGCGGTTCGCCCGCAACAAACTCGTGCCGCAGTATCTCGACGGCCATTCCGACCACTGGCTCGGCGTGGCCGAGCAGTTGCTGCTGGTGTTCCGCGACGCGCCCGGCCGCACGCGGGGGGAGCTGCAGGAGGCGTTGGCGGATCTGGTGGGCGACGGGCCGACGCAGCTCGTGCATCAGGGGTTCGCCAAACTTCTGGAAGACCGGTGTGAATTTGAAGTGGCGTCCGACATCGCCCCGGAGCAAATCCGCGAACACGTCTTCAAGGCGGCCGCCGAGTACCGGGCGGAGGCGATCAAGGCCGGCAAGCCGTTCGACCGCGCCGCCGTGTTGGAGCAAGTCGCCACGGAAATGGCGATCACGCCCGAGCAGGTGGACGTGGGCCTGTTCGCCGACCTGAAGGACGAGCAGAAGGTGATCAAGTTCGACGACACCACCGCCGAGTGGCTGCTGCGGCGGTACAACGTGGCGCTCGCCCAGGCCGTGCTGCTCCGCTGCACCGAGATGGAGGTGAAGGTGTGGGGCGAGACGCCGGCCCGCTTCCGGCAGTTGTTCCGGGCGGTCAAGTTCCACCGGCTCATCTGCACCATCCGCAACGACGGCGGCAACGGGTACTCCCTCCGGCTCGACGGCCCGCTCAGTTTGTTCTCGTCCACCCAGAAGTACGGCTTGCAACTCGCCCTGTTCCTGCCGGCCCTGCTGCACTGCCGGGCGTTCGACCTGAAGGCGACGGTGCGGTGGGGGGCCGACCGCAAGGAGAAGCAGTTCACCCTGAGCGGCACCGACGGACTGCAGTCGCACCTGCCCGACTTCGGCATGTACACCCCGCGGGAGGTGACGATGTTCGAAGACAACTTCAAGAGCGGGGTGACGGACTGGCTGATCTCGTCCGACCCGATGCCGATGCCGGTGGACGGCATGACCTGGGTGCCCGACTTCAAGCTGACGCACACGCCGACCGGCAAGGAGGTGTTCGTGGAGATGATCGGGTTCTGGCGGAAGGTGAACCTGGCCGACCACTACAAGCGGCTGAAGCGGGGGCTGCCGGGGCAGTTCGTGCTGGCGGTGGGGGAGGCGAACCGGGCCGACGAGGAGGACGAATTCGCCCTGGGCGAAGGGGTTTACCGTTACAAGCGGACGCCCATCGCCGGCGAGGTGGCGAAGGCGGCGGCCCTCGTTGCGGGGGTGTGACGCCGACGCGGCCGGTTCTCGTTTGCCCCGCGGGCGGCGTGATGGTACTGTCGTCCCAGCCTTCCCCCCCCGCTCCCACCTCCCTGGAGCCACGCCCATGTCCGCTGCCATCACCCGCCGTCGTCTACTCCAACTCGGCGGGGCCGCCGCTCTGACGATGGGCCTGCCGGGCACCGTGGCCGCCAAAGTGCCGTCCTCCGGTTCGACCAAAGCCGGCCGCAAGTCGTGCATCTTCATCCTGCTGTGCGGCGGGCCGAGTCACATCGACATGTGGGACATGAAGCCTGACGCCCCGGAGGATTTCCGCGGGCCGTACAAGCCGGGGGCGTCCGCCGTGCCGGGGATGCGGATCAACGAGATGCACACGCAGCTCGCCAAGCAGACCGACAAGCTGTGCCTCATCCGCTCGATGACCCACCCCGGCAACATCAGCAACCACTTCGACGCCATGCACAACCTGCTCAGCGGGCAGGCCGACGCGCCGGCGGACTCGCCGTACCTGGGGTCGCTGCTGGCGAAGGCGCGGCCGAGCGAGAAGAGCATCGCCTCGTACGTGTGGCTCATCAAGTGCGTCGGCGACCCGGTGTTCTGCGCGCCGAACCTGGCCACCGGCGG
>CAYMHO010000553.1:0-2747 GCA_964390195.1 uncultured Fimbriiglobus sp. | reverse complement strand
CGCCGAAGTTGGTCTGCTGCCCGCCGCTGTAGTCCCAGAAGAAGCGGAACAGGTAATGGACTTTGTGCACGTTGTACTTGAACGCGGGGGCCGGGCCGGTCCAGAAGTCGAAGTCCAGTTCGGCCGGCGGGTCGGAATCGGCAACCGGCATCTTGGCCTTCGCCGTCCAGTTTGGCCCCGGCAAGCCGACCTCCACCTTGCTCACCTTACCGATGTAGTTGTTGCGGATGAGTTCGACCGCCTGGCGGAAGGTCTTGCTACTCCGCTGCTGGGTACCGGTCTGCACCACCCGCTTGTTGTCGCGGGCGGCCTTCAGCATGGCCTGGCTCTCGGCGATGGTCAGGGACAGCGGCTTCTCGCAGTACACGTCCTTGCCCGCCTTGCACGCGTCGATGGTGGGGAGGGCGTGCCAGTGGTCGGGGGTGGCGATTAGTACCGCGTCGATGTCCTTCGCCTCGAGCAGTTTGCGGTAGTCGGCGAACGTCCGCGCCTTGTTGCCGGCCTTTTCCACCATCTCGACGCCGAGTTTCAGGTGTTCCTTGTCCACGTCGCAGACGGCGACCACGTTTTTGATGATGTTGCCCATGTTCGCCCGGCCCTGCAACCCGGTGCCGATGATGCCGACGCGGACCGTCTCGCTCGGCTTGGTGTCGGCGGCGAACAGCGTGCGGTACGTCGCCGCCGGCAGCGACAGGACGGCCCCGGCGGCCAGGCCGGTGCGAAGGAACCCGCGGCGGGAGAGGCGAGATGGCATGTGGCACCTGTGTGGGAAGAGGTTCGAACTTGACCGCCCGGCGATCAACGGTATGGTCTCGCGTTCGGGGACCACCTGCAACCATTTTCGCCACAGAGGGGGCGGTCGCACATGACCCGTCGGGGCATGGCCGTTGCGTTCGGACTGTTTGTCCTGGTTGGCGGGGTCGGGTGCGGCACCACCCGCATGACCGACACCACCCGCGCCGCCTCCGAGATGCTGCTCGTCTCGGCGGCCGTGGACAACGCGATCGCGCAGATCGACTGCACCGCACTCGCCGACCGCAGCGTGTTCCTTGACGTGCAATACCTGGACGGCACTGTGGACAAGGGGTACGTGATCAGCTCCCTGCGGCAGCACCTGCTCGCCCACGGGGTGAAGCTGAAGGAAGACCGGAAAGAGTCAGACATCATCGTCGAGGCTCGCAGCGGGGCGGTGGGCACCGACCGCAGTTCGTTGCTCCTGCTCGGCACCCCGGCCATGTCCGTTCCGGTGGTGGTGGCCGGCCAACCGTCGCAAATCCCCGAGATCGCCCTCATCAAAAAGACGGACATGAAGGGGGTGGCGAAGATCGCCGTGTTCGCCTACGAGCGGAAGACGGGCGAAGCCCTCTGGCAGTCCGGGCTGGTGGACGCCCGCAGCACCCTCAAGGACCTGTGGCTCTTGGGTGCCGGGCCGTTCAGCAGCGGCTCCATCCGGCGGCGGACGGAACTGGCCGGGGAGGAGTTGCCCCGCCTGCCGATGCCGTTCGCCCCGAGCGAGTCCGACCCGCGGGCGAAAGGGCAAACCCCGCCGGGGGCGGTCAAGCCGGCCGGCCACGAGGAGCCGGCGAAGTAGAACACCCCCATGTCCGACCGCTTCTACACGCCCGACCCGCTCGCCCCCGGCGAACTCACACTGTCCGGGGCGGACGCCCATCACATGACCGCCGTCCGCCGGTTCGCCCCCGGCGACGGCGTCGTGCTGTTCAACGGCGACGGCTGCGAGTACCCGGCCGAGGTACTGGCCGTCGGCAAGAAGCAGGTGACGCTGAACGTCCTCCGCAGGGAGCCGGTGAGCCGAGAGTCGCCCTTCCCTCTCGTCGTCGGATCGGCCCTCCCGAAGGGCGATCGGGCGGACTACCTGATCGAGAAGCTGGTGGAAGTGGGCGCCACGCGGTTCGTCCCGCTCGTCACCGAGCGGTCGGTGGTCATCCCGAAGGAGAACACGCTGGCGAAGCTGGAACGGCAGGTGATCGAGGCGAGCAAGCAGTGCGGGCGGAACGTGCTCATGCGGATCGACCCGCCGAAGCTGTGGGCGGAGTTCGTCCACCTGCCCGACCTGCCGGCGGGGAAGCTGGTGCTGCACACGTCGGACGGAAAATCGCCCGAGCGCCCGGCGGGTGGGGTGGCGTTCGCGGTCGGGCCGGAGGGGGGGTTCACGCCCGCGGAGGTGGGCACGGCGACGGCGGCCGGGTGGCGGGTGGCGAGCTTCGGCCCGCGGGTGTTGCGAGTCGAAACCGCGGCGGTGGTCGCCGCCGCGTGGGCGGCGAGTGGTCAGTAGTCGGTCTTCTTCATCCCCTGGAGTGCTTCCTTGAACTCGTTCGCCGAGTTGTACCGGCCGGTGCGGTCGATGTCGATCGACTTCATCAGGATGCGGGCCAGTTCGTCCGTCATGTCCGGCTTGAGCACTTTGGCTTGACGCGGGGGCGAGTTCAGCCGCCGCCGCACCGTCTCGTCCGAGTTCAGGCTCTTCTCCCACGGCAGTTGGCCGGTGAAGATCTCGAACGCCGTGCACCCGAGGGCGAACAGGTCCACCCGCTGGTCGGTGGTGCTCCGCTTGATCACCTCCGGGGCCAGGTAGTCGACCGTGCCGGTGCGGTTACCCGGCTGACAGAACTCGGGGGTGAACGGGATGGTCAGGCCGAAGTCGATCAGCTTCACCACCCCGTCGTTCGTCACCATCACGTTCCGCGGGCACAGGTCGCGGTGCAGGTACTTGGAGTCGTGCAGGA
>CAYMHO010000552.1:605-2770 GCA_964390195.1 uncultured Fimbriiglobus sp. | reverse complement strand
TGGTGTTCTTGATGGTGCGGGCGCCGGCGAACCCGATCATCGCCTTCGGCTCGGCCAGTGTCACGTCCCCCTGGAACGCCCAACTGGCGGCCACACCGCCCATCGTCGGGTGGGTCAGGACGCACACGTACAGCCCGCCGGCGGCGTGGTACCGGGCCAGCGCCGCCGACACCTTCGCCATCTGCATGAGCGACAGGATGCCCTCTTGCATGCGGGCACCGCCCCCCGACCCTGACACGAAGATGAGCGGGCGTTTCATCTCCGCCGCCCGCTCCGCCGCCCGGCTCAGTTTTTCCCCGACCACTGCGCCCATGCTGCCGGCCATGAACGCGAAGTCGGTCACGCCCACCACCACCCCCCGCCCGCGGATGAACCCGGCCCCGCACACCGCCGCGTCGGGCATGCCTGTCTTCTTCTGCTGGTCGCCGATCCGCTTGGTGTACGGCTGACTGTCGGTGAACCCGAGGGCGTCGGTCGGCCGCAGGTGGGCGTCCCACTCCTCGAAACTGTTCTCGTCGAGCAGTTGCGACAGCCGGTCGCGGGCGGACACATAGAAGTGGTGGTCACACTCCGGGCAGACGTTCTGCCGGTCCTCCACGTCCTTGCGGAAGACGGTCGCCTTGCACGCCGGGCACTGGAGCCACAGCCCTTCCGGGATGCCTCGCCGGGCGTGGCGTTCGGTCTGGGACATGACGGACATCGGGTTCCGGGTGCGGGTCGGTGTCGGGTGTTGTAGCAAACCGGCGTTTCCGGGCGAACCCCGACCGCAAGGTCGGTGGGTGGTGAGTACAGCGACCTGAACCCGCCACCCGCGGCCCTGGCGGGCCGGGTTCACCTCATCGGTCGTCGATCTGGGCCAGGCTCTGGAACTTCTTCCCCTCCACATACGCCAGGAACGCCCCACCGCCGGTGGACACGTGCGTCATCTTCGCGTCGAACCCGAACTGTTCCACCGCCTCGGCCGTCTCGCCCCCGCCCACCACCGTCACCGCCCCGCTGTTCGCCATCGCCTCGGCGATGCCTTTGGTGCCCTTGCTGAAGGCGGTTTTTTCGAACCACCCGACCGGCCCGTTCCAGATGACGGTGCCGGCCTGTCTGATCTTGTCGGCGTACAGGGCCAGCGTCTTCGGGCCGATGTCCACCCCTTCAAACCCCGCGGCGATGTTGCCCTCGAACACCTGCGTGGTGTTCAGGTCGTCTGACTTCGCCGCGAGAGCGTCCACCGGCAGGGTGATCTTTGACCCGACAAATTGCAAGAGCGGCTGGGCGGCGGCCAGTTCCTCGGCCGCCACCTGGGTGCTGCCCACGTCCACCCCCCGCGCCTTCAGGAACGTGTACGCCATCTTCCCGCCGATGAGCAGGTGGTCGACCTTCTTCAAAAGGGCGTTGATGAACGCGATCTTGTCCGACACCTTCGCCCCGCCCATGACCGCCAACACCGGCGACTTCGGCGACCCCATCAGCCCGTTGATGATCTCCAGTTCCTTCGCCACCAGCAACCCCACCGCCCTCGGCTTGCCGGCCGCCTTCATCGCGGAGGGCACTGCCACCATACTGGCGTCTTTGTCGTTGTGGCAGGTGCCGAAGGCGTCGTTCACGTACACGTCGGCCAACCCCGCCAACTCCGCCGCGAACGTGGCGTCGTTCTTCTGCTCGCGGGGGTCGAACCGCACGTTCTCCAGCATCAGCACCCCGCCGGGTTGCAGTGCCTTCGCAGCGGCGGAAATGTCCGGCCCGACGACGCTCCCACCCGCTTTCGTCACCGGCAGATCTAGCAGGTCGCCCAGCCGCTCGGCCACCTTGTCCATCGTCAGCAGTTTGTCCTTCGCCGGGTCGCCGCTCGGCCGCCCCAGGTGACTCATGGCGATCACCGACGCACCGGCCTTGAGCAGCGCCTTGATGGTCGGCACCGCACCGCGGATGCGGCGGTCGTTCTTGATCTCCCCGCTCACCTTGTCCAGCGGCACGTTGAAATCCACGCGGATGAGCACCCGCTTCCCGGTCAGGTCGCCCAGGTCGGCGATCGTCGTCTTGGCCACAGTGGTTCCTCGGTGAAGGCGAACCGGCGGCGTGAGCCGCCGGGTGAACAAAGACCCGGGGGCGCCCCCCCCCCCGGGGCCCCCCCCAAAACCCCCGGGCCCCCCGCGGATATTTTCAGTACCAAC
>CAYMHO010000552.1:0-595 GCA_964390195.1 uncultured Fimbriiglobus sp. | reverse complement strand
CGTGGTCTGGGCCCCTGGGGTGCCTCGGTTACGGCGAACCGGGGGGGGGCCCCGCGGGTGGGATCGAAACCCGGCGGCTCACGCCGCCGGTTCACCTCGACAATCAGCCCTTGCCGACCATGTATTTGATCAGGTCCACGCAGCGGTTGCTGTACCCCCACTCGTTGTCGTACCAGCTCACCAGCTTGAAGAAGTTGCTGTTCAGCTCGATGCCGCTGCCGGCGTCGAACACACTGCTGGCCGGGCTGTGGACGAAGTCGCTGCTCACCACGTCGTCCTCGGTGTACTCGAGGATGCCCTTGAGGTACGTCTCACTCGCCTTCTTCATGGCAGCGCAGATGTCCTTGTAGCTGGTCGCCTTCTCCGTCTTCACCGTCAGGTCCACGACACTCACGGTGGCCGTCGGCACGCGGAACGACATGCCGGTCAGTTTGCCCTTCACCTCGGGGATGGCCAGCCCGACCGCCTTCGCCGCGCCGGTGGTGCTGGGGATGATGTTCTGCGCCGCCGCCCGCCCGCCCTTCCAGTCCTTCTTCCCGCCGGGGCCGTCCACCGTCTTCTGGGTGGCGGTGTAGGCGTGGATGGTGGTCATCAG
>CAYMHO010000551.1:0-2802 GCA_964390195.1 uncultured Fimbriiglobus sp. | reverse complement strand
TCTATCCCCCTGCTCACTCACCGGTTACGGAGAAGTAAGTGCCATTCGTGCGTGCGACCGAAGATGTGTTTATCAATGCTGCGACTTCAAAACTGACCCTGCGGTGGGCCGCTCCGACCACGAATCCGAGTAATTTGCACACCTGGAGGTTGCTTGAATCGATCAACGAAAAGGTGACCGGCTTGCCGCCCGCGGCGAACATCACCACCCCCGACCCAAAGATTACAGTGGAAAGATCGCAGAACGAGAAATTCATCAACGCGGTATACAGGGTTTGAATCTGTTCGTGAACTGTCCGCCTCGAACCCGGAGGTATGTTTGTGAATGCGAACCGATTGCTACCATCGTTGATCCTTCCCGTCTTGGCAGTTGGGTCGCTTGCCGCCCAACCGGAGCCAGCGAAGCAAGCGACCAAGACGGAGAACGTGCGTAAGTGGACGCGGTACAACCACCCCGCGGGTGGGTTGACGGGGGTGGTGGACGCGATCTCCGAGACGGAGATGACCGTGGTGAGTGAGGACACTGGCACTCCGAAACGTTACACCCTCGCACCCATCGACCTTCTCAGCCAGGGGAAGCGGCTCAAGGACATCAACGGTGGGCAAACGTACCTGTGGTCGGACGTCAAGAAGGGAGATTCTGTGCATGTGAGCAAAGCGTTTGATGACGGCGAACAGAAATTGTACTGCATAGCCATCTGTGTCACCCGCCGACCAGGCGCGAAACTGCCCGAGAGCCAGGATGCGAAGAACGATCGGCGGTATGCTCGGGACAGCCTGCTGAACGACATCGAGAACGGTCTGGACGTGAGCGAGGCGGACATCGCCAAAGAGTTCAAGCCCCTTTTCGACCCGTTCACAGGAGAGATGTTGAAATCCGGTGGGTTCCCGGGCGAATACCGGAACAAGCTGAACGTCACTCGGGACAAATTAGACGCTGAGAAGGCGAAGAAGGAGAAAGAGTTGAAGGCCACGCCGCCGAAGAAGGACGACAAGAAGTGACCCCCGCGCCGGGCACCTTTCGGGGTGCCCGGTGGCGTTCCCGAGTAGCATTCGGAACGGAGGCCCGACCGTGAGGGAGGGCCCCAGAAGGTTCTGGCCCCCTCCCTCACGGTCGGGCCTCCGTTCCAAGCGGTATATCCGTCCCGGAAAATGCTCTACCGCCGACCGAGCCGCCAGCCGATGAGGGCCAGCACGGTGCCGAGGAACATGGCCACGTGGTAGTCCTGCACCGGGTGGACGGTGCGGATGCCGAACTTGTGCCCGGCCACCGTCACCGCCGCCCCGAGAAGCGTCAGGGCCGCCGAGCGGTGCCCGCGGTAGATGAGCGACACCAGAAGCAGAATCCCCGCCCAGCCGGCGTTCACCGTGTCGCACCAGGCCGTCCACTCGGCGGCCACACCGGGGATCGTCAGCGGCAGCACCTCGGCGTCGGCCCGCCCGCCCAGGCTGAGCAGGTTGTTCTGAAACACCCACGTGCCGCACGCCGCCACGAGCGCCGCCGCGAGCACCGCCCGCACCGGCTTGCCGAGCAGCACGTCCCACAGCCAGCCGAAGCGGTCGTGCTGGTACACCGGCGAGTCGGGCAGCCCGTCCCCGCTCATGCTGTGTTGCAACAGTGGGCGGAAGGAGACGACGCCGGACTGCGTTTGCGACGGGCTTTCCAGCCCGGTCAGGTCGGACTCGCGGATGACGCTCGCCTGTTCCACCAGTGCGGCGGCGGCGGCTTCGGCCTTCTCGCGGGCGGCCCGCTTGGGCACCCCGGCGGCGACCAGCCGGTTGAACTCGGCGGTCTCCAGCATCCGCCGCTCGCTCGCCTTCTTCCGCTGCCCTTCGACGTGGTTGAAGAAGGCGATGACCGGCTCCCGCCAGGCGGCGTACTTCACCCGCCGGCCGGCCACCCCGCCCCGCAGGTCGCCGCGGGCTACCAGCTTCGCCTCGTACCCGAACACCGCCTCGAAGAACTCCTCCCACCGCCGCCCGCCGAACTTGGCGAAGAACCCCTTCACCTCGGCCTCCGCCCACCCCTGCTTCCGCAGCTTCCGCACCACCTTGTCCGCCGCCGTCAGCGTCGGGTACCGCTCCACCTCCCGCTTCTGGTCGAAGGTGACGGACAGGAGGACCGCCGCCGCCATGCCGAACAGCCCCAGCCCGACCCACACCGGTAACAGCCCGGACAGCCACAGGAAGGCGACGAACAGGCCGACTGCCCCGGCCGCGACCAGCCAGTCGCCGACGCTCATGCCGGTGGCGAACCGCCGCACCCTGCCGAAGAAGTACGTCTTGCGGGTCCACCCGTGGATGACGAAGTAGGCGGCGGCCGCCTGCACCAGCATGCCGGCCACCCCGAACGCGTACTGCACCTTGCCGAAGAACAGGAGGAGCACCCCCGCCACCGCCACGGCCGACACGAACCCGTTCACCATGCGGGTGCGGGCGTGGGCGGCGGGGGAGGCGAAGAAGGCGGCGGTCAGCCGCTCCACCTCGGCGATCTGGTCGGCCCGCGGCACCACCGGCCCGTTCGTGCGGACGCCCAGCCACCCCTCCAGGGTGCGGATCACCTCGCCCATCGACCGCGGGCGGTCGGACGGCTTCTTCGCCATCAGCTTCTGGATGATGGCGGACACCTCGACCGGCACGCGGGGGTTGATCTGTTCGGGCGGGACGGCCGGCTCGTAGGCCTGCTTCTTCATCAGCCCGAGGGAGTCTTCGGCGTCGAACGGCTGGCGGCCGGTGACGAGCGCGTAGAGGGTGCAGCCGAGGCTGTAGATGTCCGCCCGGTGGTCCACCGCGGTGGCGTCGC
>CAYMHO010000550.1:0-2810 GCA_964390195.1 uncultured Fimbriiglobus sp. | reverse complement strand
GCATCGCCCCGAGTACCCGGCCGTTCAGCACGAACGCCCGCACGTCCCACCCCGGATGCCGGATGAACTGTTGCAGGTAGATCACCCCGCCGGTCTGCTCGATGGCGTGGAACGTCCGCCATGCCAGTTCGCGGTCCGTCACCCGCACCATCCCGCGGCCTTCGGCCCCAAACAGCGGCTTCACCACCACATCGCCGCCGAGAGCTTCAAACGCCGGCATCGCGTCCTGCCACCGCTGACACACCACTGACAGCGGCACTGGCAAGCCGGCGGTTCGCAGCCGGTGATCCGTCAGGAACTTGTCCACGCACGTTTCCACCGCCTTCGGCGGGTTCAGCACCACCTGCCCGCGGCTGACCGCCTGTTGCAGCACGTCCATGCGGAAGACGATCTGCTCCAGGCTGCCGGCCGGCATGGTGCGAACAATCACCGCATCGAAGTCGGCGAGCGGATCACCACCGGTGTGAGTTGCGAAGAGCGTGCGGAAGTCCACCGCCGCGGCGGTGTGCCCCAACTCCGCTGCGGCGCGGAGCAGGTCTTGCACGTGCCAGCCGTTGCCGCCGGAGAGGATGGCGATTCGCACGGTCACTCCCCGGTGAACGACTTCCGCAGCAACTGCGGCTCGCACTTGCCGAACGTGCGGCTGCGGCCGGTTTTCAGGTTCACGAAGGTGACTTCGGCCGGCGAGAAGAGCATCGGGTCGATCTTGTAGAAGTCGCCGTAGCGGGCGAACAGTTCGGCGAACAGCGAACCGTGGTCTTTCGACCCGCTCGACGGCACCTGCGGGCCGATGGCGTCGATGACCTCGTCATCCGCCCGCACCCACAGCGTCACCCGCCCGCCGTAAAGAATCGCGTCGTTGGTGCGGCCGATGGCGGCCAGTTCGTCGGCGGCCACCGGCGGAAGCGGGGCGACGCCGTGCCCGCTGAGCACCTGCCGCACGTCGAACTTCAGTTCATGCAATTTATGCAATGCCGTCTCCACGCTACGGGCGACGACTTGAAGCGTGCCGGCCATGCTGCCCGCCGGGGCGACGAGCAGCGTGAGCTTCTCCGCCACGTCCGGCAACTTGTTCACGATGCTGGCGATCACCTCTTCGGTCGGGTGCTTGCGGGTTTCCAGCGAGCCGACCGCACACGGGGCCTCTTCCTTCAGGTGCAACTCCTTCACCACCTCTTCCCGCGCCGCGAGCGCCCGCATCGGCCCGGACCCCATGGCGAAGAAGTGTTCCCCCTTCACCTGCCAGCCGGCGTACTGACTGCCCAGGCAGGCCCGCACCGGGTCGTCGGTCGTCACCTGCACCACCGGGCCAGACTCGCCGGGTTCAATCTCCACCTCGGCCAAATCCGACAGGCACACGCGGGTCATCAGCACGCCCGCCCGCAGGCTGCCGGTCACGGCCCCGCCGCAGTCGATCACGCGGGCACCGGCCACGGTAGACACGCTCACCCGCAGCCGCTCGGCGTCGGCGGCCAACTCGTCGGCCACCCGCCACGCCCGTTCGTTCATGGTCGTCATGGTTCGCCCTCGGGGGTCGGCACGCCGAACAGCCGGTCGCACGCCGCCGCTTTCGCCTTCAGTTGGTTTACGCACTCGGCTTCGGTGGAGGCAGACGCGAACAGTGTGAACACCGGCTGGCCGGGTTCGATCACGCTGCCGGGGTGCGGGATGTCGGCGAACTCGGGGAGGCGCCACACGTCGGTGCAGTGGCGGAGTGATTCCTCCCACGGTCCGGATGCCGGGAAGGTGACGGGAGCCGCGGCGTAGTAGATCGCTTTGCCGACGACGGTCGGCCACTCACTCCACGTCTTCGCTTTCCACAAGGAGTCCGATTCGGTGAAGCAGTCCTTCATCCAATCGAACGGGTCCGTCCGCGAGTGCGCCGGGAGTTCGGCCGATGCGGGATACCGCGGGTTGATCTCGACCAGCCACGCCTTGTCGGCGGTCACAACGAAATCCGCCCCCCAGACTCCGCACAACCGCGTCCGCACGTCGTTCAGATCGCCGACACCCGTGGCCCCAGCACCTGGGAGCCCGAAATGGCTGAACCAGAATGGGCCAATGTTCCCGGCATACTGGAACGGGCGGGCGTGCAACCACGACGTTCCGATCAGTTGGCGGAAGGCGCATACCGCGATTGTGTGAGGCCACCCGCGATTGACCGAGCGGAACTTCGACAGCCCCCGATCTTCCGACACGAAAAGTACGGAGATCGGCTCCCCGGCAATGAACTCCTGGAAGAAGTGCTGGTCCGATGGCGGTTGCGCCTCGTCGGCCCATGCGATGCCCCCGCCACCAGCTCCGCAGTAAGGTTTCCGCAGCCACCGTCCCGCTGGTGGAGGAGCGCTCGCTGCCGCCAGCGCGGGGATCGAGTAGGCCTTGGCTGCGAACAACTCCCGCACACGGAAGGGGTTCCGGACTTCGGCCAACTTCTCCGGCCCGTTCCCCCACAGTGGGCGGGTTTCGGAAATGGCCGCCACTACAGCCGGGTGGTTTTCCAGCCCGCCGGTGTACATCCACGGGCTGGGCGGGGCCTGCTTCGCCAGTTCAACGAACCCGTGCGGGTAGGCTTCCAGGTCGCACTTGAGAGTTGGGCAAAGGCGAACGGTGTCGGCGTCGGCGAACAAGTCGATGACGAACGGCTCGAACCCGGCCCGGATCGCCGAGGCCGCCGCCGCCCGCCCGCTGGCGCCGACGATGAGGAGGGGGTTGCTCACAGGGACCTCACCCCCCGTCCCCCTCTCCATGTCATGGAGAGGGGGTGTTCAAAATGAACAGCCGACCGGTTTGCCGCGAGGCATCGCCGAGCG
>CAYMHO010000549.1:0-2818 GCA_964390195.1 uncultured Fimbriiglobus sp. | reverse complement strand
GAAGTTCGGCCCGGCCAGGTCGAACTCGGCGGCCACGTGGCCGGCGGTGGTGTGCATCTCCAGTTCGGCCTCGCGGCCGCGGTGCAGCCGCTTCGACAACTCGACGGCGAACCGCCCGTGGTCCACCTTCGCGCCGGTCGCGTCGGCCCCGAGGGCGCTGGCGGCGATGACCGCCGGGAAGTCCTCGCTCCCCTCGCCGGTGCCCATGTACACGCCCACGCGGGTGGGGTCGAGACCGGGGGTGGCGAGCAGGCCGGAGTCGTCCAGCGCCTGCTTGGCGGACGCCAGGGCGAACTTGCTGTTCAGCCCGCTGTCGGCGTACTGGGCGGCGGAGGCGGGCAGGAACGTGGCCAGATCGAACCCCTTCACCTCGGCGGCGAAGGTGGTGGGGAAGGTGCGGGCGTCGAAGTGGGTGATGCGGTCGATGCCGCTCTTGCCGGCCAGCAGGGCGGCGAACGTGTCGCCGACCGAGTGCCCGAGCGGGGTGACCATGCCAACCCCGGTGATGACCACACGACGACGCATGACGACCTCCGACGAGCCGCGACCGCGAGGGAGCGGGTTTGGAACGTCCGCTCCCTCGCGGTCGCAGCTCGTTACACCTTTCGGATCACCGCCACCGCCACCTGCCCGGCGTCGGTCAGGCTGAGTTTCACCGCCGCCGGTTTCGTTACCGCCCGCGATCCCACCTGGACGGATACCGGGCAGTCGGCCGCCACTTTCGGGCAGTTGATCGTTCCCGGCAGCGACCCGCCGTGCAGGGCGAGCACGCTGGCGGCCAGCTCGATCAGCCCGGACGCCGCCCCGGTGTTCCCCAAATGCCCCTTGTACGCCACCACCGGCACGTCGCCCAGCGCCGCACGGATGCCGCGGGCCTCCCAGGCGTCGTCGTCCACCAGCCCGCCGGCAGAGGCGTTCACGTGGTCCACGTCCTTCGCTTCGATGCCGGCGTCCCGCAGGGCGTTCCCGATCACCTTCGCCAGCACGTCGCCCTTCTTCGTCCGGTCGAACCCGCTGGCGAACCCGGCCAACTCGGCGTACACCTTCGCCCCGCGGGCGGTGGCACTCTCGAGCGACTCCAGGCCGAACACGGCGGCCGCCTCGCCGATGGCGGTGCCGTCGCGGGCGGCGTCGAACGGGCGGACGGCCTGTTCGGGGGTGTCGTTGTGCGTGCGGGTGAGCGGGGAGAAGCTGTTGTACCGGCTCTGGCTGAGCGGGTTCACGCGGGAGTCGCACCCGCCGACGAGGAAGAAGTCGGCGGCGTCGCGGCCGAGGAGGCGGAACGCCTCGCCCATCGCCAGCAGGCCGGCCGCCTCCACCGAGGTGATGGTGTTGTTCGGCCCCTGGGCGTTGTAGTTGATGCTCACGTGGCAGGCGGGCATGTTCGGCAGGTACTTGAGCATCCACAGCGGGGGCACCGCCTTCAGGCCGACCTCCCCCCACCTGGTCATGTCCACCGCCGGCGGGTCGCCGCCCACGCTCAGTTGCCCGCCGCGGGCCAGGTCTTCCGACTCGGTCGCCCCCATCAGGCAGCCGAACTCGATGCCGAACCGTTCGGGTTTCACCTGCTCCGGGGTCGGCCCGCCGTCGGCCATCGCCAGTTGCGCGGCGGCGACGCCGAGCTGGATCGGGCGGGCCATGCGGGCGATCGACTTGCGGGCCTCTTTCATGCTGGCCGGGATGATCTTGCGGCCGTCGAACCCGACGATGACGCCGGCCACCTTGCACGGCAGGGCGACCGGGTCGAAGTGGGTGATGGCCTTCAGCCCGCAGGTGCCGGCGTGTAGGGCGGCCAGGAACGCGGCCGGGTCGCTGCTGATGGGGGTGAGCAGGCCCAGCCCGGTGAACACCGCCCGTCGCTTGCTAGTGGTCATGGCTGTTCGGTGGGGGCCGGGGGCAGTTGGGGGGCGGACTTGGCGGCCGCGAGCCGGGCCATGCCGAGCAGGTGCTGCATCTCGCCGGTGAACACGAAGTTGTGATCGCCGAACGCCTGCTGGGCGCGGTTGCGGTCCAGGTGGGCGAAGAAGATGTCCACCTCGCACACCGGGCTGTCGCCGCAGGTGGCGGTGCCGCGGACGACGGCCCCCTCGTCCCGCAGGTCGACCACCGTCACGGTGTACGTGAGCGTCTCCCCGGCGGGCACCTCGCGGTGGAACTTGGCCGACGGGATCTTGGCCAGCACCACCTTCTCGCGGAACTGGTTCACCTCGCCCACCAGGATGCCGCCCGTCTGGGCCAGCCCCTCGACGATCAGGCTGGCGGGCATCACCGGGAAGCCGGGGAAGTGGTCCGCGAAGTGGTCCTCGGCCAGGCTCAGGCACTTGGTGGCCACCGCCGACCGCCCCGGCTCGAACGCGGTGAACCGATCGATCCAGATCCAGCGCATGAAACGTTCCCTACGAGCCGCGACCGCAAGGGAGCGGGTGCGTCGGAACCGCCCGCGTGAGCGGGCTGGGTGCCACACCCGGCCGCCTCATGGCGGCGGTTCCAGAACCGCTCCCTTGCGGTCGCGGCCCGTCGTCCGTCACTTCTTCAGCTTCGAGTGGACGAACTTGGTGATCAGATCGACGGTGAACAGGTCGCCGATCTTGTCGAACTGCGGGTTCTTCTCGAACGCCGAGATGTCGGCGAACGGCATCTTCGCCCGCAGCTCCTTCAGCCCGTCGGCCGACACCTGCCCGTTCTGCACGAACTTCGGGTCGCCCTGGAAGATGCTCTCCGGGAACAGCTCGTTCCGGTCGATCTTGGGCAGCCCGAACTCCCGCTCCAGGCGGAACATGATGTCCAGGAAGTCGATGCTCTCGGCGTTCAGGTCGCC
>CAYMHO010000548.1:0-2856 GCA_964390195.1 uncultured Fimbriiglobus sp. | reverse complement strand
GTGCGGCGGGCTGCAGCCGTACCTGATCGACGGGCTGCTGTTCGGCAAGGGTGGGGCGGCCGGCGGGCGGGTGGTCGGCACGCTCTACTTGAAGAACCCGCACGAGCTGCCGCCGGCCGCGCAAGCGAAGGTGCTGGCCTGGTGCGACGGCGCGGCCGGCCCGCGGCTGATCTGCGGGGCGACCACGCCCGCCGCCGAACTGGTGGCGGGCGGCAAGCTGGCCCGCCCGTTCCACACCCGCTTCGCCGCCTTTGAGATCACCGTCCCGCCGCTCCGCACCCGGCTCGACGACCTGCCCCGGCTGATCGACCTGCTCGGCGGGCCGCGACCTTCGGCCGACGTGCTGACCATGTTGAAGGCGTACACCTGGCCGGGCAACCTGCGGGAGCTGGCCGACGTGCTGGCGAAGGCCGACGGCGGCCCGCTGACGAAGGACCGCCTGCCGCGGGTGATCCGCGAGCGGCACCTGATCGCCTCGCTCCCCCCTGCCCCGCCGCCGCCGCCCAAGCTGGACGACGTGCTGGCGGAGGTGGAGAGGCGGCTGATCGTGATCGCGCTCGCCGAGGCCGACGGCAATCAGACGCTGGCGGCCGACCGGCTGGGCGTCCCCCGCGGGCGGCTGGTGCGGCGGATGGCGGCACTCGGGTTGGTGGAGGGGGCGACATGAAATCCCCCCGCGTGGTGGTGTGGGCGTTCGACGACTGGCTGGCGGCCCAACTGCGGGAGGCGGTGGGCGAGCGGCGGTGGGTGCTGCAATCGGTGCGGACGCACGCCGAGTGGGCGACGGCGACGGCCACCCGCGGGCCGTGCGTGGCGGTCGTCCAGGTGGACCCGACGGCCGACAGCGACAAGCAGTTGTCGGCGGTGGTCGAGCTGCACTGGGCGAACCCGGACGCCGACGTGGTGGTGGTGTGCGACGCCAAACTGAACGACGAGGACCGCCCGCCGTGGTCGGCCGCCGTGCTGGATCTGGGGGCACGACTGGTGCTGTACCCGCCGCTCACGCGGGCGGTGCTGGAGGACGCGGTGCTCGGACTGACGGAGCGTCGGGCGGGCACGCCCCCGCCGGCCCCCGCGGCCGAGGAGATCGACCTGGCGGCGGGCAACTTCGAGGCGGAGTGAGGGGGCCGGCGGCCGGCCCCCTCGCGGTGAGGGGAGGTGTTGTCACTTCTTCGGTTCGACCGGCTGCGACTGGGTCGGGCGTTCCACGACCCGCGGCCGGCTGTGGACTTCGACGAAAGTGGCCTGCTACGGCTTCAGCCGCTCGGCGTGCTTCTTCGCCTCGGCCGTACCGGCCAGGGTGCCGGCCACCTCCTGCCACGCCGCCTTCTTCTCCTTCCGCTTGCCCACCACCGCCGCCACCAGCTTCTTCTCGGTGTCGGTCGGCAGCCGGCCGGTGGCGGCGAGCGTCAGCGCCTCCAGCACCTGCTCGTCCGACTTCTTGTTCGCCAACAGGTCGTCGATCAGCCTGTCCGCCCACGGGGAGCCGGCGTCCGCGACCACGACGAGTGTGTACTTCTGCGGCGGGTTCAGCATGTTCGCCTTCCACTCCGGGCCGACCTTCTTGGCCACCGCCGTGTCCTTCAGCAACTGATCCAGCAGCTTCTCCCGCTTCTTCGCGTCCTTGTCGGCCAGGAAGTACTCCCGCTCGACGCGGGTCGGCTTGCCCCCGCGGGCCGACTCGATCACGCGGGTCAGGAACTGCTCGTCCGTTTCGGCTGGGACGTTGGCGGTCACGTTCATATCGTGCGGCGTGTCGGCGACCTCCACGAACCGTCCTTCGACCTTCTGCGGCGGCGCCTGGTCTTCGATGAAGAGCCAGTCCCGCTCGTCCGAGTGGCGGAGGCGGACGTTCAGGGGCACACCCTCGGCGGCGGTCGGCAGTTCGCCCGGAGCGCGGTTTGCGACGAAGAGCCTGCTGACGTACGGGATCGACAACAGCAACTTGACTTCCTCCGGTTCGGTCAGCCAGCCCACCACCTTCTTCCGCTTGCCGGCGTCCTGGTCGGCCAGGAAGTAGGCCATCTCGGCCGGGGTCGGCGGGCTGCCCCGGAGCGTCTCGCACGACCTGGTCAGGAACTGCTTGTCGTCCAGGGTCGGGCCGATCCGGGCCTTCGCCGCCGGCGGGTCGGCCGCCCGCACCATGCCGACGCTCCCGCCGGCCAGCAGGCCGACGGCCGCCAGCACCGCCGTCACCAGTTTCAGTTTGCTCGTGGCGATCATCCGCAGCACCCCATCGGAGAGTTCGAGGACGTTCGCCGGCACCACGCCCGACCCGAGGCCGACCGCCGCCAACGCCGACCCGCTCGCCCGCTCTGCCAGGGCGGTCGGCACCGCCTTGGCCGCGTTCGCCGTCAGCACCGCCGCCAGTGCCCCGCCCGCCAAGGTGATGCCCCGCGCACTCAGCCGCTCGGCCAGTTTCCGCCGGGCCGACGCCAGACGGGTGGCGAGCGTGGCCGGCGGCAGCTTCAGGTGGGCGGCCGCCTCCCGCTGGGTGCGGCCTTCCAGGTCGCACAGCAGCACCGGCAACCGCAGGGCGTCCGGCAGGGCGGCCAGTTCCTGGTCGATCACCGGCTGCAGGTCGTCCCAGGTGTCGGTCGGGCGGGCGGCGACATCGGGCATGGCGTCCACCTGCTTCTCGCGGGTGCGGCGGCGGGCCAGTCTGGCTTTGGCCTTGAGGGCGGTTCGGTAGGCGACGCCGAACAGGAAGTCGGCCAGCTTCTCCCGCGGGCGGACCGCCGCCGCCCGGCGGGCCAGGACGACGAACGCCGCCTGGAAGGCGTCGTCCGCGTCCGGGGCGTGACCGACCACCCGCCGACAGACGCCGTGGACCATCGGCCCGAACCGCTCGTACAG
>CAYMHO010000547.1:1467-2858 GCA_964390195.1 uncultured Fimbriiglobus sp. | reverse complement strand
CGCCGACGCCGACGTGACGGTGCTGCTGTTCGTCAAGCAGAAGGTGGTGGCCAACTTCGCCTTCCGCGACGGCGAACTGACCGACGAGAAGGTGAAAGAGGTGCTGAAGGGCACGCCCAAGCTGTTCGAGAAGTGATCGGTGGACCGGCGGTTCAGCGATCCACCCGGCGGTCCACACCGCCGGTCCACCGTACTCCGAGCCTCCCATGCGACTCTTCCACGCCCCCGCCGTTCTGCTCCTGCTGGCCGCCCCGCTGTTCGCCCAGCCGAAGTTCGAGTTCAAGGAGAAGAAGCACGGCGGCGGGGAACTGAAGTACGTGGACGGCATCCCGGTCGTGACGGTCGGCGGCAAGCCGGCCGACATCGGCGAGCAGTTGGCCGAACTGGTGGTGAAGGACACGTCCGACCCGGTCGATCTGATGGAGCGGTTCCTGGCCGACAACAAGCTGAAGGGGGCTCTCCCGCTGGTCAAGGTCCAGGCGATGCGGCTGAAGAAAGGCATCCCGGTCGACCACCTGGCGGAGATGGAGGCGATGGCCAAGCGGGCCGAGCGCGACCTCGACCTGCTCATCACCGCGAACACCATCTACGACCTGAGCAGCGGCATGGGGTGCAGCACGCTCATCGCCGAGAAGGGGCGGTCGGCAACGGGGGAAGTGCTGTTCGGCCGTCTGTTCGACTGGACGCCGACGAAGGGGCTGTCCGAGCGGACGGCCGTGGTGGTGGTGAAGCCGGAGAAGAAGCACGCCTTCGCCATGATCACCATCACCCCGATCACCGGGGTGGTGTCCGGGATGAACGACGCCGGCCTGTGTGTGACGATCAACGAGATCCGCCTGAAGGACTCCAAGGACAAAGCCGCATTCGACTGGGAGGGGGTGCCGACCCTGCTCGCCTTCCGCCGGGTGCTGGAGGAGTGTACCACCGTGGCCGAGGCGGAGAAGTTGCTCAACGGGATGAAGCGGACGACGGCCGCGTGCATGACGATCGCCGACGCGAAGGGCGGGGCGGTGCTCGAGATCACTCCGAAGAGCGTGGAGAAGCGGGAGGCGAACAAGGGGGTGTGCTGCTGCTGCAACGACTTCCGCACCGACGCCCTGGCGACCAAGTCCGGCCCGTGCATCCGGCTGACGCAGTTGCTGAAGGTGGTGGAGGCGGGCGACAAACTGGGGGTGGAGGACGTGTTCGCCCAGCTGCACAAGGTGAACCAGGGGAAGAAGACGATGCAGGCGATGGTGTTCGAGCCGGGCAAGAAGGTGCTGCACCTGAAGGTCGGCGACGGCACCGAGAGCGCCACGAAGGTGAAAGCGGTCACGCTCGACGTGGGGAAGATGTTCAAGTAACGAGCCGCGACCGCGAGGGAGCGGGTGTTGAATCACCCGCTCCCTCGC
>CAYMHO010000547.1:0-1457 GCA_964390195.1 uncultured Fimbriiglobus sp. | reverse complement strand
CTGGTGGGGGTTAATTTTTTCACTAACCGCCCCGCCCCGGGGGGGGTGGGGGTGTTCAATCCCCCGCTCCCTCGCGGTCGCGGCTCGTCAGGCCGTCCTTCCAGCGATCAGCCCGGCCAAATACGTCACCGGGTCGCCGTTCGCCTCCGCCGCCGACGCCAGCGTGTTGTAATCCCCGGCCCGCCGGGCCAACTCCGCCAGCGGCGGGCAGCTCAGTTCCTGTTCGCCCACGTCGGCCAAGTTCTCCCTCGCCACCGCCACCGCGTCCGGCAGGCGGTCGATCCGCAGCAGCAGGTTCACCAGCACCTCGGCCGGCAGGGTGTTGCCCACCGCCTTCGCGTCCGGCAGCTTCGCCTTGAAGTGCTCGAGGCCCGCCTCGCGGTCCCGATCCCCGACGATATCCAGGTACACCTTGTAGTCGGCGTACCCGCCGTCGAACGGCGGGTGGGTGTCGCCTTGCAGGTTGGGCGACAGCATCGCCCCGTACTCGCACAGCTCCACGGCCAGGTCGTGTTCGGGGCACTGTGGCAGGTGCATGGCGAACTGCACCACCGAACTCAGGTGCGAGGTGTCGATGTGGTAGCCGTCGTCGGCGAACAGGTCCTCCCGTCCGGCGATCATCTGCCGCACGCTCGCGTCCGCCGGCACGCTCACCCCGCGGGCGGCCAGGTCGTTCGTCAGCCGCTCCTTGAGCTGTGAATACAGCGCCCGCACCAGCCCCTTCACGCAGTAGTCCCGCACGTCCGGGTTGCGGCTCAGATCAGCCCCGCCGACCATCGTGATGGCCGAACAGATGCCGTGCCGGGCGAGCACGATGTCGAACCCCTTCGTCGGGTGGACACCCTGCTGCCAGGCGATGTCCACAACCCCGTAGGTGTCGTCATCTTCACCCGGCGTGTACGCCTCCAGCGCCGCCCGCACCGGCTCCGGCTCGCCGAGCATGCGGAAGAACCCCCACGCCTTGAACAGGTCGTTTCGCGTCAGGTAGATGCCCCCCACCTCGCGGCCGGCCTCGCGGATGGCCTGTTCGTACTCGGCGTGGGTGGTGTCGGGCAAATCCGCCGCCGGACCGGTGGGGAACGGCGACACCCCCAGTTGCACCCGCTTCTTCAGCAGCAGGGCGTAGAACAGGGCCTGAAAGTCCTCGCGTTCCCGCAGGTGATCGCACAGGTCGTCGGCGGCCGCGCTGGGGCCGGCGTCGGCGAGTCGGCGGCGGAGGTCGGCGAACGGGGCGGAGTCGCTCATGACAGCAGACCGGTGAACCGGCGGCGTCAGCCGCCTGGGTGATGCGAAAACGGCTCGCCGTCCGCGGGGGAGGCGAGCCGTCGGCGGGTGTTGTTCAGTGTAGCTTACAGGTGGGCCGAGATGACGCGGGCCAGGTCGTCCGCCCGGATGACCCCGACGTGCTCGAACACCGGCTTGTCGCTCCCCTTGAAGATCAGGATGCGGGGGATGGT
>CAYMHO010000546.1:0-2868 GCA_964390195.1 uncultured Fimbriiglobus sp. | reverse complement strand
GCGTCGCGGTGGGTGTTGGTGAAGTACCCGAGCGACCGTTGCACCTCGCCGACGAAGTCGGTGAGGACCGGGCGGAGGGCCTTCAGGATCTGGGCCAGGTCGGGCGACTTGGCGGCGTTCCGCTTCAGGTGTTCGGCCTTGGCGAAGGTGAGCTTCATCTCCTTCGTCAGCACGCGGGTGAAGTTGTTCCCGCCGAGCGGCACCGGCCGCTGCCAGATCACCTTCGCCCCGTCGGTGATGAGCAGGTTGGACCCTTCGGTGCCGATGTCCAGTACCACCACACACCGCTTCTTCTTGCCCGGCGGCAACTCGCCGGCCTCCTCCGGGGGGGCGTCCCCGCCCCGCTTCTTGAGCAGCTCGTAGGTGGCGTAGTTGGCGAGCGCGAGTGGGGCCATCTGCACCAAGTGCACCTCGGCCTTCACCCCCTGGTAGTGGGCCAGGCTGCGGTTGATGATGTCCCGCTTCATGGCGAACAGGCCGATCTCCGTCTCCATGGCGAACCCGCCGATCACCTCCTGCTTCTCGCTCAGCCGCTGGTAGTCCCACACCACCTCTTCGAGCGGGAAGGGGATCTGCTGCTTGGCCTCGAACTTGACGATGTCCATCACCTTCTTCTCTTCCACCGGCGGCAGCTTGACGAACCGCACCAGCCCGGCCTGCCCCGGCACCCCGATGGCCACGTGGTCCTTGCCGAGCGGGTTGCGGGAGAGGAACTTCTCCAGCGCCTCGCGGGTGAGGGCGTCCGGGTCGGCGTCCGGCTGGGACAGAATTTTCGGGTGCTCGATGTAGTCGAAGGCGGTCGCCGTCGGCTGCCCGTCGACCACCTCCAGGCGGAGCGCCTTGAGGGCGCACTGGCCGATGTCGATGCCCCACACGCCGATGGTCTTGGCCATGTTGCGTCTCGTCTGCGGTGCCCCGGCGTGCGAGCGGCCGGGGAAGAAGGTTCGACACCGTAACACGGCCCGCAAGGCCGCGTCAATTGTGTGAACGGCGGGCGGGCGAGTTTGTTGGCGAATCCGTCGGTAACGTCGTCAGTCTTGGCGAGCCGTGCCCCGTCTGGGGCCGGGTTCCGAACGATCCGGCGGCTCGCGCCGCTCGCCTCGCCGAGTCCAACTCATTTCCCGATACGCCCGCCCGCCGCGATCGTCTACCATAGACCCACCGACTCTTCCCGAATCCGCCGGAGGCCGCCCCTGTGAGCCGATCCGCCCTCTTCACCCGCCGCTGGGTCGTCCCGGCCGTGCTGGCCGTCGGTCTGGCGGCGGCGGCCGTCGTCCTGGTGTTCGTCGGCTCGCCGCGGGCGCCGGCCCCCCAACTGTCGGCCGCACAGGACCTGCCGAAGGACCGGATGAAGGCCCCCGAGTTCCCCGAGAAGGTGGACTGGCTGAACACCGCCGGGCCGATCAAACTGGCCGACCTGAAGGGCAAGATCGTCCTGCTCGACTTCTGGACCCTGTGCTGCATCAACTGCATCCACATCTTACCCGACCTGGCCAAGCTGGAGAAGAAGTACGAGAAGGAGCTGGTGGTGATCGGGGTGCACTCGGCCAAGTTCGAGAACGAGAAGGACACCAAGAGCATCCGCAAGGCGGTGCTGCGGTACGAGATCGCCCACCCGGTGGTGAACGACGGCGACCACAAGATCTGGGACGCGTTCGAGGTCAGCTCGTGGCCCACGTACGCCGTCATCGACGCCGAGGGGCATTTCGTCGGCGTCACCTCCGGCGAGGGGCAACTGGAACTGCTGGACAAGGTGATCGGCAAACTGGTGGCGGAGGCGAAGGACAAGAAGGTGCTGAACGACAAGCCGATGCGGTTCGACCTGATCCGCTACCGCGAGGCCGGCGACACCCCGCTGTTCTTCCCCGGCAAAACCCTCGCGGACGAAAAAACCGACCGTCTCGTCATCGCCGACAGTACCCACCACCGCGTCATCGTCACGAACCTGAAAGGCGAGAAGAAGGCGGTCATCGGCAGCGGGACACCTGGGAACAAGGACGGAAAGTTCGCCGACGTTCAGTTCGACGACCCGCAGGGGTTGGCGCTCGACGGCGACACCCTGTACATCGCCGACCGCAAGAACCACGTCCTCCGCGCCGCCGACCTGAAGGCGGGCACGGTGAAGACGGTCGCCGGCACCGGCGAGCAGGCCCGCGACACCCGCAACATCGACAAGGACAACCCGGGCGAGCCGCTCAAGACCGGGCTGAACAGCCCGTGGGATCTGCTGAAGGTGGGCGACACCCTGTTCATCGCCATGGCCGGGCACCACCAGATTTGGGCCCTCGATCTGAAGGCGAACAAGGTGTACGCCTTCGCCGGCACGGGGCGGGAGAACATCGACGACGGCCCGGTGTACGCGGCCAACTTCGGCCAGCCGTCCGGCCTGAGTGCCGACGACAAGTACCTGTACGTGGCCGACAGCGAGGGGAGCGCCATCCGCCGCGTGCCGCTGAACGGTGAAGGGCGGGTGACCACACTCGTCGGCAGCCCCGGCCGCGGCAGTTTGTTCTATTTCGGGGACGAGGACGGGGACGCCGAGAAGGCGAAACTGCAACACGCCCTGGGGGTGGTGGCCCACGGAGGCAAGTTGCTCATCGCCGACACCTACAACAGCAAGCTGAAGGAGTACGACCCGGCGACGAAGAAGGTGAAGACGCTGCTCGGCGGGGAGGCGAAGGACCCGGCGTTCAACGAGCCGGCCGGGATGAGCGTGGCCGCCGGCAAGCTGTACGTGGCCGACACCAACGCCCACCGCATCCGGGTCGTGGACCTGAAGACGAACGCCGTCAGCACGCTGGACCTCAAGGGCGTCGAACCGCCCCCGCCGCAGAAGGAGTGGCTGCCGCCGAAGAAGGAGAAGTGAGC
>CAYMHO010000545.1:0-2882 GCA_964390195.1 uncultured Fimbriiglobus sp. | reverse complement strand
GGTGCCCGGCCGACTCGTGCACCGACCACACGGGCATGATGTTCGGGTGCTGGAGGGCGGCGAGCACCTGCGGCTCGCGGCTGCGGGCGGCCGTGTACTTGATGGCCACCAGCCGGTTGCCGACGCTCGGCTGGCGGGCCGCGTATACCGTCCCGAACCCGCCCTGGCCGAGCCGCACCAGTTCGGTGAACCCGAGTTCGGCCGCCACCGCCGGGTCCAGTTCGGGCACGTCCCGCGGGCCGGACGCGGCCACGCTCAGTTCGGCCGAGGTGGGCATCTCCACCAGCGGCGACGGGGCCGGGGTGTTCTCCGTCACCGCGTCCACCCGCCGCCAGTTGTCCACCGCCGACGGGCGGGGGGTGTGCACCAGGATCCGCCGGGCCGAGTCGGTCTCCAGTTCCCGCACGCCCCGCCGCCCCTCGGGGGTGGTCCGCAGGGCGGCGAACACCCGCCGGTACTCGGTCAGCCGCCCGGACGCCGCCCCCGGCCGCTCCAGGTCGAGCCGCATCACCGCCAGCAGGGTGGTCAGGTGGTCGGGGTCGGACGGGTCGGGCAGGGCGTGGTCACGCAGCCACACCAGCCCGTGCTCGCGGGCGTCGGTCGTCAACTGGTCCAGGTCGAGACAGGGAGCGCCGGAGACGCGCTCCGTCCGCGCGTCCCCGTGGGCATCGGGGCGAACCGGGTGCATATTCGGCGTCTCTGCCGCGGGCAGGATTTAGGGGTTGGAAAGGAAAATAGGTAAGCTCGGAGGATTCCGTAGCATATTCCGGTCAGTTCAGTCGTTCTGTTGCGAACAAGATTCGACAAAGTCACTACAACCCGACCTCTGATATCGACCGCCGACGTGAAAAGTTGACGGGAACTGAAAACTGCCCCCCGACATTGCTCCCACCCGATTCAGCCCACGCCCGAATCGGCCTCCGCCCCCCACCGTTTCAACAGGCGGTGTTCCACCCCCAACTGGTCGCACACCCGCCCCACGATGAAGTCCACCATGTCGTCGATCGACCGCGGCAGGGTGTAGAACGCCGGCATGGCCGGCAGCACCACCGCCCCGGCCTCGGCCACCGCCAACAGGTTCCTCAGTTGGATCACACCGAGAGGCGTTTCACGGGGCACCAGCACCAGTTTCCGCCGCTCCTTCAGGTGCACGTCCGCTGCCCGGTGGATCAGGTTCTCCCCCACCCCGTGGGCGATGGCCGCGACGGTGCCCAGGCTGCACGGGCACACCACCATGCCGGCCGTCAGGAACGACCCGCTGGCGATACCCGCCTGGAAGTTCCGCACGTCATGGTAGTGCAGCCGGCTCAGGTCGAGGCCGCCGGCGGCCGCCCCCAGGAGCACCGCCGGGTCGAACTGCCTGGGCAGCAACGGGATGGGCTGGCCGAGTTCCCGCTCGAACACCTCGCCGGCCGCCGGGCTGATGACCAGGTGTACCGTCCGACCGGCCGTCAGCAGCACTTCCAGCAGCCGCACCCCGTACCGCGACCCGCTCGCCCCGGTAATCGCTAGCACGATGTCGCCGGACGCCATGACGTTGCCCTCGCTGCCCACGGGTTGGTCTCCGTCTCACCGCATCCCCCGCCCGAGTTCAACCGCCTTCCGGCGGCCTCACGCCACCGCGTTCGACGGGGAGAGCATCGCCCGCAGCACCTTGTAGTCGGTCTTGCCCGTACCCAGAACCGGGATCCTGTCCACTTTCTTCACCCCGTCGAGTCGCATCACCCCGCGGAAGCCTTCCTTCTGGAGCACCGCGTTCGCGTCCCGGATGGTCACGTCCTCCGTCGTGAACAGCACCACGTTGCGGCCGTCGGGCGTCTCGATGCCCTCCACCGCCACCCGCGGGCCGTCCTCCGTCGGCGGGTACAGCTTGGCGAACGGTTCCTCCAGCGCGGGCAACGAAATCATCTCCCCGCCGGCCTTCAGGAACCGCTTCAGCCGCCCGTGGAAGACGACGTACCCGTCCGGGTCCACCGCCACCAGGTCGCCGGTCGCGTACCACGTCCGCCCGTCCGCCTCCTTCAGGGGGGAGGGGCCGTCGTGCCCGATGTAGCCGGGGAAGATGTTCGGCCCGCTCACCTCCAGCAGGCCCATCTGCCCCTGGGGGACCGGGTGCCCGTGGTCCACGTCCAGCACCCGCACGGCCACCTCGGGGGGCGGCTTGCCGATGGTGCCGGGCCGGGTCGCGTCCGGCGGGTTGAAGGTGACGATCGGCGCGCACTCGGTGATGCCGTACCCCTCCACCACCGTCGCCTTCGGGGCCAGCCTCTTCGCCTTCTCGAAGATGGCGTCCGGGCACTTCTCCGCCCCGACCACGATCAGCTTCAGCGAGTCCAGTTCGCCCGGCTGGGCCTTGTCCAGGATGTACCCCATGAACGTCGGCGTGCCGGCGATGAGCGTCGGCTTGTACGCGGCCACCTTCCGCACCAGCCCGCCGGCGTCGGTCGGGTCGGGGTGGTGCAGGATCTTGATGCCCGACAGGAGCGGCAGGAGCGACGTGACCGTGTGCCCGAAGCTGTGGAACAGGGGCAGGAAGCCGAGCACCGTGTCGGCCCGCGTCACGTACAGGCCGGGGATGGTCATCTTCATGTTGCTCAGCACGTTGGCGTGCGTGAGCGGCACCGCTTTGGGCGCCTTCTCGCTACCCGACGTGAACAGCACCACCGCCGGGGCGTTCGGGTCGCGGGTGGCGTGTTTGAGCGCCGCCGACTTCGCCCACCCCGGTGCCAGCCGTTGCTGGAGCAGCGTCCGCAACCCCTCCAACTTGCCGACCGTCTTGCGGACCTCCTCCAGGTGCACGAACTCGACGCCGGGCACGCTCAGGTGCGTGCGGTCGATGAACGCCTTCGACGTGACCACCCGCTTCAGCCCCATCAGTTTGA
>CAYMHO010000544.1:0-2883 GCA_964390195.1 uncultured Fimbriiglobus sp. | reverse complement strand
CGGCGAGGGCGTTCATGAGCGTCGATTTGCCGACCCCGGTGCCGCCCATGAGCATCACCACCAGCAGCGGGCGGTCCACGTCGAGGGCGTCGGCCTTCCGCTTCAAATCCTCGGCGATGCCCTCGATCTCGGCCCGCTGGATGATGGTGATGGGGTACTTCCGGCGGGCGTCGAGCCAGCCGCGGAGCTGCTTCTCCAACGCCCGCAGGAGCGGCGCGAGGGTGCGAAGGAAGGGCTGCTGCGGGTCGATACTCATGGGCGACCGGAGCGGGAGGGCTTGGCAACGGACGGCAGTGCGGTCTAGTGTAGGTTGTAGGTGGCAGCCGCGCCAGTCAGGGGTGAGCCCGATGAATCGAGTCACTCTTCGCACCGCCTTCACGCTCATCGAGCTGCTGGTCGTCATCGCCATCATTGCCATTCTGATCGGCTTGCTACTGCCGGCGGTGCAGAAGGTGCGGGAAGCGGCCGCCCGCATGTCGTGCAGCAACAACCTGAAGCAACTGGGCCTCGCCGTCCACAACTACGAGGGTGTGAATGACGGTCGCTTCCCGGTGGGCATGGGCCAGCCGGCCGCCGACGGCCGGCAGACGAGCGTGTTCGTCGAACTGCTGCCGTACCTTGAGCAGCAGAACGTCCACCCGCGGTGGAACTTCACCAACTACGGGGCGAACATCGGCGGGGCGGGCACCCCGGCGTCGGCGGCGATCTCCACCTTCGTCTGCCCGTCCATGGGGGTGCCGTCGAACCCGCTCACCTTCGGCAGCGTGCTGGCCGGGGCGAGCACCTACGGGGCGAATGCCGGCACGCTGAGCTTCCCACAATTCCGGGCGACGAACGACGGGGTGTTCACCTACCGCACCCCCTTCCGCCTGCTCGACGTGACCGACGGGCTGTCGAACACGCTGCTGTTCGGCGAGAAGGTGATCGCCGACGGCAACCTCGACTCGTATCAGACCGCCCCGTTCGACACGCCCCCGTCCCCGCCGCTCCAGTCGGTCGGCTCGTTCGCCGGGTGGGCGAACAACACCGGCCCGAACGCCGGGGCCGGGCTGCTGCTGTCCACGTTCCGGCCGATCGGCTACGGGCACCCGACGGCGTACGTTCCGCCGCCCCCACCCCCGCCGCCGATGCCGTACAACCCGCCGCCGGTGTCGTGGAGTACGCTCGCCCCGCAGGTGTGGGACCGCTACAGCGCCTACGGCAGCCGGCACACCGGCGGGATGAACGCGGCGGTCGCCGACGGCAGCGTGCGGTTCGTGCGGCAGACGGTGGCCGGCCCGGTGTGGCAAGCCGCCGGCACGCGGGCCGGGGGCGAAGTGCCGGGAGAGTGGTAGAAGTCGTCAGGTCAGCAGGTCTTCAAGTCGTCAGGTCGGGAGTTGCATCGGCAGGGTGGGTTGAGGTCAGCTCGGCTGTCACCCAACTGCCATCGGGTAGGTCGGCCCGCGCCGAACCGAGCCACGGGACGACCAACTCCTCCTGGAAGTCGCCACTGCCGACGTTAGGAACAGTCCAATCGGCAGAACAACTCACCTCCACGACGTCGGCCGATCGCCCGGAGATGTAAACGGACGAGGACTGCTCTTCTCTCTGGTCGTTCGATGTCGGCCAGCTGGAGATTCCTCCCTGACCACGCCCGGTGAAAGTCCCGCGGTGAATCACTCGGGTCTCACTGACGACCGACCCGTCCGGGAGCGTGGTGAGTGTGACCACCACCTCGGGAGGATCCTTGCGGACGCGAGCCAACGGGAATTCGAACTCGGCGGTCTCGTCCACCGCGGAAATGAACAGTCGGACGACGAGTATTGCCTCGGCCTCTTCGAGTGGCACGTCTCTCACTTCAAATTCGTTGTCCACGGCGATCCTCCGTCATCGCCCCGGCGATGTGGGGACGGGGCTTGGCTCGCTCCGTTCGACTGCCGTCGGCGGGGCCGCGATGCCGGCCAGTTCGCGGATGGTGTCGGGCACGCGGCGAAGGACCAGTTGCAGCTTCTCCAGGCTGCTCCCGCCGGTCGTCGGCCAGTCGCCCAGCCACGCCTGCATCGGGGCGGTGAGCTGTTCGCCCACCATCGCCTCCCGCTCCCGCTTCAGCTTGTTCCGCCCGCCGTCCACGATCCGCCCGACCACGAACTCGACGACGTGCCGGGTGATCGACACCGCCGGCAGGATGAGCAGCAGCCACCACCAGCTTTGCAGCGCGAACGCCAGCCAGCACACCAGCCCGATGGCGACGAGGTCGAGGGCGATCACCCCGCCGCGGAGGACGTTCAGCAGCACCGGGTTGGTGGCCAACTTCTCCGGCACCGCCCGTGCGAGGCGGTCGAGTTCGTCGTTCTCCTTCCGCGAGAGGGTCATCAGCCGCTGGTCGAACAGGTCGCTCGCCTGCGACTTCAGCCCGGCGTCGAACCCGTGGACCACCTGCTTCCAGAGCGGGTGCTGGCTCGACCGCCGCAGGCTCTCGGCTTGCAGGCGGTCCAGCCACGCGGTCATGGCGGCCTTGCACACCTCCGTTTCGGGCAGGTTCGGCGGGGCCGGGCGGCTGACGGCTTTCACCAGGAACTTGCGGAGGAAGTCGTACGGCCAGCGGGCGAGGGTGAACACGGCCGACACGAACTTGCCCGGCCCCGGCAGGTCGAGCATGTGCATCACCTGCTCGCGGGTCTGGTCGAACCGGCGGAACGCCTCGCCGGCCAGATACTCGGAGCGGTAGCGGTCCTCGAACTCGTTTCGTCCGGAGGTCACCACGCCCCGCCAGGTGTCGAGTTCGGTCAGGTCGCGGCGGGCGACATCGAGTAGCCCGTCGCCGGCCGATTGCAGGTACTTGACGGCGTTCGCCAGGGTGCGGCGGCGGCCGTCGTCGGCGGTGGGGGCGAGGGCGAGCACCTG
>CAYMHO010000543.1:0-2897 GCA_964390195.1 uncultured Fimbriiglobus sp. | reverse complement strand
CGACCTGTACTACATCACCCACTGGAACCCGCTGTTCGACCTGCGGATCATGCTCCTGACCGTCTGGCACATGCTCACCCACCGCAGCAAGAACGCTTACTGAAAGCCCGACTTCTTTTTCATCCGCCACGTCCCGTCCTGCTTCACCATCGTTATGGTCTCGGTGCGGCCGTTGCCACCCTTGATGGTGAGGGTGGCGGTGTCCCCGTTGACCACCACCGACTCGACCTTCGTGTTCTTGATCTCCTCCCGGAACTTGTCAGTGGCCTTCGTCTCGACGCCTCCCCGTTTCTCCATCTCCGCGGTGAACGCCACGAACAACTCCCTCCCCTTCTTGCCGTTGTGGACGGCCAACGACTTGTCGAACTGTATCAACAGTTGCGCCGACTTCTCGAAGTCCTGTTGCGTCTCCTTGTCCATGCGGTCGTAGACGCGGCCATAGTCCTTCTTCAGGTGAGCGTCCTTGAGGTCCTCGAAGGCGCGTTCGGGCGTCTCCATGAGAAAGACCAACGCGACGACAACCCCGCCGCCGAGCAGGAGCAGCCCGCCGACCACACCCAGGATGATGAACAGTTGTGCGGGTGAACCGCCCTTCTTCTTCGCCTTCTTCTGCTTGAGCCTCCGCCGCGGGTCTTCGTCCTCGTCCTCGTCGTCGTCGTCATCCCGGCGGGAGCGGGCTTTCTTCACCGGGCGGTCGTCATCGTCGTCATCGTCATCGTCGACACGGCGGCGGGAACGGGCCATCGGGCGGACTCCGGGAGGGTGACGGGGGTAGTGTACATACCCGCCGGTGGCGGCCGAAGTTCCACCCGGCCAGTTCGCCTTCCCACGTCCGCTTTTTGTCCGCTACACTCCCCGCCCCGCCCCCCGGTCACGGCCATGACCCCGCCCCGCCGTTCGCTCGTCCACCGCCTCCGCTTCGTATGGGTGTTCCTGCTCGGACTTCTCGTGTTCGAGGTCGTCATCCGGTTGAACAGCACGACCTGGGAGCGGCACTCGCCGGACGGGTACACCGAGCGGGTGAGCGGGTGTGCGGCCGAGCGGCGGGACGTGGTGTTCGTCGGCGGGTCGCCGGTCGCCGAGGGGATCAACCCGGCGGTGATCGGCCGCGTGATCTGGCGGGGTGAGGAGTTGGCCAACGTGTACGCCGTCGGGCTGAGCGGGGGGACGACCTCGGACGTGTACTTCGGCACGACCCACGCCTGCTCGAATCCGCCGAAGGTGCTGGTGTACGGCATCACGGCGAGCGACCTGAACGACAGCCGGCACGAGCCGCACGGGGCGAACTCCCTGCTGACGCTCGCCGACGTGCGGGATTGGGAACGCACCCGGCCGGACGCTGCCGAGTGGGTGACACGACACTACTGGCAGGGGCGGCTGGGCGAGGTGTCGGCGACGTGGCGGTACCGGCACGGGATCAAGATGTGGGCCGCGAGCACGGCCGACGGGTTGTGCCCGGAAACGGCGTCCGAGGCGGACCGGCAGAAGCAGATCGGCGAGGACATCGCACATCAGCGAGGGTACGCCCCGACGCGGTGGTTCGCCGGCCGCAGCTACGAGCAGATGAAGCAGAGCGGGTGGGAGCAACCGCCGTTCGAGTACTTGCATCGCTACCGCACGGGTTCGCATTTGAAGTACCTTCACCGGCTGATCGACTGGGCCGAGACGAACGGAGTGGCGGTGGTACTGATCGACATGCCGACGACGGCGGATTTGGAAGCCCGACACCCTGCCGAGTTCGCCCAGTACCGCGCGCGACTGACGGAGGTGGAAACGGCCCGTGGGGTGCTGGTGCTGCGGGCGACGCGGGAGGCGGTGGGGCTGGGCGACCAGCACTTCGCCGACCTGATCCACCCGAACGCGGCCGGGGCGACGGTGCTGTCGGCGTGGGTGAAGCGGGAGCTGGAGCGGGTCGGCAGCGAACCCACCCGCGTGGTGCGGGGGGCCGCCCCGTGATCGAAGTGGTCTGCTCGCGCCGCGAGCGGGCACACCTAGACCGCTCGCGCCGCGAGCAGACCACGTCAGGAGGCTGCGGTGATTTTCGCCGGGAAAGAGTTCTTCATCTTCCTGCCGGTGGTGCTGCTGGTGTACCACCTGCTGCCGTGGCGGGCGGGCAAGTACGGCTGGCTGACGCTCGCCAGTTGGGTGTTCTACGCCTGGGCCAGCCCCGGCTACCTGTGGGTCATCCTGAGCCTCACCGGCATCGACTGGTGGGCCGGGCGGCGGATCGCGGCGACCGACGACACCCGCGTGCGGAAGCGGTGGCTGCTGCTCAGCGTCGTGTCGAACCTCGGGCTGCTGGCGGCGTTCAAGTACACCGGCTTCTTCGCCGACAACGCGGTGTCACTGGCGAAGTTGTGCGGCGTCACAGTACAGGACCGCACCTGGGACATCCTGCTCCCGTTGGGCATCAGCTTCCACACCTTCCAGGGCATCAGCTACACGGTGGACGTGTACCGCCGACAGATCCCGGCGGTGCGGAGCCTGCTCGACTACAGCCTGTTCGTCGCCTTCTTCCCGCAGATGGCGGCCGGGCCGATCGTGCGGGCGGTGGAGTTCCTCCCCCAGATGACCAGCCCGCCGAAGGTGTCGGCGAAGCAGATCGAAGACGGCCTGCGGCTGTTCGTGGGCGGGCTGTTCAAGAAGCTGTTCATCGCCGACCAACTGCACGCCCTGTTCGTCGATCCGGTGTTCAGCAACCCCACCGCCTACGACGCCGCCGTGCTGCGGTGGGCGGCGGTGGCGTGGGCGGTGCAAATCTACTGCGACTTCAGCGGGTACACGGACGTGGCCGTCGGCGTGGCGAAGTGGTTCGGGTTCGAGCTGCCGGCGAACTTCAACCTGCCGTACCTGGCGAGCAGCATCACCGACTTCTGGCGGCGGTGGCACCTGTCGCT
>CAYMHO010000542.1:0-2908 GCA_964390195.1 uncultured Fimbriiglobus sp. | reverse complement strand
GCCGCGAGGCACCGACGAGCGGGGACGTGGCCCACTCGTCGGCGCCTCGCGGCAAACCAGCAACTCGGGTGGGTTGAACACCCCCTCTCCATGTCATGGAGAGGGGGCCGGGGAGTGAGGTCCCTGCCTATGACTTGCGGAGGAGCAGATCCACCACCCAGCAGCCGCGTACATGCGGGCCGTCACCGCGGCAGTGGGTCAAGATCCCGGTGTGCTCGCACCGGGCGTCTTCGAGGGCATCCGCCAGAATCGGCATCCGGTCGAACGCACGCTCCGCGTAGATGCCCTTCGCGAGGGAGACGACGGTGGGAGTGAGCCAGCGGAGATCAACCCCGGTCGGTCAGAACGGATCGCCGAAGATGTCACGAAGGAGGTCACATTGAGTGTTGAGTTCAGCGTTGACGTGTGTCTGCCATGCTGCTTCATCCCAGGAGCGAGGGTCAACGATTGGGACAAAGCTGGATGCCACGTCCCTTGCAGCCGCTTCCGCGCCCCAATGAAGCCAACTCACTGTGAGCGGAGAAACGATAGCCGCGACTGAGGGGAAAAGGTCTGTGTGGTAGTCGGATACCAGCGGAAGAACCCGTTGGCGGTCCTCCTCACTCGTCTGCCCTTCAGCCAGGCGTTCGCCCACTGCGAGCACCTGCGTAAAGTACTCATCACATCGCAGGGTACGCAACAGGCAAGCGTGCAGGTACAACCGGAGTTTGCGTTCGCTTGCCAATCCCGAGAGAAAGGACAGCATCGGGTTCGGTTTTTGGCCTGCGAGCCATTCCGCTTCGGTCATGCTCTTCTCCAACATGCTCTTCTCCAATTCGCTGAGACGACATCCAGATTAATGACGAAACCCGAGATCCTGTCTTCACTTACGTCAAGTGTGTCAGTGAGGGGGTATGTGTGATCCCCTTGATCCCCTTGATCCCCTTGCCCAGCCGGTCAGTTCCACTACCCCTCCCGCTAGGGTACGATGCCGGACCCGCACCGGGAGTCGGCCCGATGAGCCGCCGCCGTCGTCAGTTCAAACTCGAGCAGCGCACCCAACCGCTCGCCCCGTTCCGCGTGTTCCTCCGCCGGCTGGTCCGCAACTTCCTGGTGAGCACCGGCATCGTCGTCTTCTCGCTCACCCTCGGCACCCTCGGGTACTGCTACTTCGGCGAACTGCGACTGGTCGACGGGTTCCTGAACGCCAGCATGATCCTCACCGGCATGGGGCCGGTGGACAAGATGACCACCGACGCGGGCAAACTGTTCTCCGCCTTCTACGCCCTGTACAGCGGGCTGGCGTTCCTGACAATGGTGGCCGTCCTGCTCGCCCCGGTGTACCACCGCTTCCTGCACCGCTTCCATCTGTGCGACGACGAAACCGACCTGGACGCCCCCGACACCCCTCCCCCCTCCGCGAGTTCGTCATGAGGTCCACCCTCTCCCTGCTGGCCGTGCTGCTCGCGTCGGTCGGCCTGGCCGCCGACGCCAAGCGGCCGAACGTCGTCTGGATCGTCGCCGAGGACTTCTCGCCGAACCTGGGCAGCTACGGCGACCCGGACGCGATCACCCCGAACCTGGATGCCTTCGCCAAACAGGGCGCCCGGTTCACCCGCTGCTTCACCCACGCCCCGGTCTGTGCGCCCAGCCGCTCCGGGCTGATCACGGGGCAGTACCCGACGACGATGGGCAGCCACCACATGCGGTCGAAGCTGACCGCCCCGCCGCCGCGGTTCGTGGACGGACTCCGCAAGGCCGGGTACTTCGTCGCGTGGCCGGGCAAGACCGACTTCAACTTCGACCCGCCGGCCGACTGGGTGGACAGCACCAAGGACTGGACGAAGAACGCCGACGTGCTGCCGACGGACAAGCCGTTCTTCGCGTTCGTCAACATCAACGTGACGCACGAGAGCCAGGCCCGCGCCACACCCGCCCAGTACGAGAAGAACACCGCCCGGCTGAAGGCCGACCAGCGGCACGACCCGGCGAGGGTGAAGCTGCCGCCGTACTACCCCGACACCAAGGAGGTGCGGGCCAACGTGGCCGTCTACCACGACAACGCCACCGCCATGGACTACACCGTCGGCGACATCCTGAAGGCGCTCGACGACCGCAAGCTGAGCGAGAACACGGTGGTGTTCTTCTTCGGCGACCACGGGTGGGGGCTGAGCCGCGGCAAGCGGTGGCTGTACGACAGCGGCATCCTGGTGCCGCTGCTGGTGCGGTGGCCGGGCAAGGTGAAGGCCGAGAGCGTGCGGGACGACCTGGTGTGCTTCCTCGACTTCGCCCCGACGGCTCTGAGTTTGGCGGGGGCGGAGATCCCGAAGGAGATGCAGGGGCGTGTGATGCTGGGCGAGAAGATGCAGAAGGCGCCGGAGTACGTGTTCAGTTGCCGCGATCGGATGGACGAGAGCTACGACCGCATCCGCAGCGTACGGGGCGAGCGGTGGCACTACCTCCGCAACTTCCACCCGGAGCTGCCCTACGCCCAGTGGATCAACTACATGGACGAGATGCCCATCATGCGGACGTGGCGACGGCTGGCGTTCGACGGCAAGCTGAACGACACGCAGAAGCTGTTCATGGCGGCGACCAAACCGGCGGAGGAACTGTACGACACCGAGGCCGACCCGCACGAGGTGAAGAACCTGGCCGGGAGCAAGGACCACGAGGAGCAGTTGAAGAAGATGCGGGCGGCACTGGACCAGTGGATCAAGGACACGAAGGACCTGGGGGAAGTGCCGGAGAAGGAGCTAATCAAGCGGGGCGTGGTGAAGGACGTGCTGACCGCCGAGTACGACGCGCGGGTGAAACTGCACCCGAAGACCCCGCCCGTGCCCGGGGCGAAGTAAACGTCTTCGCGGCGAGGGGGGGCGGGCCGGGGGGGGCCGGACCCCCGGGCGCGCCCCCGGGCCGCGGCGAGGGG
>CAYMHO010000541.1:0-2913 GCA_964390195.1 uncultured Fimbriiglobus sp. | reverse complement strand
CACTCCTCGCGGGTGGAGGCGTCGAACGCCTTGAGCATCGGGTGCAGGTACTGCCGCTGCCAGTGGACGTACACGCCCCGCCGCCACTGCTTCAGGTCCTTGTCCGATGCATACTCCCGCTGGGGGAAGTTCAGGTGCCGGTAGTATTTCGCCGGCTGGTACGGCTTGGCCGACGACCCGCCGACGTCCAGCACCAGCAGCCCGCTGATGAACAACGCGTTGTCGCGAACGCTCTCCGCCGGCAGCCGCCACCGCCCCTGTCGGGCGAGCAATTTGTTCTCCGGGTCGCGTTCCTTCAGGGCATCCGACACGAGCGACGACCGGCGGTAGGCTTTGCTCGTCACGATCAACTTCACCACCTGCTTCACGTCCCACTTCTCGGCGAACGCGACCGCGAGCGAATCGAGCAACTCCGGGTGCGTCGGCGGTTCGCCCTGCCCGCCGAAGTCTTCCAAAGACCGCGACAGGCCGGCCCCGAAGTATAGGTACCACAGCCGGTTGACGAACACGCGGGCGGTCAGCCCGCCGGCTCCGCTTCTCACATCAGACAGCCAGTTGGCGAGGTCGAGACGGGTCGCCCGCTTCTCGGTTTTCAACGACCCGAGGAACGCGGGGATGGCGGGCGTCACCTCCGGGCCGGTGTCGTCGAGCCAGTTGCCGCGGGGCAGCACACGTACCGTGCGGGGTGTGGCCAGAGCCTGCGTCACCATCACCAGCCGTTGCGACTTCTTCAGCGTGTCGCGCATCTTCGTGAGTTCAGCGAGCTGCCTCTTGCCGTCGTCGGTGTCGGGCTTGCCGAGCGTTTCGATCTGCTTTTCCAGGGCCGCCAGCTGCTCCCGCTCGCGGCGGGTGTGAACCAGCATTTCGGGTGGGCGTTTCGTCGGCACCGTGTCGGCCCCGCCGCCCCGCAGGTGCTTCTCGTCATCGACATCCGCATAGAACGCGGCGAGTGAGTAAAAGTCCTTCGCCGTGTACGGGTCGAACTTGTGGTCGTGGCACTGGGCACACCCGACCGTCGCCCCCATCCACACGGCCGACACGTTCCGCACCCGGTCGGCGGAGTAAATGGCGATGTACTCCTTCGGCTGCACCCCGCCCTCGTGCGACGTTTGCAGCAGGCGGTTGTAGCAGGTGGCGATGAGTTGGTCGGTGGTCGGCTTGGGCAGCAGGTCGCCGGCCAGTTGCTCGCGGGTGAACTGATCGAACGGCGTGTTCAGGTTGAACGCATCGATGACGTAGTCGCGGTACGGCGAGGCGTGGTGGTCCTGGTCGCCGTGATAGCCCACCGTGTCGGCGTACCGCACGAGGTCCAGCCAATACATCGCCATCCGCTCGCCGAAGTGTTCGCTGGCGAGCAACCTGTCCACCAACTTCTCATAGGCATCCGGCGACTTGTCAGCGACGAACGCATCCACCTCGACAGGCGTCGGCGGCAGGCCCGTCAGGTCGAAGAACAGTCGACGGGCGAGGGTGCGACGGTCGGCCTCGGCCGACGGGGTCAACCCTTCCTTCTCCAGCCGGTCGAAGACGAAATTGTCGATCCAGTTCGCGGTCGGGTGCTTCGTGGCCGGCGGGTCGTGCTTCTTCGGCGGCACATACGCCCACGCGGCGGCGTACTTCCCCCCGCCCGCCACCCACTTCTTCAAGCTGTCGATCTCGGCCGCGGTCAACTTCTTCCCGCCCTTCACCGGCGGCATGACGTCTTTCTCGTCCTTCGTGGTGATGCGGTCGATCAGCTCGCTCTCGCCCGGCTTGCCCGGCACGATCACCCCGGAGGCGTGGGCGTCTTTCTCCACGTCCAGCCGCAGTTTCGCCTGACGGTGCTTCTCGTCCGGCCCGTGGCAACTGAAGCACTTGTCCGACAGGATCGGCCGCACGTCGCGGTTGAAATCGACGTCCGCGGCGGAAGCCGCACTTGCGAGTACGAGCAGGGCAACGGCGGAACGGGTCATGCGCGAACACTCGGGAGAGTACCGCCTAGCGTACCCGGTCTTCCGGTCGGAGGAAATCGTGGACACCGCGTTCGCGGTATGTGGATAATGTCGGCATCCCTCCGGCCCGGTTGCACGTCCATGCCCGCCCCGCGTCACGCCTTCCTTGCCGTGCTGCTTTCGTCCGCTGTGGCAACGGCCGCCGACCCGCCCACCGAACCCGTTCGCACCTTTCTCAACAGCCACTGCGTCGATTGCCACGGGGCGGAGAAGCCGAAGGGGAAGTTCCGCGCCGACACGCTGACCGGAGTGTTCACCGAGAAGGCCGAACGCGAGCGGTGGGCGGCGGTCCTCGGGCGGTTGAAAGACGGGACCATGCCGCCGGAGGCGAAGCCGCGACCACCGGCGAAGGACGCGAAGGCGGTGACGGACTGGATCGCCAAAGAGATCGTGACGGGCGAACTGAAGGCACGCGCCACGCAGGGGCGAACGGTGCTGCGGCGGTTGAACCGCGTCGAATACGAGAACACCATCCGCGACCTCCTCGGCATCGACATCGACCTGCAAGAACTGCTGCCCACCGATGCCCAGGCGAACGGGTTCGACACCAGCGGCGAGGCACATCACACGTCGTCGTTTCTGATGGAAAAGTACCTCGAAGCGGCCGACCGGGCGCTCGGTCGAGCGATCGCCAACAGCCCACAGCCGCTACTAGTAAAGAAGCGGTATTCACTGCACGACGAGCGGGCGGTGAAGGTAGCCACCGAGAGCGTGTACCTGAAGCGGGACGACGAGCTGGTGATGTTCAGCTCGTCGGCGTGGAACTCCATCGTGGTCGGCCAGTTCTACCCGCCGGATCGCGGGCGGTATCGCATCCGGATTTCGGCGTCGGGATTCCAGAGCGGTGGCAAGCCGGTGGTGTACCGTGTGGACGCCGGGCCGATGCTCATGGGCACCAAGAACCACCTGGTGAGCTACTACG
>CAYMHO010000540.1:0-2959 GCA_964390195.1 uncultured Fimbriiglobus sp. | reverse complement strand
CGGGTGTTCACCCACCCGCTCCCTCGCGGTCGCGGCTCGTCCGACCGGTCGCGGTTGCACGCGCTGTCAACATACGCCCTTCTGGCAAACCATAACGGTTGTGACGGCGGGTGAACGGGCACACTTCGGGGAGTTGATGTCGGCGATGGGCGGGGCGGGTGGTGCGCGGTCGAAACAACCGGCATCATCGGCACGGAGGCCGCCCGTGAAGCGTTTCGCCGCCCTCGCGTTGGTTGGGTCGTTCCAGATGGTCGCCGTCGCCGGTCCGCCGGTGTCCGTCCACCCGGCGTCGCCGACCCCGCCGTCCAGCCTGAACCAGCCATTGTCCGCCGCCGTGCAGTCGGCCGCCGCCACCCTGCCGCCCCCGGCCCCGACGATGACCGGCACTCCGAGTTGGGGCACGCCGGCCGTGTACCCCGGCACGCTGGTAAACAACTGCCCCCCGGCCCCGTGCGCCGACGCTCCCACCTCCCAGCCGGTGCGCCCGTACCTCAACCTGCTCGCGCCGAGGGGCAGCGGGTGCGACACCACCCGCGGCACCTGCCTGGACAAGTTCAAAGACTGGCTGTGCTATCGTCCGACTCCGGGCGGCTTCCCGTGTGCTCCGACGCCGTACCGCGCCCCGCTGCGGGCGTACTTCCGCTGCACCGAGCCGGGGTGCGGGACCGGGGCGTGTGCGACCGGCGGGTGTGCGACCGGCCCGGCGACCCCCGCCCGCGGCGACTGGGGCAACACGATGAGCGTGCCGGTGAACCGCCTGTCCGCCGGGTGCGAGACCCCCACCGCCCGCCCGCGGGTGCGGTACGTCCCGCTGACCGCGCGGGCCGAGGTGCCGGCCGTCGGGTGTGACGCCCGCCCGTGCCGCCCACGTCTGCTCGAGCGGGTGATGGGCTTCTTCACCCCGAAGTGGGGCGGCATGTGCGGGGACGCCACCTGCACCCCGGCGTGCGACACCACTCCGGCCCCGCCGGGGTGGTCCACCAGCCTGCCGCCGGCCCCGGCGGTGGCGCCCGCACCGGCGTCCGCGCCGACCCTCGCCCCGGCGCCGATGCCCATGCCGACGGGTACCCCCACCTTCACCCCGCCGCTCAAGTCGGGCGGGAAGGTGATCCAGCTCTCCCCGCAGCAGCCGTTCACCAACCCGTGAGGGGGGGAAGGTGTCCGGGAGTGAGGTGTGAGCCACGCGGGCCGCTCGGCGAATCTTTGCCGACGCGGCCCGCCTCGGGTACACTCATCTTCCCGCCACCCCCGGAAGGGCCGCCATGCGCCTTCCCACGTTCGTTGTGCTCCTGTCGCTGCCCGTCGCGGTGAACGCCGCCGACCCGGTCGATTTCGGCAAACAGATCCGCCCCCTGTTCGAGCAGCACTGCGCCAGTTGCCACGGCCCGGCCAAGCAGAAAGGCGGGCTGCGGCTGCACACCGGCACCTTCGCCCTGAAAGGCGGACTGAACGGCCCCGTGGTGGTACCGAAGAAGGCCGCCGACAGCCCGCTGGTGAAAGCCCTCAAGGGCGAAGGCGACTTCGCCCAGATGCCGCCGACGGGCAAGCTGCCCGACGCCGACGTCGCCCTCATCGCCCGTTGGATCGACGAGGGGGCGACAGTGCCAGCCGAGGCGGAGGCGGTCACGCACTGGGCGTTCGTCCCGCCGAAGCAGGCCGGCGTGCCGAACGGCGTTCACCCCGTCGATCACTTCCTGAAAGCCGAGTGGGACAAGAAGCAACTGACGCCAGCCGGGGAGGCCGACCGGGTGACGCTGGTTCGCCGGCTGCACCTCGACCTCACCGGCCTGCCGCCGACGCCCGAGCAGGTCGAAGCGTTTGCCAAGAACAACGCCCCCGACGCTTTCGAGAAACTGATCGACGAGTTGCTGAACTCGCCGGGGTACGGCGAGCGGTGGGGGCGGCACCTGCTGGACGTGTGGCGGTACTCGGATTGGTACGGGTACGGCGGGGAGCTGCGGAACAGCCAGAAGCACATCTGGCGGTGGCGGGACTGGGTGGTGGAGAGCCTGAACGCGAACACCCCCTACGACCGGATGGTCACGGCGATGCTGGCGGCGGACGAGACGGGGGGTGACGTGCGGGCGACCGGCTACCTGGCCCGCAGCTACTACAAGTTCAATCGCAACGTGTGGCTCGACGACGTGGTCGAGCACACCGGCAAGGCGTTCCTGGGGGTCACGTTCAACTGCGCCCGCTGCCACGACCACATGTACGACCCCATCTCACAGGAGGAGTACTACCGCCTGCGGGCGGTGTTCGAGCCGCACCAACTGCGAACGGACCCGGTGCCCGGCCAGTCGGACGTGGAGAAGGACGGCGTCGCCCGTGTTTTCGACGCCAACCCGAAGGCGGTGACGTACCTGTTCGAGCGGGGGAACGAGAAGACCCCGAAGAGTGACAAGCCGTTGTCACCGGGCGTGCCGGCGGCGTTCGGGCCGAAGGGGTTCTCGCCGAGAGAGGTCGCCTTCCCCCCGGAGGTGGCCCACCCGACGCTGCGGGAGGAGGTGCGGAAGACGCTGATCGACTCCGCGGCGGTGCAGGTGAAGCAGTTCACGAAGGAGCCGCGGCACTCGGTGGCGGTGGTGCAACTGCAAGCACTCAAGGCGAAGTTGGCGGCCGACGCCGCCCGGTACGCCAAGCCGGCCAACCCGAAGGCGGCGGAGTTGATCCGCCACGCGGTCGCCCTTCACCTGGAGACCGCGGCCCTCGCCGCTGAGGCGGACTTGGCCGAAGCCGAGGAAGCACTCGCCGCACTGAAGGACGCCAAGCAGATCGAAGCCCAGAAGAAGAAGGTGGCCGACCTGAAGCCGAAGGTGGCCGCCGCCCGTAAGGCGTGCGAGACCCCGCCGGCCGACTACCCGCCGCTGGTGCCCGGCTACCCCGAGTCGAGCACCGGCCGGCGGGCGGCCCTCGCCGCGTGGGTCACGTCGAAGGAGAACCCGCTCACCGCCCGCGT
>CAYMHO010000539.1:0-3035 GCA_964390195.1 uncultured Fimbriiglobus sp. | reverse complement strand
TGGCCAGCTACAACCCGTGGGTGTCGCTCTACTGGCTGGTGAGCGGGAAGACGGTCGGCGGGTTGGCCCTTTACCCCGAGGCGAACCGGGTGGATCGCACCACGGCACTGCGGCTGTACACGCAGGGCAGCGCGTGGATGTCGGGGGAGGAGACGGCGAAGGGAGCGATCGCCGTCGGCCAACTCGCCGACCTCGCGGTGCTGTCCGCCGACTACTTCGCCGTGCCGGAAGTTGCCATCCGCGGCATCCAGTCCGTGCTCACCGTCGTCGGCGGGAGGGTGGTGTACGGCGGCGAACCGTTCGCCGGCCTCGCCCCGCCGCCGCTGCCCGTCTCGCCCGACTGGTCACCCGTCGCCACGTTCGGCGGGTACTACGGCGGGCCCAAGTTCGCCACCCACGCGGCCCACTGCTCGAACGCCACCGGCCTGCACGGACTGTTCCACCGGCTGTTCGGCTCAACCGAGTCAGGGCACGAGCCATTCTGGGGCACCGGCGGCTGCTCGTGCTGGGCGTACTGACACCGACCGTCCTTCGCGGAGATGACACCGATGACTCGTGTATTGCTGGCCGTTGCGCTTGCTCTGTGCCTCACCGGCCTCGTGCGGGCGGACGACCCCACCCCGGCGGTGAAGGAGACCGTCGTCGCCGGGCCGCTCGACGTCACCCTGAAGGTGCGGATGGAGGGGCCGTACACCGCCGACGTGCCGCTCCAAGTGGTCTGCTACTTCAAGTACACCGCGGACGGGGCGAAGAAGATGACCGGTGCGCCGGTGGAACTGGACAAGCACCTCGGCGGGGTGATCGCCTCACTCAGGGAACGTGGCGAGTTCGTCGGCGACGAGTTGGAAACGCTCGTCATCACCCCGCCGGAGGGGAGCATCAAGGCGAAGGCGTTGTTGCTCGTCGGCCTGGGCGACGAATCGAAACTGTCGCTCGACACGATGGAACGGGTGGGCAAGGTGGCACTGCGAGAGGCGGCTCGGCTTGGGGCGAAGAAGGTGGCCTTCGCCCCGCTCCTCCGCGACCAGGGGAACAGCACACTCAAGACCGGCGACGTGGAGGTCGCCGTTGTTCGTGGTGTGCTGCTCGCCTACGACACCGACCGCCGGATGCAGAAGGAGAAACTGGCGAAGGAGTACACCCTGAGCGAGTGGTGGGTGGAGGCCGGCCCGGCGTACTTCGACGAGACCTCGACAGGGGTGAAGGCGGCGGCGGCCGACGCGACGGATCGAATTATGGCACGTGGGGCGAAGGCGTATTCCACTGAGAAGAAGTAGTCGCACTCACCACCTCGGGGATCACCCCATGCCGACCATCACCACCAAAGACGGCACGCCGATCTACTACAAGGACTGGGGCACAGGACGCCCGGTAGTGTTCAGCCACGGCTGGCCGCTCTCCGCCGACGCCTGGGACGACCAGATGGTGTTCCTGGCCGAGCGGGGGTTCCGCTGCATCGCCCACGACCGCCGCGGGCACGGGCGGTCGGGCCAGCCGTGGGGCGGCAACGACATGGACACCTACGCCGACGACCTGGCCGAGTTGGTCGCGGCCCTGGATTTGAAGGACACGGTCCACGTCGGGCACTCGACCGGCGGGGGCGAGGTGGCCCGGTACATCGGCCGCCACGGCACCAAACGGGTGGCGAAGGCGGTTCTCATCAGCGCCATCCCACCGCTCATGCTGAAGACGCCGGCCAACCCGGGCGGCCTGCCGATCGAGGCGTTCGATCAGATTCGCGCCGGGGTGCTGGCCGACCGCTCGCAGTTCTTCAAGGACCTGAGCGGCCCGTTCTACGGGGCCAACCGCCCGGGTTCCAAAGTGTCGCAAGGCCTGCGTGACTCGTTCTGGCTCCAGGGCATGCAGGGCGGGCACAAGGGGCTGTTCGACTGCATCCGGGTGTTCTCGGAAACGGACCACACCGAGGACCTGCAGCGGTTCGACGTGCCGACCCTCATCCTGCACGGCGACGACGACCAGATCGTGCCGATCGGCGCGGCGGCCCTGCTGTCGGTCAAGCTGGTAAAAGGGGCCGAACTGAAGGTGTACAAGGGCGGCGACCACGGGATCTGTTCCACCCACAAGGATCAGGTGAACGCCGACCTGCTCGCGTTCCTGACCGCCTGACCACCACTCCTCCACGGGGGCGACCATGGGCTTCGGGTTCTCGCCATTCACGCAAGTTCACGTCCTGATCAGTCTCGTCGGCATCGCCGCCGGGTTCGTGATCGCGTTCGGCCTGCTCGCCGGCCGCCGGCTGTCGATCACCACGGCCGTGTTCCTGACGTTCACCATCGCCACCAGTGTGACCGGGTTCTTCTTCCCGATCACGCAGTTCACACCAGCGCTGGCGGTCGGCGGGCTGTCGCTCGTGGTGCTGGGGGTGGCGGTGTTCGCCCGGTATTTCAGACCCGGCTCGCGGGTGTGGCAGCGGGTGTACGCGGGCACGGCCCTGTTCGCCCAGTACCTGAACGTGTTCGTGCTGGTCGCCCAACTGTTCCAAAAGGTGCCCGCGCTGAAAGACCTCGCCCCGACGCAAACCGAACCACCGTTCGCCATCGCTCAGGGTGTTGTCTTCCTGGCGTTCGTCGTGACCGGCGTCCTCGCAGTCCGTCGGGCAACGCCAGTCACGACGGTACCAGCGCCGGTCGCTCAGCCGGCAGTCACCGTCACGGACTGAGTGGCGGCTTCCTCATCACTCCGGATCGTTCCAACCCGAGGTACTCATGGCGACGAAACTTCAAGGCAAGGTGGCGGTGGTGACAGGCGCTTCCAAGGGCATCGGGGCGGAGATCGCCCGGCAACTGGCCGCCGAGGGGGCGGCGGTGGTGGTGAACTACGCCAGCAGCAAGGCCGGGGCCGACAAGGTGGTGGCGGACATCACCGGCAAGGGCGGCAAGGCGGTCGCGGTGAAAGCCGACGTGGCCAAACCGGACGACATCAGGGCTCTGTTCGCCGAGACGGTGAAAGCGTTCGGGAAGGTGGACGTGCTGGTGAACAACGCCGGCGTGTACGAGTTCGCCCCGCTCGAAGCG
>CAYMHO010000538.1:0-3047 GCA_964390195.1 uncultured Fimbriiglobus sp. | reverse complement strand
CACTCCACTTGCGGTACCCTTGCAATACGTTGTCGCGCGTCGGGCTAACAGGTGGATTGATTCGCAGTTGGCTTCCCGCCTGTCCGGCGTCGTTGCCGATCCAGTGCGGAATCGCCATCTGACACCTCAGGACCTGTTACCCATCCGCCGAAATTCTTCGCGGCGGCGAGCCGAGTCGCACAAGGCTCGCTCCCGCTCGCCGCGAAGAGTGTGATCCCGCTCACTTCCCGTCCTTCTTCTCCTCGTTCTTCTCGTCCTTCTTCTGGGCGAGGATGAGCACGCGGCTGCCGGGCTGGTCGCAGAAGTACACGCGGGTGGCGTCGGCGTTCGCCCCGACGGCCACGTTCTTGCACCCGCCGCTGATGGCCACCGCCCCGACGACGCCCTTGAACTCGCCGGTCGGCCCGAACCGCTTGATCAGCCCTTCCGACTCGGCCGTCAGCACGTCCTCGCCGCACCCCTTCACGTTCATCGGGTTGCAGCACCCGCCGAAGCAGCCCGGGTCGGTCTCCTTGCCCCGCTTGCCGCCGGTGGCCAGTTCCTTCCCGTCGCGGTCGTACCGGGCGAACCGGTGCTTGGTGTTCTCGGCGATCACGATGTCCCCGCCGCTGCACTGCACGTCCATCTGCCCGCAGCAGCCGACCATGTTGCTCATGATCTTCTTCGGGTCCTTCAGGTCCACGCCCATCCGCCACAGGCCGAACCCGTACCCCTCGCTCTCCCCGCACACCAGGAACACTTCCTTCTCGTTGGCCGACACGCTGTTCACCACCTTCACCCGCCCGAGCATGCCTTCCAGCACGCTCTCGACGGTCATCGAGTCGTAGTACTTCTCGCTCTCCTTGAAGCTGTCGATGATCTGCTTGTTCTGCTTCAACTGGGCGGCGTCGGTCTTGCTCAGTTCCTCCCCCTTCTCCTTGGCCGCCTTCTCCTTCTCCTCCAGCTTGGCGGCGCGGTCCTTGTACTGCTTCACCATCGTCCCGAACGACTCCTTCTGGTCCTTGATCTGCTTCTCCGCCCGCGCCTTCATCTTGTCCTTGTCCTTCAGCAGTTCGGCGATGAACGGCAGTTCGGCCACCCCGCCGACCGCCTTACCCGCCTTGTCGAACTTGGCCACCTTGCCGTCGCCGGCGACGAAGATGGTGCCGTCCGGCCCGGCGTTCACGGCGGTCGCGTGGAAGTCCACCTTGATGACGTTCAGCTCCTTCCCGTCGCCGTCGAGCACGTGGACGGCGCTCGTCACCCCCTTCTGGGCGGCACTGAACCCCCGCGGCGGGGCGACCAGCGCCAGCACCCGCCCGTCCGCGTCCACGGCCAACGTCTGCAGGCCGTTCCCGTTCTTGCCGGTCAGCTTCACCTCCTTGTGCAGCTTGTGGGTGGCCAGCTTCTCCGCCTCCTGCTGGGCCTTCTTCAGTTGGGCCTCCCACTCCTTCTGGGCCTTCTCCGCCTCCTCCTGCAGCCGCTTGGCCTCCTCCTTCTGCTTGTCCGCCTTGGCGTCTTCCTTCTTGTCGAGCGGGACCAGTTTGACGGCGGGCACGGTCTTCGGCTCGTCGGCGAACGCGGCACCGGCCAGCGCGACGCCGGCGAGCAGGGCGGAACGGCGGAGGAACGACATGGAGGCTCCCGGAGATGGGGTCGGACTGACCATCAGGTGACGACTAGGGTACCCGATCCTAACCGGAACACCAGTGGACCTGCCCGGAAGTTACCGACGCCGCCGGGCGGCTTTCATTTCCACCACTTCCCCCCCGGGACGCCCTCGGGTTCGCACGCTGGACGTTCTCCCGGGCGGCGGATACAGTCGGCGGGGCGGGGCCGCCGGTGACGGAGGGGCACATGTCCGACGACTCGTTCGACACAGAAGACCTGAACGGCTGGCAACACCGGATGGGCAACGGCGACGCCACCGCCCGCGACGAGCTGGTGCGGGCCGCCCGCCGGCAGCTCGAAACCCTCGCCCGCCGCATGCTCCGCCAGTTCCCCGCCGTCGCCCGCTGGACCGAGGCCGACGACGTGTTCCAGGTGGCGGTGGTGCGGCTGCTGCGGTCGCTCGAACAGGAGCCGGTGACGAACACCCGCCACTTCCTCAACCGGGCGGCCCTGCACATGCGGCGGGAACTGCTCGACCTGGCCCGCCACTACCGCGGGCCGCACGGGCTGGGGGCGCACCACGACAGCGTGCCGGTGGACGGGCTGGCCGTCACCCCCACCGCCCCGCAGGCCGATCTGGACCGCTGGACCGCCCTGCACACCGCCGTCGAAGGGCTGCCGGCGGCCGAGCGGGAGGTGTTCATGCTCACCTTCTATCACGACTGGAAGCAGGCGCGGATCGCCGAGCTGTTCGGGGTGGACGAGCGGACCGTCCGCCGGCGGTGGCGGGAGGCGTGCCACCAGCTCGCGGCGGTCCTCGGCGAACCGGCGGGGGGGAAGGCGTGAAGCTGCCGCTGCTCAACCGCAAGCTGCACCGCTGGGGGGCGGTGCTGATCGCCCTGCCGCTCCTGGTGGTGGTGGTCACCGGCCTGCTGCTCCAGGTGAAGAAGCAGGTGACGTGGGTGCAGCCGCCCACGCAGAAGGGCACCGGGAAGGCGCCCAGGCTGGGCATGGACGACCTGCTGGCGAAGCTGAAGGGGGTGCCCGAGGCCGAGGTGGACGGGTGGGACAAGGTGGACCGGGTGGACGTCCGCCCGAAGGACGGGATCTACAAGGTGACGTGCAAGAACGCCATCGAGGTGCAGGTGGACTTCACCACCGGCGAGGTGCTGCAGGTGGCGGAGCGGCGGAGCGACCTGATCGAGTCGTTCCACGACGGGTCGGTTTTCGGCGACGGGGTGAAGCTGGGCGTGTTCCTGCCGGCGGCGGTGGTGTTGCTCGGCCTGTGGGTGTCGGGGCTGATTCTGTTCGCCCACCCGTGGTGGGTGAAACTGCGGCGGAAGAAGCCGCCGAAGGACCCTTCTTCGCCGCGACCGGCGGGAGCGCCCCCCGCGCCCGCCGGGCGCGGCGCCGAGTGACTACCCCGCCGTAGACCCCGCGCTAGCCAGCCCCGGGTC
>CAYMHO010000537.1:0-3049 GCA_964390195.1 uncultured Fimbriiglobus sp. | reverse complement strand
TTAGCCGATGAACACCGAGCCAGGCCATTACCTGGGTTCTCAAAACTCCCCAGTGCCGCGCTTCGACCACCACGGCAGGAACAGCCCGCCGTCCAGGTGCAGCACGCTGCCGGTCATGTACGCGCTCGCCGGCTCGCACAGGAACCGCACCCCGGCGGCGATCTCTTCGGCCGTCGCCAGACGGCCCATCGGCAGCCCCTTGGCCGCCTCCCGGATGCTGGCGTCGTCCAGAAACTTCCGCTCGCCGGGGGTGTCCGTCCAACCGGGGTAGATGCAGTTCACCCGGACGTCGTGCGGCAGCAACTCGGTGGCGGCCGTCTTCATCATCATGTCCAGGCCGGCCTTGGCGATGTTGTACGCCATGCAGTTGGGGAACGCGATCATGGCGTGCGGGCTGCTGACGATCACCGCCGCCCCGCCCCGCTTCTGCGCCACCATGTGCCGGCCGCACGCCCGCAGGGCGTAGAACGCCCCCCACAGGCTCACCTCGATGGTCCGACGGAAGCCGGTCATGTCGGCGGTCAGGAACGGCTCGCGGTCGGAGTAGGCGGCGCTCGACACGAACAGGTGGATGCCGCCGAGTTGGAACGCCACGTCGTCGGCCATCCGCTCGACGGCCGGCTGGTCGGACACGTCCACCGGGAACAGCAGCGCCCGTCGGCCGTATTTGGAACGGATGACCTCGGCGGCGGACTCGGCCCCGTCCGCGGCGGAGAAGTAGTTCAGGGCGACATCTGCCCCGGCTTCGGCCAGGGCGAGGGCGGTCGCCCGGCCGATACCCGACGACGCGCCGGTGACGAGTGCGACTTTGCCAGTGAGCGAACCGGACATTGATCCCTCCGAACGAGCCGCGACCGCCAGGGAACGGGTGTTCACCCGCTCCCTGGCGGTCGCGGCTCGTGGTCACTTCTTCGGCTTCTTCTGCAAGCCGGCGCGTTCGAGCAGCGACTGCCCGAACACGTTCTCGGCCTTCTCCTCGGCTTCGTCCAGGGTGGCCCCGTCGGGCACGTCGTACTCGATGACGAACTTGTGCCCGGCGATGCCCACCTCGTCGCCCGGCTTGAGGGTGCGGGAGAGCATCCGCACCCCGTTCACCTTGGTGCCGTTGCTGCTGCCCATGTCCCGCACCGTCCACAGGCCGTTGCGGAGGCTGAACTCGCAGTGCACACCGGACACGTTGTTGAACGCCAGGCAGATGTCGCACGACTCCCGCCGGCCGACGGACATGACCTCTTGCACCATGGGGATCGGGTCGCCCCCGCCGACCGGCACCAACCGCCCGAGAACCGCAGCCATGAACCGCCCCCGGAGAGAAAGAGCCTCCGGCCGGGCAGGGAGGACCACGGCCGTGGGAACCAATTCCCCCCAGTATACCTGACGGACGGGGGCGACGGACGCACACGGGGGAGAATGTGGGCGACGATGGCGTGATGGCTCTCGGGGAAGGCATATTCGCCGTAAGTGCTTGGCCGGCATGGGACGTTTCGCCGACCGGACGTGGTTTCGTGGAGGGGTGGGGGGGTGCGGAACGAAACCATCCGACGGGTGCGTTCGTCGGGGAGATTGCTCTTGGCGCCGCCGCCGGCTGTCGGCATATACCCGCCACGCTCTTCAACGAAGATCGCCGTTCACGGCACGCCCAGGGGGTGAGGGGACCCGCCGGGCGAACTCGCGCCGGCCGGCGACAGGGGGATGTGATGCGCCGCTTCCTTCACAGGGGGCTGGTGGCCGCGGCGGTGGCCGGGTTGCCGGCCGTCGCCCTGGCCGACCCGCCGGCCGATCCGCCGCCGTCCCGCCCGCTGCTCGCCCGTCTGAACCCGTTCGGCGGGGCCGAACCGACCCCCGGCCCGCGGGTGCGTCCGGCCGTCGGCCCGCTCTCGGACGAGATGTTGTTGGCCATCCTGCGGGCGGAGTCGGACGCCTACACCCGCCGCATGGAAGTGTGTCTGCGGCTGAAGGAGATCGCCCATAACTCCAACGACGAGAAGTTGGAAGCGAAGGCGAACGAGCTGGAGCGGCAGGCGACCGCCGCCTACCACGAGCGGGTGAGCCGGCTGGGGGTGAAATCCGGCGGGCCGCTCCCGCCGGTGCCGCCGTCGGCCGCCGCGACCGCGGCGCTGGACAAGGCGCTCGGGTCCGGGGTGGCGAAGACGCCGCTCGACCCGCCCAAGCCGGCCGGCAAGACGGCCACCGCGAAGGCCAGCCAGTTCAAGGAGGTGGCCCCGTGAGGACGCTGCTTCTCGGACTGGTGGTGCTGCTGCCGGCGGTCGGGTGCATGAGCTTCCGCCCGGTGGGCGTGTTCGACCCGAACGGCGACGCGAAGAAGGCGGTCGGCCCGGAGGGGCTGAAGGCGATGGAGGCGGCCGCCCGCGTGCCGGACGCCGCGCCCCCGCCCCCCGCCCCGGTGCAACTGGTGAGTCCTGCCGACATCGACCCGGACAACCCGGCGGACGCGGTGCGGCGGCTGAGCGAGGAGATCGACGCCGACCGCAAGGCGGTGGACGAGTTCCCGAACTACCCGAAGGTGTCGCGGGTCAAAATGAAGTAGCAAGGAGCAAGCGAGAAGGAGCAAGTGGAGGCAGGGCACACCTGCTCCCACTTGCTCCTTCTCACTTGCCACTTGCCACTTGTTAACTCACTGCCCGAAGTTGAAGTTCATCGCGTCCGGCATGAGCACCTTCACCGCCAGGAACACCAGCACCCCGACGATCAGGGCGGCGGCGATGATGCCGACCAGGCCGAACGCCGGCTTCTTCCGTTCGGGCAGGGCGCCGGTCGTCCAGCTCGCGCTCATGGCGGCGGCGTGCGTGCTCGGCGCCTCGCCGGCCGGGGTGAGCGGCACCTCGTCGGCCTGGGCGGCCGGGGTGGTCGGCCACGCCCGCGACTGAACGGCGGCTCGGCCTGGCATCGGGCGGGCCGCGGCGGCCGGCTGCGGGAACGACGCCGGCGGCGGGGCGACGGCGGCACGGCCTGGCATCGGGGCGGCGAACGGGTTCGGCTGGTTCACGCTGCTGCGGCCGGTGGCCGGGCGGGGCTGGCCGGGGGTGGG
>CAYMHO010000536.1:0-3065 GCA_964390195.1 uncultured Fimbriiglobus sp. | reverse complement strand
GTTGGCCACCACCTTCTGCTTGACGAACAGCAGCACCGTCACGTCGGCGTCGGCGTGCAGTTTGTACGCCGGCGGGCCGTCGGCGTCCTCGAACCCGCCGACCGCGACACTCTTCACGCCCTGCTTCTTCGCCCAGTCGCTCAGTTTGTCCAGATCGGCGGTCGCGGTCAACTGCGTCATCCACGCCTTGAAGCCGGTGTCCTTGCGGGCGGCTGTCTCCGCGTCCAGGCCGGCGAGCAGTTTGCCCAGCGGGTCGGACAGCGTGCGGGCGAACACCACCGCCGTCGGCTTGTCGCCCTGCTCGCAGATGTAGCACGTCTGCTGGCCCTTCTGCGGGCCGGTGGCAACGAGGAAACTGTACGGGCCGGGCCGTTTGCCCACCGGCACGCCTGACACGCACGGGTCGGCGGCGAGCAGGGGGGAAGCCAGGAGGATGGCGAGGAGGGCGTGGCGCATGGTGAGAAGTGGGTTACGGGTGGGGCCGTCATTGTAGGTCGGGCGAACCGGCGGCGTCAGCCGCCCGTGTGCGAATCACCCACGGGTTCACACCCGCGGTTCCCCGTGCGGCGGTTCCTCGGCCTGCTGGAAGTGGACGGCGAAGGCGAGCTGTTCTAACTGGATGGCCAGATCGACCGGCACCACGCTGACGCCGGACGGCACCTTGATCCGCACCGGGGCGAAGTTCATCAGCCCCTTCAGCCCGGCCGACACCATCGCGTCGGCCACCGGCTGGGCGGCGTCCACCGGCACCGTCAGCACACCCAGTTCCGCCTTCAACCGCTTGACCGCCGCGGCCAGTTGGGCGATCGGCTCGACCGTCAGCCCTTCGACCACCGTGCCGATGACTGCGGCGGACGAGTCGAACAGGCCGACCACGTCGAACCCGTGGTCGCCGAACCCGCGGTACCGCAGCAGTGCCCGAGCCAGGTTGCCCACGCCGACGATCACCACCCGCCAGCGGCGATCGACGCCGATGGCTTTGCGGAGGGCGACCACCAACCCAGCAGCGTCGTACCCCACGCCCCTCTGGCCGAGGTGCCCGAGCGACGCCAGATCCCGCCGCACCTGAGCGGCGCTCACCCCGACTGCGCCGGCCAGTTCGACGCTCGACACCGTGCCATCGGCTTCGGCCAGGGTGCGGGCGAACCGCAGGTACTGGCTCAGCCGCTGGGCGGCGGCGCGGGAGAGCTTCCCGTCCTGGCTGGGGGTCGGGTCCGTCACGCGGGCGGTCCTATGGGTGACTGCTCCTATTGTCGGAAGTGGCGGCGGGGGGTGTCAACTGTTCGAACGAGCCGCGACCGCCAGGGAGCGGGATGGCCCGCTCCCTGGCGGTCGCGGCTCGTCGTCACGGCGCGTACCACGCGACCGGGATGACCACCTTGCTGGCCGTCGGCTCGCTCAGCGTCACCGTCACCTCGCAGGTGCCGCTCGCCCCGGCTTTGCTCGCCGTCACGATGACACGCACCGTCGCCACAGGGCCGGCGTCTTCCGAGAACTTCACCACCACACCGGGGGTGTTGCACTCGACCGCCTTGATGGCCACGGTCTTCCCGCCGCCGCGGAGTTGCACCAGGGCCGACGCCTCCGCCTGCCCGCTGGCGAACCGCACGCTCGCCGCACTCGGCGTGGCCGTCACCCCGTCCGCCGCCCGCTTGTGAACCCGCACCGGGATTTCCAACGTCGGGCACGCCGGGTCGTCCGTCCGCAGCGTCACGGATTCGGCGTGCGACCCGACCGCCAGTTCCTCCTTCACGCTCACCACCACCTCGATCACCGTCTTGCCGTCGATCGCTTTCGCCGGTTTCAGCTCCGCGGTCACATGCGGGCTGGTGCTCTCCACTTTGGTCAAACGGAGCGGCTTCGCCCGGCGGTCCTCCACCTTGAGCGTCTGCGCCACGGCCCCCGCGGTGGACACGGCCACCAGCGGCGGCGTCACGCTCACCTCGCGGATCAGCTTGGCGGTCAACTTCAGTTCCAGCTTCCCGTCGACCGCCTGCCCGTTCGCCTCGGTGCTGTATCTGACCGTCACCGGCCAGCTCACCGCCCCTTCCGGTTGGGTGAGTGTGCTGGTGGTCACGGTCAGTTTGACCGACTCGCCCGCCCGCAGTTGCTTCGCGGACAACTCCAACTTCGAACACCCGCAGCCGGCGACGACGTTGGTGATGACGACACCCGCCCCGCCAGCGTTCTTCAGTTCGAACGTGTGCGAGCACGCCGGCCCGGATTTCACTTCGCCCAGATCGACGCTCGCGGCAGCGGCCTGCAGCGGGGCGGGGGTGCCGTCAGCGGGGCCGAGGGCGGCCAGGGCGAGTGCGAGGGTCAGGTTCATGACCGGCGGATACCATCCCCGGCCGGGTGGTGGAAGGTCAGGATGGTTTCGTTCCGCCTCCCCCACCCATCCGCGAAACCATGTCCTAACGGCGAAAGCACCCATGCCCGCCAAGCACTTACGGCGAATCGGCGAAGGGACGGTGAACAACGAAACAGCCCCGGTGGGGGGAGACCCACCGAGGCTGTCGGGAGAGGGCGTTTCGCACGCCGGTCAGTCCATCAGTTTCATCGGCGGGTCGGGGGCCATGTGCTTCTTCAACCCCGTCCCGTCGCCGACAACGCTGTTCTTGTCGATGCCGTTGTTGCCCGGCTTGGTCGGCTGTCCGATCGCCGGCCCGTAGGTGAGGGCGAAGCCGAGGGCGAGGACCGCCGCCACCGAGGCGACCAGGGTCAGCCGGTTCCGCCAGGCCCCGCCGCGGACCGGCGCGGTTTCGGCCGCCCGCACGGGGATCGGCGGGTCGGGCCACTTGGCGGGCATCTGGGCGCGGAAGAACTGCGAGAACGCGCGGTCCAGGTCGTCGGGCGTCGGTTGGGAGGGTGGGAGGGTCATTGGGAGGTTTTCACCCCTTGGACGGAGAGTTTGTCGGCGAGCCGCTGTCTGGCGCGGCTGAGTCTCATGTGAACGGCGGTGACGGCCAGCCCGAGCATGTCGGCGATGGCCGGCGCATCGTACTCCAGGGCGTACCGCAGGGTCAGGATTTCGCGGTCGGCGTCGGGCAGTTCGTCGAGCAGTT
>CAYMHO010000535.1:0-3068 GCA_964390195.1 uncultured Fimbriiglobus sp. | reverse complement strand
TGAACTCCAGCGCGTCCGGCCCGTTCCGCTCGATCACGCGCGCGAACCCGTCGCCACCGTTCACGTCCCCCTTCACCAACCGCAGCTTCGGCCGGTCCAGGTCGTCGCGGTCGAAGCGGATCTCCTCCTCGCCGGTCGGCTCGCCGTCGGCGTCCTTGACGGCCACGTACCCGTACTCCGCCAGCTCGACGTGACTGAGCTCGTGGTCGAGCAGGGCCACCCGCTGGCGGTGGGTCAGCTCGTCCTCCCACTGGGCCAGGTCGATGTGCATCTCGGCGTCGAACCGCTTCGTCAGCCGGTCGACGATGCCCACCACCTTGATCTTCGCGTACGCCGGGTAGCCGTGCCCCATGAGGGCGGGCTGGCCCTCCTTCGGGCTGGCCAGCATGACCACGCCGACGCGGACGCCCGCGTCGTACAGCGGGCGGTGGCGGTCCCGCATGACCTCGGCCAGCAGGTCGAGCACGTCCTGGCCGGGGTGGCCTGGGATGGGTGGCATGGGTCAGTTCCTCACGGCTTGGGTCAGGATGAAGTCTTCCGGGTCGCCACCGACACCCAGCTTGCGGCAGAACCGGTTGACCAGCCGCCGCTCCCGCGGCGAAGTGTACTCGGGGCCGAGGGCGGCTGTGGCGACCGCGTACTGCGCCACCCGGAGTTGGGCGGTCGAACACTTCCGCGTGGCCTCGTGGTACAGCCGGATGGCCGCCGTCGCGTTCGCCACTGCTGTCCGCGGTATGACCGCCACTCGCACCATCCGCACGGGCGGGATCAGCCACCGCTCGCCCGTGATGACCTGATCCCACACCCCGACCGGGCGGACCGCCCGGCGAGGCGTCTGGGTGCGGTACACGAAGACGGGCCGGCGGTCGGGGAACAGGACCGCGGCGAAGCAGGCGGCCACCGTGTCGCAGACGCACAGCCGCGGGGTGAGCGGCTCGCCGGGGGTCCGCAGCACCGGCGGCCGACGTCGAGCGACGAACGCCGCCCCGAGGTCAACCGCCGAGCAGTGGTACCAGTGCCGCCGGGTCATGCCGCCCCCTTCTTCTTGGCGGGCTTCTTCTTGGCCGGCTTCGCCGGCGGGGTGTGGATCAACCGCCGCGTCTCCGCCTTGCTACCGACGACATACTCCAGCCACGTCTTGTACTTGCCCGCCCCTTCCGAGGCCTCCACCGCCAGCCCTTCGAGCGGGTCGGCGTGGGTGGGGGCGATGCCACGCTCGGTCCCCAGATGCCGCGGCCAGAGCGGCCGCAGTTCCCAGGACCGCACGGACGAATCCGGGAAGCCCTCGCCGGCGAACACGACCACGTGATGACGGCCGTTGATCTTGACGGTGGGCACCCGCGGCGGCACCGGCGGCGGGTTCATCCCGTTCAGGTCGGTTCGGGCCATCCGAGCGGCGTCCAGCTCGGCGGCGGTCAGGCCGAGGCCCTCGATCGGCTCGCCCTTGGGCGATGCGACGGCGGCGGGCAGGCGGGGGCGGGGGGCGGGGGGCGGTCCCGCCGGCGGGATCAGGTCGGCCCACGCGGACGGGTCGCCTTGCACCCCGCCCGGCCCATCGATGGCCGTGGTGCGGACGTCCGCACCCCCCTGCCCTTCGGCCGCCTTCACCTTCTCGTCGGCCGACGGCTCGCCGCTGAGCACCCGCCGGGCCTGTTCCTGCAGCCCGTCCATGTCCAACTCGGCGTACGCCAGGAAGGCGTCGGCCAGCTTCATCTCGGCCGGGCGGAACGAGCCGACCAGGCTGGCGGCACCGGTCCACCGCAGCATCGCCCCGAGCAACTCCCGAGGGGAGAGGGCGGCGATCTTCTCATACAGCACGTCGGGGGTCGGACTGGGGCCGTCGCTGTCCGGCAGCCCGAGTGTGCGGCAGACGGCGATCTCCCGCTCCCCGCCATAGTCGACGAACTCGTCGGCCACGAACCGGGCGACCAGCGTGAGGGCCTCGTAGGCGGCGTTCGTCTCCGGCCCGCCGAGTTGGCCGAGGACGTCGAGGTCCTCGAAGTTGTCGTGCCCGTACTCGGCGAGCACCTGGCCGGCGATCTGGGCCGCTTCCTCCTTCACGGCGAACGCGCTGGGCTCGTGCTTCTTCGCCCCGCCGGTGGTCGCCGCCGAGGGCCTCGCCCCGCTCGCCCCCTTCTCCGCGGGCTTCGCCCGCTCCTTCTTGCCCATCAGCCCGCCCGCCTCCAGCGCCCGCCGGGCGTCCTTCGTCCGCACCAGCAGCACCGGCTTGCCGGTGATCGGGTGGAAGGCCAGGAACTTGTCTCCGGTGAACCGGACCGACGCCAGCAGGTCGGCGGCCGACTGCTCGCCCTTCTTCCCCGTCCACCCCCCGGCCTCGTTCAGCTCGGACACGCTCACCGCCTCGGCCAGCGCCACCCACCCCCGCGGGTTGTACGCCTGGTGTCTCGACCACTCCCCCTCCCACGCCGTCGCCCCGCTCTTCTTGGCGGCCCTGGCCAGCTCCTCGGCCCGGTACGCCTGCACCTTCTGTTCGAAGCACTCGGGGTCGGTGCAGATGTCCGCCCGCACGCCCTCCCGCACCAGGTCGGGGTCGTTGCCCGCCCGCTTCGGGCAGGCGTCGCAGCTGCCGGCCGCCTCGAGCAAGGTGAGCGACTTGCGGGAGAACGGGGCCGACTTCAGCTCGCGGGAGAACTTCGACCGCACCAACTCCTTCGCGTCGGCGACGGACAGCGGGTCGTACATCTCCCCCTTGCGGGCGGCGTGCATGTCGAGCTCGGCCGCCTCCTTCACCAGGGCGTCGTCGGGGAACATCTCGCCGAGCAGGACGCACGCGGCCGCCTTCTCCCGGCTCACGGCCCCGGGCACCTTGGCCACCACCCCGGCGGTGCTGAGCGGCACCTCGCCGGCGTCCACCGCCTGCAGGAACCACGCCGGCAGGGCCGCCAGCCGCTGCAGGTCCCGCACCCGGGAGAGCGGCCAGCCGACCTGCTTCGCGGCCTCCTCCTGGCCGACCGCCGCCACCAGCTCGCCGACGGCGGCCGCCTGCTCGGAAGGCGACACGTCCTCCCGCTGGGCGTTCTCGATGAGCATGACCGCCCGGGCGTGGT
>CAYMHO010000534.1:0-3093 GCA_964390195.1 uncultured Fimbriiglobus sp. | reverse complement strand
GGCGGCCGGGTGTAGCCTGGGGCGGAAGCCCCAGGGTCGAACAGGGCGTCCGGCCGCCGCTCCGCGGCTCGGGAATGTGTGCTGCGTTTCCTGGGGCTTCCGCCCCAGGCTACACCCGGCCGCCGCTCCGCGGCTCCTCCGGGCACCGCTCACGGTACAGGGGCTTTCCCGTGCAAGCTATTTGGGACATCTGCATCAAGCGGCCGGTGTTCACCGCCATGCTGGTGCTCGCGCCGATCGTGCTCGGGCTGGCGTCGTACACGCGGCTCGGGGTGGAGCTGTTCCCGAACGTGGACGTGCCGGTGGTGGCCGTCACCACCACCCTCCGCGGGGCGAGCGTGGACGAGACGGAGGCGTCCGTCACCAAGCCGATCGAGGAGGCGGTGAACACGGTGTCCGGCATCGACGAGATGCGGAGCACCACCCGCGAGGGGTTCTCGCAGATCGTCGTCGGGTTCAAGCTGGAGAAGAACGGGGACGTGGCGGCGCAGGAGATCCGCGACAAGATGGGGCTGGTGCAGAGCCAACTGCCGCCCGGCACCGACCCGCCGAAGGTGGAGAAGTTCAACCTGGACGCGGCCCCGATTCTGACCATCGTGGTGTCCGGTAAGCGGAGCCTGCGGGAGATGACTGAGATCGCCAAGAAACAGTTCAAGGAGGACATCGAGGGGAACGTGTACGGGGTCGGGTCGGTGGTGCTGGTGGGCGGGCAGCAGCGGGCGGTGAACGTGACGGTGGACCCGGCCAAGCTGGAGGGGAGCAAGCTGACCGTGTTCGACGTGAAGCGGGCGCTGGCCGAGCAGAACCAGGAGCAGCCGGGCGGGCGGGTGGACCAGGGGGCCCGGGAGCAGAACCTGCGGACCGACGCCCGCCTGAAGGCGGTGAACGACTTCCGCGACGTGATCGTGGGGGTGGGGAAGAACGGGCACGCCACGCGGCTGAGCGAGGTGGGCACGGTCGAGGACGGGATCGAGGAGCCGCGGACGCTCAGCCGGCTGGATGGCGACACCGCCATCGCCCTCATCGTGCAGAAGCAGAGCGGGGGGAACACGGTGAAGGTGGCCGAGGCGGTGAAGGCCCGGCTGAAGGTGATCCAGGAGACCCTGCCGCCGGACGTGCGGGTGGAGACCATCCGCGACCAGTCGACGTTCGTCAAGGGGAGCATCGACGAGGTGAAGTTCCACCTGCTGCTGGCCGCCGGGCTGGTGTCGGCCGTGCTGCTCCTGTTCATCCGCAGTTGGCGGACGACGGTGATCGCCGCCCTGGCCGTGCCCACCAGCATCATCGGCACCTTCGCCCTGATGGACTTGATGGGGTTCAGCCTGAACAACATGACCCTGCTCGGGCTGATCCTGGCGGTGGGCATCGTCATCGACGACGCGGTGGTGGTGCTGGAGAACGTGGTGCGGCACATGGAGCAGTACGGCCGCACCCCGTGGGAGGCGGCCAGCAAGGCGACCAGAGAAATTTCGCTGGCGGTGCTGGCCACCACCCTCAGCCTGGTGGTGGTGTTCGCCCCGATCGCGTTCATGACCGGCCAGGTGGGGCGGTTCTTCAACAGCTTCGGGTTCGTCGTCGGGTTCAGCATCCTGCTCAGCATGGTCATCAGCTTCACCCTCACGCCGATGCTGTGCGCCCGCTTCCTGAAGCCCCTCAAGGCGAACGGGCCGCGGGCTGACGCGGCCGCCCGGCCGCCCGCCGACGAGCACGACGGGCACGAACACACGAAGGGGTTCTGGGGGCTGGTGACGAGGGTGTACGTCGGGCTGCTCGGGTGGACCCTGGGCGGGCGGGCCGGGTGGCGGCGGTGGCTGGTGGTGCTGGCGGCGGCGGTGTGCTTCTTCAGCACCCCCGTGCTGGCGCAGATGGTGGGCACCGACTTCGTGCCGAAGGACGACCAGAGCGAGTTCGAGGTGGCCATGACCCTGCCGCCGGGGTACTCGCTGAGCGAGGCGGACGCGGCGTGCAAGGAGATCGAGACCAAGCTGGCGAACCTGCAGGTGACCGACCCGAAGACGGGCGAGAAGGCGAACGCGGTGGTGAACGTGTTCACCACCATCGGGGAGACGAACGGGCGGCAGGCGAAGGGCCAGGGGGACGTGACCAAGGTGCTCGTCTACTGCCGCATGGCCGACCTGCACCACCGCACCTTCCCGCAGAAGCTGGCGATGGCCGAGGCCCGCGCGGTGCTGGCCGACTACCCGGACTTCCGCGCCACCGTGCAGGAGGTGAAGCTGTTCAGCAGCAGCGCGTTCAAGAACGTGCAGGTGGAACTGGCCCTGATGGGGCCGGACGGGGACAAGCTGGACGAGTACGCGGCCGCGATGGTGCGGCAGATGCGGGCCAAGCCGGACTTCACCGACGTGGACACGAACGCCGCCGCCCGCAGCCCGGAGTTGCAGGTGCGGATGCTCCGCCAGCGGGCGGCCGACGTGGGCGTCAGCCCGCAGGCGGTGTCGTCCACCCTCGGCATGCTCATCGGCGGGGAGCCGGTGAGCAAGTGGAAAGAGCCGGGCAAGCCGGACCTGTACGACGTGTGGCTGCGGGCCGACCTGCCCAGCCGGGACAGCCGCGAGGCGATCGAGCGGCTGACGGTGCCGAGCACGAAGGGCGATCCGGTGCGGCTGAACAGCGTGGCGACGGTGGAGTACGCCCGCGGGCCGGCGGCGATCGAGCGGTACAACCGCCAGCGGACGGTGAGCGTGACCGCCAACCTGGCACCGGGGGCGGTGCTCGGCAAGGAACTGCCGTGGCTGACCGACGAGGCGAAGGCGATGAACATGCCGCCGGAGTACCGGTTCGAGTTCCTGGGCGAAGCCAAGCTGATGGCCGACTCGAACAGCAACTTCGCCCTGGCGTTCGTCCTGGCCTTCGTGTTCATGTACATGATCCTGGCCGCCCAGTTCGAGAGCCTGATCCAGCCGGTCACCATCCTCATGGCGGTGCCGCTCACGCTGCCGTTCGCCATGCTCTCGCTCCTGCTCCTTCAGACGGCCCTGGACGTGTACGCGATGATCGGCCTGTTCATGCTGTTCGGGATCGTGAAGAAGAACGGCATCCTGCAGGTGGACTACACGAACGTGCTGCGGAGGA
>CAYMHO010000533.1:0-3161 GCA_964390195.1 uncultured Fimbriiglobus sp. | reverse complement strand
CGAGATGCACGACGCCACCCACCCGGACGAGTACCGCCAGCGGTTCGCCACCGCCGCCGCACTCGTTCACCCGAACCTCACCCTGACGCACGAGGTGCTGGAGGTGAACGGCCGGCCGGCCGCCGTTCAGGAGGTCGTCACCGGCCTGCCCGGCTCGGAGTGGCCGGCCGCGTGTGCCGTCCCGTGCGTGTGGGTGAAGCTCCTGTCCGACGCCACCGCCGCACTGGACGCCGCGCACCGCGGCGGGCTGACCCACGGCCGCATCACCACCGACTCGTTCGTGCTCACCCCGGCCGGGGTGCTGAAGGCGGTCGGGTTCGGCGACCCGCCGTGGCTGACCAGCGGGATGCCGCCGGCGTTCGAGCCGACCCCGGCGGCCGACCTGCGGGCGCTCGGGCAGGCGGCGTACCTGTGGAGTCAGGCGGGCGGGAAGAAGCGGGTGAAGGGGGCGAGGGGTGGGTTCCCCGAGCCGCTGCTGGCGGTCATCCGCCGGCTGGAGACCGACCCGGAGAACCCGATGGGCGACACCGCCGCGGGGGTCGAACCGTACCGCACGGCGGCGGAACTGTACGCCGAACTGGTGAAACTGGCCCCCAAGTTCCCGCTCCCGTCGGACGTGTGGGAGGAGATGGTCCGCGCCGCCGGCAGCGGCGACGAGGTGGTGGCGAAGAAAGCCGGGTAGGCTGCTGCTACTTCTTCAGGGCGTCCAGCTCTCGTTGCAACTGGTCGATGGCCTCCTGCGACCCGCCGCGTACCCGCAACGCGGTGATGCCCCATTCGAGCGCCTTGATCCGTTCCGCGACGGGGTCAGCCGGCGTGACGGGCGCGAGCGCCACCAGCTTCTGCTTCTGCGGCGACTTCACACTCATCGTCAGCCGCGGCTCGACCACGTTGGGATGGAGGCCGTTCCACGGATACCCCCGCAGGTGTGGCGGGTCGCCCCAAATGAGAACCGGGTGTTTCAGTGTTCCCCCAGGGTCAGTCACCCAGACCTGCGTGCCGGGGGTGACGCTGACTTCGATCGCCGTCACGGATGGGTTGTCAGCCACTTGAGAAAGTGCGGCCGCGAAGAGGAGACTCGGCACCATGTGCGATCCTCCGATGTGTAATCGGATGTTATCCGTGGGAGCGAGGTGGCCAACAGCAAATCGGTCAGAATTACGGAGTGCCGCCGGCAAATCGGACGGCGACACTCGGCGTACACTACCCGCATGGAACCCCATTCGGACGTGCTCATCGTCGGCGGCGGGATCATCGGCCTCACGTCGGCTTACTTCTTGGCGAAGGCCGGGCTGAAGGTCACGGTCATCGACCGTCAAGAGTTCGGCAAGGAAGCCTCTTGGGCGGGGGCCGGCATCCTCCCACCGGGCAACCCGGCTCGGGCGGTGCAACCGATCGACAAGTTGCGGGCCGAGAGCGTGAGCCGGTTCGCCGATTTCTCCGCCGAGTTGCGAGAATTGACTGGCATCGACAACGGGTATGTGATGTGCGGCGGGGTGGAGTTGTTGGACGCCGAAGATGCCGATTGCGTGGCGATGTGGGAGCGGGAAGGACTGACGTTTAGCCGCGAGGCGACTCCGAGCGCGCTCGGCGTCGCCGCCTACTCCCTCCCCGACTTCGCTCAGGTGCGGAACCCGTGGCACCTGCGGGCACTGACAGCCGCCTGTCAGGGGGTTGGTGTGACCCTCCGCCCGCACACGCCTTTCACCCGCGAACAATTGAACCCGCAGCAACTCACCCTCATCGCGTCCGGGGCGTGGGCATCAACACTCACCGCCCTCCCCGTCCGCCCCGTCCGCGGGCAGATCGTCCTGTTCCGCTGCGAGCGGCAGCCGTTCACCCAAATCCTTATGCACGGCAAGCGCTACCTCGTGCCCCGCACGGACGGCCGTGTTCTCGTCGGCAGCACCGAGGAACCGGAAGCAGGCTTCGAGAAGGCGAACACGCCCGATGGGGTGGAAGGGCTGAAGGCGTTCGCCTTCGAGATGTGCCCCGCCCTCCGCGAAGCCGAGGTGGAGAAGTGTTGGTCCGGGCTGCGGCCGGGTTCGCCCGACGGGTTGCCGTTCATCGGCGCGGTGCCGGGAATGCGGAACCTGTTCGCGGCGGTCGGGCACGGGCGGGCGGGGGTGCAGCTCTCCATCGGAACCGCTCTGATTGTGCGGGAGTGGATCGCCGGCATCCCGTCGGGGTTGCCGACGAGTGCCTTTCAACTGTACCGCGTGCCCGATAAGACATCCCGGCCGGCGTTCCGATCCTGACCTCCTCACCGCCCATCACCATGGAACAGCACGCCCGCCGCCAGAAGGTCCGCACCCTGGCCGACGACCTGTCGTGGCTGGAGGAGCACTGCCGGCGGAACCCAGACCTCGGCCCGCACGCCGCACACCTGCGGTTAGCCGCCGCCCTCACCCGCAACGTCATCGGCCCGGCGGTGGACGGCCAGCCGAGCAAGCCGCTGTTCGTGGCGGTGGTCGGCGGGGCCGGCGCCGGCAAGAGCACGGTGGTCAACTTCCTGTGCGGGGCGGTGGTCGCCGATGCCAACCCGCAGGCCGGCTTCACCCGCCACCCGAAGGCGTTCATCCACCCCAACCTGGGCGGGGCGTGGCCGAGCTACCTCGGCTTCCTCGGCCCGCTGCAACGGCTGAGCGACGACAAGCCGGCGAACCTGGACGAAGACGTTTATCAAGTGAAGAAGATCCCGGCTACGGCCGCCGACGACCCATTCGCCGAGTTCGCCATCTGGGACTGCCCGGACATGACGACGTGGGCGTCGGTCAACTACGTGTCGCGGGTGATGGAGGTGGTCGCACTCGCCGACGTGGTCGTGTATGTGGCGTCGGACGAGCGGTACAACGACGAGATCCCGACGCAGTTCCTGCACCTAGTCATCAAGGCCGGCAAGCCGGTGGTGTGTGTCGTCACGAAGATGCGGCCGGCCGATGCGGATGCCCTCACCGCCCACTTCCGCCAAGAAGTTCTGGACAAACTGCCCGCCAGCGTCGGCGACATCCCGGCCATCCCCGTCGTTACCATCCCGCAGTTGCCGCTCGACGCCCGTTCGGACCCGGCGGGGAAAGGTGCCCCTTACCGCGTGGCCCTGCTGAATCAGGTGCTCGCCCTCGCCCCCACCGCCGACGACGGCCGCCGCCGCACCCTGGCGA
>CAYMHO010000532.1:0-3166 GCA_964390195.1 uncultured Fimbriiglobus sp. | reverse complement strand
TTGCAGACGGGCCGGCGCCCGTCCGGGTCTCATAAGCCTGGAGGCCGGGTTCGACTCCCGGGTCTGCAACTCGACGACCGGGTACCCCAACTGGTAGAGGGGTCAGGTTGAGAGCCTGATGGGTGTGGGTTCGACTCCCACTCCGGTCACTGACGGGGACGCCAGCGGGCTGGAGCTGTGTCTTGCAAACACGGCGTCGGGGTTCAACTCCCCGCGACTCCACTCCGGCAGGTGCCGCTGGTCGAGCGACACCCGCCGTACACGGGCCTGTGGTCTAACGGGATGACCCCGCTATGGCATGGCGGAAGTCCGGGTTCAATTCCCGGCGGGTCCACTGACGACGACCAACGGAAGGGTTTGCACGCTCGGCAAGTCAGACGGTTTGCTAAACCGTTCCGTCGGGAAACCGGCGGCGTGGGTTCGAATCCCACTCCTTCCGCTCGACCGCCCTGGTGGTGAAACGGACTGATCATTCCGCGCTTCGAACGCGGCGTTCCAGGTTCGAATCCTGGCCGGGGCAATCGAGAACACGACTCCGTAGCCTAGCGGCGAAGGCGCCTGTCTTACAAACAGGAGACCGGTGGTTCGAGTCCACCCGGGGTTACTTGGACATCTGGACAGTATTGATCTCGAACGGTCACAACGCGACGAAACGCCTGATTTTCGGGCACCTCTGGATGGTCTGTCCGCTCGGGGCCGTTAGTGTCCGCTCCTGACTGCACCGCCTTTTGCACCGCAACTGCACCGGAATGTGCAGCGCCCCGAGCGGCCCGCTCGAACAGGTGGTCGGGCACGCGGGTGTAGTGCTTCAGCGCGATGGTGGCCGAGTGCCCCAACCACTCCGTCACGGCGCTGATGGGCAGGTGTTCCAGCAGGTCGGTTTCGCAACTCGCCCGCAAGGTGTGGAACAACCGCGACCATGGATTCAACCCGGCACGGCGGATCAGCTTCTCGAAGGTGGTCCGCAGGTTGGTGTTCATCCACCCGTTCGGCCCATAGGACGCGGCGCGGTAGCCTTCGCCCTGCCGCCCACCGACGACATGCACCTCTCCCGGTTCGGCCAACTCGAACGCTTCATCCAGGTGAGGGCGGAGGGCGGTGAAGATCGGCATCACTCGGTATACCTTGCCGGGAATTCGCTCCGTCTTCGGCGAAGTCACCGTCATGCGGTTCGTCTCGAAGTTCACGTCCGCCCACTTCACGGTCAGCACCTCCGACGGGCACCGCAGTCCGGCGAACCGGCACAGCGCGACGATAATTCGCTATCCACCCCGACGACGACGTGCGGCCGGAACGGCTCCAGGGCCAGGACCACCCTCCCCGCGTCGGCCGGGACGGTGGTGTGGAGGACACACGTCCGGTCGCGGTCGAGCACGTGCAGGGCAGCAGTCCGCCGGTGCCAGTCGATGCCGGCGAAATACAGCGGGGCGGATTCGGGCGGGGTGTTCGCTCGGTCGGACATCGGGACTCCCGGTCGGTTGGGGTCGGGCCCGCTGGGCGGGACGGATGGGAAACCGACCCCGAATGTACCGGCCGAGGCGCAAACGCCCCGAACTGAGCGACGACCGGGCCATGACGGGCCGTGCGCGAGCGACAGAGACCGCGCCAGCGCGGTCTAGTTTTGTCACATTCCTACAGGCCTATGTCGCAAAATGTGCGATTGCATCGCCCGCCGACCGCGCCGGCGCGGTCTCCGGCGGCAGATGACCGTCCGCCCCTCCGAGTTCCCTCCGGTCGGGGGTTGGCGGGTCGCTCCCACTCGGTGAGGGGAGGTTTCCCCGTCTCGGCCCACCCCAGCAGGGGGCGAGTCTTGCTCACAACCGCGGGAGTGAGGGGACACGCCCGCGGACGGAAGGGCCGGCCACTTCACAACAGAATTTCACCTGTCGTCCCGGGTCGGCAAGGTTACACTCGTCCGCATGTCTGACGTCACCCGCCTGATCGACGCGGCCGCCGCCGGCGACAGCCGAGCCGCCGCCGAGTTGCTCCCCCTCGTGTACGCCGAACTCCGAAAGCTCGCCGAAGTGCGGCTGGCCAACGAGAAACCCGGTCAGACCCTCCAGGCCACCGCCCTGGTGCACGAGGCGTACCTGCGGCTGGTCGGGGCCGACCCGGCCCAGCCGTGGAACGGCCGCGGGCACTTCTTCGCCGCCGCCGCCGAGGCCATGCGCCGCATCCTGGTGGAGGCCGCCCGCCGCAAGGGCCGGCACAAGCACGGCGGCGGCCGGCAGAGGGTCGATCTGGAGGCCGCGGCCACCGTCACCCCGGACGACCGGGCGGACGACCTACTCGCCCTGGACGAGGCCCTGACCGCGCTGGCCCGGGAGGACCCGGCCAAGGCCGAACTGGTCCAACTCCGTTACTTCGCCGGACTGACCCTGGAGGAGGCCGCCGCCTGCCAGGGGGTGTCGCTGGCTACCGCCAAGCGGCGGTGGACCACCGCCCGCGCGTGGCTGTTCGACGCCCTCTCGGCCGACCGGCCGGAAACGCCGCCGAATTCGTGAGCCGTTCCCCCGCCGGATGTCGCACTGAGTCCACACCATCCCGCCGAGGGTACCTCCGTGCGCGAAGCCACGCCCACGCTGGACACGGTCGTCTGCGAGGCCGTCGAGATCGCCGACCCCGCCGAACGGGCCGCCTTTCTGGCGAGCGCCTGCGGCGGCGACTATTCCCTGCGGGAGCGGGCCGAGGCGCTCGTCGCCGCCCACTTCCGGGCGGGTGACGGGTTCCTGGAGCCAGCACTCCCGGCCGCCGATTCGACGGTCGCGTTCGTTCCGGGGGCGGACGACTCCCGCACGCCCCAGGTGGGTGCCACCGTCGGCCCGTACAAGCTGCTCGAACAGATCGGCGAAGGCGGGATGGGGCTGGTGTTCGTCGCCGAGCAGGAGCGGCCGGTCCGCCGCAAGGTGGCCCTCAAGATCATCAAGCCGGGGATGGACTCGCGGCAGGTGATCGCCCGGTTCGAGCAGGAGCGGCAGGCGCTCGCCCTGATGGATCACCCGCACATCGCCCGGGTGCTGGACGCCGGCACCACCGCCGGCGGGCTGCCGTTCTTCGCCATGGAGTTGGTCCGCGGGCTGCCCGTCGTCCAGTTCAGCGACCGCTCCCGCCTGCCGCTGGCCGACCGCCTGCGGCTGTTCGCCCAGGTGTGCCGGGCGGTGCAGCA
>CAYMHO010000531.1:0-3171 GCA_964390195.1 uncultured Fimbriiglobus sp. | reverse complement strand
CCGTTCCGCAACGCCCGCACGCTGGAGATCCACGTGAGCGGCGGGGAGTACAACGCGGCGGCCAACCTGTCCGAGTGCTTCGGGCTGAAGACGGGCGTCTGCTCGGCCATGCCGAGGTACCCGATCGGCGAGCGGGTGCAGCGGAGCGTGAAGGCGATGGGCGTCACCCCGTTCTACAAGTTCTTCGACCACGACGGGGTGCGGGGGCCGAACATCGCCACCGTGTACTCGGATCGTGGGGCCGGCGTCCGCCCGCCGGTGGTGTTCTACAACCGCGCGAACGAGGCCGGGGCGCTGCTCAAGCCGGGCGACTTCGACTGGAAGGCCATCTTCGGCGGCGGGGTGCGGTGGTTCCACAGCGGTGGCATCTTCGCGGCGCTCTCGGGCACCACCAGCGAACTCATCATCGAGGGGATGAAGGCGGCGAAGGCGGCCGGGTGCGTCACCAGCTTCGACCTGAACTACCGGGCGAAGCTGTGGGCGGCGGCGGGGGGCAACCGCAAGCCGACGGAGGTGCTCGGGAAGATCGTGGAGAACGTGGACGTACTCATCGGGAACGAAGAAGACCTGCAACTCGGCCTGGGAATCGAAGGGCAGAAGGCCGAGACCGGACTCGACACCAGCAAGTTCTTCGAGACCATCGGCAAGGCGGTGCAGAAGTTCCCGAACATCAAGGCGGTGGCGACGACCCTCCGCGAGGTCCACACCACCAACCGGCACGAGTGGAGCGCGGTGCTGTGGCACGAGGGCAAGCAGTTCGCCGCCCCGAAGTGCCACCTGGACGTGGTGGACCGCATCGGCGGGGGGGACGGGTTCGCGGCGGGCCTGATCTACGGGCTGATCTCGGGCCGCCCGACACAGGAGGCGCTGAACCTGGGCTGGGCGCACGGGGCGCTGCTCACCACCTTCCCCGGCGACGTGACGATGGCAAAACTGGCCGAGGTGGAAGCGTTCGCCAAGGGCGGCAGCGCACGGGTGCAGCGGTAGCCATTCTGGGTGAACCCGGCCCGCAAGGGCCGTGTGGGGCGTTCAGGTTCCTTCTCACGCCACCCGCGGCCCTTGCGGGCCGGGTTCGCCAAAACACGGAGCTTCTGCATGCGTGTTCTCCTCTCCCTGTTTCTGCTCGCCTCCGCCGCCGTTGCCGCCGACACGCCGTTCGGCAAGCACGGCCGCGTCGGGGTGGCCAGGAGCGGCACACACCTGGAGCACGCCGACGGCACGCCGTTCTTCTTCCTGGCCGACACCTGCTGGACCGGCCCGGCGCACAGCACCGAAACGGACTGGGACAAGTACCTGCAAGACCGGGTGAAGAAAGGGTTCACGGCGGTGCAGTTCAACATGGCCTCGCCGTGGCGGTGTGCCCCGGCCGATGCCGAGGGCAATCCGTCGTACACCCTGAATGACGGCAAGCTGATCCCGAGCGAAGCCTACTACAAGCGGTGCGACGCGAGGTTGAAGGCGATCAACGATGCCGGGTTGCTGGCGGTGCCGGTCCTCTGCTGGGCACACCGGAAGGGCGACGCCGGGAAGGAACTGACCGAGGAGCAGATCGTCACGCTCGTCAAGTTCGAGGTGGACCGTTACAAGGACGCCCATGTGCTGTGGATCCTCGCCGGCGACAACCAGTACGGCAAGGACGACGCGGCCATGTGGAAGCGGGTCGGCCGGGCGGTGTTCGGCGAGAAGCCTTCGGCCCCGGTGACGACCCACCCGACCGGCGAGAATTTCCCCTGGAAGGAGTGGGAAGGCGAGAAGTGGCTGACCGTCCTCGGCTACCAGTCCGGTCACGGCGACAGCGAGAAGACGCTCAGGTGGTTGACGTCCGGCCCGCCGGCCGAGTACGGCAAGCGGAAAGAGTTCACCCGCCCGTGCATCAACCTGGAGCCGCCCTACGAGGGGCACAACGGGTACAGCACGAAGAAGCCACACCCCGAGTTGAACGTCCGCCGGGCCGTCTACTGGAGCCTGCTGGTGCACCCCACGGCCGGGGTCACCTACGGCGGTCACGGCGTCTGGAGTTGGCACACCAAACCGGGCGAAGAGCCGACCGACCACAAGGGCACCGGGGTGGCGAAGGTGTGGGGCGAGGCGATCGACCTGCCCGCCGCCGCCCAGATGAAGCACGTGCGGGCGGTGTTCGAGTCGGTGAAGTGGACGGACCTTCGCCCCGCCCCGGAGTTGGTGACACAGGCCGATGCCAAAGACGCCACCAGATACATCGCCTGCGCGGCCACCCCGGACCGCTCGCAGGTGGTCATCTACATGCCCGTCGGCGGGAGGATTGATGTGGCGGTGGCACAGGACAAGCCGCGGCCGGTCGAGTGGATCAACCCCCGCACCGGAGAGGTCATCAAGGGGCGGAACGTGAACCTGCAAGCCCCGGACGAGAACGACTGGATCCTGGTGGTGAAATGAGCCAACTCCCGACATCCCCGCTGGTCGGCGTCATCATGGGGTCGCGTTCCGACTGGGACGTGATGAGGCACGCCGCTGACACCCTGCTGTCACTCGGCATCCCGCACGAGTGCGAGGTGGTGTCCGCCCACCGCACGCCGGACAAGCTGTTCGAGTATGCCAGTTCGGCGGCGGACCGCGGACTGGAGGTGATCATCGCCGGGGCAGGGGGGGCGGCCCACCTGCCGGGCATGTGTGCGGCGAAAACCCACCTGCCGGTCCTCGGCGTGCCGGTCGCGCACGAAGCCAGTTTCCTCCGCGGGCAGGACGCGCTGCTGAGTATCGTGCAGATGCCGGCGGGGATTCCCGTTGGCACGCTGGCGATCGGCAAGGCCGGGGCGACGAACGCTGCCCTCCTCGCCGCCGCGATGCTGGCGAACAAGTACCCGGCCGTTCGGGAGAGGCTGATCGCGTTCCGCACGAAGCAGACACAAGACGTGCTCGACAAGCCCGATCCGAAGGGATAATTGGAATGCGCCTCGGCATCCTCGGCGGCGGGCAACTGGGGCGGATGCTCGCCCTCGCCGCCCACCCGCTCGGCATCACCGCCACCGTTCTCGACCCCGGTGCCGACCCGTGTGCGGCTGCGGTGGCCGGGCACGTCCGCGGCGAGTTCGACGACCTGCAAGCGCTGTACGAACTGGTGAAGCGGTCGGACGTCGTCACCTACGAGTTCGAGAACGTGCCGGTCGAGTCGGCCCGCTGGCTGGCCGAACG
>CAYMHO010000530.1:0-3187 GCA_964390195.1 uncultured Fimbriiglobus sp. | reverse complement strand
GTGGACTACCAGAAGAAGGAGCTGACGTTCACCCCGAACGGGTACAAGCCGGGCGACTACATGGCCGACATGATGGAGAGCCTCGGCAAGATCGAGGAGCGGAACAAGCCGCGGGCGGTGAAGCCGGCCGGGGTGTGGGGGCTGGAGGTGGCGAAGGAGAAAGGCGACGAGAAGGATGGGGTGAGCGTGAAGGCGGTGTACGCCGACAGCCCGGTGGCGAAGGCCGGGGTGAAGGCCGGCGACCGCCTGCTGACGGTGGACGGGCGGTGGACGGACAGCGTCGGCGACACGGCCATCGCGGCCAGCCTGGTGAGAGTGGGCAAGGCGGTGCCGGTGGTGGTCCTCCGCGACGGCAAGGAGGTGACGCTCACCGTCACCCCGGCCGCCGGGCGGTAAAGCAAAGTCGCCGCACGCTCCGCGGGCGGAGTCGCAGACCGCCCGCGGAGCGTGCGGCGACTTTGGCGGCACATCCGAACGAGCGGCCGGGTTCATCCCGGCCGCTTTTCGTTGTGGCTCCACTTCGCGACACCTCTCGCCCGGCCTCGGGCTGTCGGAATCTCCGTCAGTCTTCCGCCGACCACGGAATCTTCGCACCACACGTGCCCGAAAAGGCGCCAACACCGTTACCATGTGAACAGTCTGAACCACATCCCCGGAGCGTCGGAGCGGCCATGCCCATCGTCGCCGTCTGCCCGTACTGCACCCGCGGCCGCATCCGCACCACCGAGGAGGCGGTCGGCACCCTGGCCAAGTGCCCGTCTTGCACGGCCGAGTTCATCGTCATCCCGACCGACGAGGCGGTGACGACGCCGGCCGGGTCGGTCAGCCCGACGTCGTCCAAGAAACTGCCTTCTGTGGTGGCCCAGGATATCCCGGCCCGCCGCCGCCCTCCCCCGCCCGATTCGTCGTCCGTCGAGACCCCGCCGGACGCCATGCCGGCTCCCCCGGTCTTCGCCGTTGACGCCGACACCGCCGCTTCACCCGACGAGGCGGACGAGCGGGGCCTGTTCGCGGCCGATCCGTCCCGCCTGCCGGCGATGATCGCGGTGGTCGTCGCCCTGGCCGGGGCGATCGCCTGGGTGATCCCCGACTACGGCCGCTTGGTGTGGCTCGGGCTGGCGGTGGTGGCGGCCGGCATCGGCGGGTGGAGTTTCCTGGCGGCCGACCGGAAGAAGTTGTTCGCCTGGATCGCCCTCGGGTCGGCCGGCGGGTCGCTGCTGCTCTGCCTGGTGGTGCCGTGGCTGATGGGCGAGGGGTGGTGGCCGGAGCGTGGGTACAACGCCGACGAGGCGGTGGCGGTGGGCGAGAACGGTGAACTGACAACGGCCGGCAGCACAGTCGACGCGACCAAGGCGGCGTGGGCGAAGAACGGGATGAAGGTTCGGGTGGTGGAGGTCCGCCGCGGGGTGGTGGACGTGACCACCAAGCCGGCCGCCGGCAAGAAGGCCGTGACGAGGACGGTGCCGGCGTTTCAGATCGTGGTGGAAGTGGCCAACGACGGGAGCCCCTGGCCGGTGTCGTTCTCCGGCTGGAACGGGACGGCCGTGCTCACCACCGCCAACGGGCACAAGGTGCCGGTCAGGGCGTTCGGGGCGGACGTGGTGCCGCCCCCGGCCGGGACGGTAACGCCCCGCCCGTTGAGCGCCGGCACCGCCGCCCGACAGACGCTGTACTTCGACCCGCTGCCGGCCGACGCCGGCGGGCGAGGGAACCTGGAATTGCCGCTCTCCGCCGTCGGCGGGACCGGCGACCCGGTTCGCTTCTCGGTGCCGTTCCCGGACACGTCCTGGACGGCGACTCCAACCGGAGGGGGAAAATGAGGGGACGACGGGGAGGGTTCACGCTGATCGAGCTGCTGGTGGTGATCGCCATCATCGCCACCCTCATCGGCCTGCTCCTGCCGGCTGTGCAGAAGGCGCGGGAGGCCGCCGCCCGCATGCAGTGTCAGAACAACCTGAAGCAGATCGGCTTGGCCATGCTCAACTACGAGTCGGCCAACGAGACGCTGCCGCCCATCCGCGCGCACAGCTTCGGGGCCAGTTGGGCGGTACTCATCCTGCCGCAACTGGAGCAGGAGCCGTTGTACCAGCGGTGGAACCTGTCGTGGGCGTACGTGGAGCAACTGCCCCAGGCCCGGCAGACGCCGGTAAAGGTGTACTTCTGCCCCTCACGCCGCACCCCGGCCGAGGCCGGCCTGTCGATCAACGGCGACCTGAAGGACCACATGGAGTGGATGCCCGGCGGCGGGAGCACCACCCACCGGTACGGGGTGGTGCCGGGAGCGCTGGGGGATTACGCTGTGTCGCTCGGCGACCGAGCCTGCCTCGGCCCGATGGACGACGACTCCGACTTCGCCGCCCACCTGCTCGCCACCTACCCCGGCTCGCAGGGCAACTACATCCAGGCCCAGCGGTATGTGGGTGACGGGTACGGGCCGAACAACTCGACCGTGCAGCGGTACGGCGTGTACTCCCTGGACGTGCAGGATAGCCCGTCAACGTGGGTGTCCCGGGTCGATTCGTGCGTGAGCGGGCCATTCGTCCGCGGGAAGAACGGGGTGCGGCTCATCAGCATCCGCGACGGCACCAGCAGCACCCTGATGGTGGGCGAGAAGCATGTGCAGCGGGCGACCGAGGGGACCGGGGCTTACGCCGGCTACCTCGACCCGATTCTCGGCGCGGCGGGCTACGACTACAAGCAGGTGATCCCGACGCTCAACCAACCGCCGCCGCCGGGCAGTCAGGCCGGCAACGGCGACAACTCCATCTACAACGGGCAGTACTTCCACGGCTGCACCCGCCCGGCCGGCACGGTCGCCCCGCTCGCCCGCCACCGGAGCGAGTCCGGGTGGAAGTTCGGCAGCATTCACGACGGCGGGAACGTGAACTTCGTCTTCTGCGACGGGCATGTGAAGGCGATCAAGAACACGATCAGCGGCGGCATGCTCGCCGCTCTCGCCGGCAAGGACGACGGCCGCCTCACCCCGTGGGACCACTGACCTTTCTTGGCGAACCCCGGCAGTGATGCCGGGGTTCGCCCGATCAGGCGTCCTTCCCCCGGATCTTCGCCTTCAGCACGTGTCGCAGGCGGCCCTCGATCTTCTCGTGAGCCTTGTCGATCTCCTTATCGGTGAGCGTCTTCTCCTTCGGCTGGTACGTCAGGGCGAAAGCCAGGCTCTTGGTGCCGG
>CAYMHO010000529.1:0-3208 GCA_964390195.1 uncultured Fimbriiglobus sp. | reverse complement strand
CCCGAGCACCTGGGCCAACTGCACACCCTCCGCGACGTCGCCGCCTTCCTCGCCGCCGGGCCGGCGCCCGGGCCGATCACCTCGCAGTTGCCCGCGTCCGAGTTGACAGCCCCGAAGACGGAGCAGATCGAAACCATCCGCATGGCCGAATTGTCCACCCCAACGGACCCGGCCCCGCGGGCGGAGAGCAGCCCGCCCCGCTCGCCGACGGTGCTGCCCGAGCGGATCGACCGCAGCATCCTGCAGGTGGTGGACCTGGACCTGCGGGCGGCCCGCCCGCGGGTGCTGCTCGGCGACGCCGCCGAAGTGTGGGTGGTGGGTGCGACCGACGACCCGCTGACGCGGGAGGTGATCGCCCAACTGTCCGCCCAGCGGTACACCGTCCGCCCGTGGGGGTGGGTGGACCCGGCCATCCCGATGGCCGCCGGCAACCCGGCCGGACTGGTGCTCGTGGCCCCGGCGAAGGCGGGGGGGGTGAACGTCAACCGGGTGGGGTTCCGCTGGGTGCAGCACGCCGGGCCGAAGGTGCGGCAGGCGGCGAAGGGCGGGGCCGGACTGATCGCCACCGTCGCCCGGTTGGACGGCGGGTTCGGGCTGGCGGACTGCAGCCAGTCCGCCGACCCGACCGCCGGCGGACTGGCCGGGCTGGTGAAGACCGTCCGGCACGAGTGGCCGGAGGTGGCGGTGAAGGCGATCGACCTGAACCCGGCGTTCGCCGCCGCCGACCCGAAGATGGCCGCCGCCGCGGTGGCGGACGAACTGCTCACCGCCGGGCCGCTGGAGGTGGGCATCGCGGCCACCCACCGGGTGGCGGTGGACCTGGCCCGCACCATCCGCAAGCCGGGCAGCGGGCAGCTCACCTTCACCCCGAAGGACGTGGTCCTCGTCACCGGCGGCGGGCGGGGGGTGACGGCCGAGGTGTCGGCGGCCGTGGGGGAGGCGTTCGGGTGTACCCTGGTGTTGGTCGGCCGTACCCCGCCGCCGGCCGGCCGCGAGCCGGCGTGGGCCGCCGGGCTGGCCGACGAGCCGGCCCTGAAGGCGGCGGCGGTGGACCACCTGGGGGCGGCCGCCACCCCGAAGTCGGTGACGGAGGCGGTGAACGCGGTGCTCGCCCAGCGGGACATCCGGGCCACCCTCGCCCGCATCGAGGCGGGCGGGGGCAAGGCGGCGTACTTCGCCGCCGACGTGGCCGACCCGGAGCAACTGGCCGACCTGCTCGACCGCGTGCAGACCCGGTACGGGGCCGTCACCGGGCTGGTGCACGGGGCCGGGGTGCTGGCCGACCGGCGGATCGAGGACCTGACGCTGGAGCAGTTCGACACGGTGTACCGCACCAAAGTGACCGGCCTGCGGAACCTGCTCGACCTGCTCGGCGGGCAGCCGCTGAAGGCGGTCATCCTGTTCACCAGCACCACCGCCCGCCTCGGCCGCACCGGCCAACTGGCCTACGCGGTGGCCAACGAGGTGCTGAACAAGACCGCCCAGGTGGAGAGCCGCCGCCGCCCGAACTGCCGGGTGGTGGCCATCAACTGGGGGCCGTGGGAAGGGGGCATGGTGACGCCCGCCCTGAAGAAGGTGTTCGAGCAGGAGGGGGTCGGGCTGATCCCACTGGCCGACGGCGGGCGGTTCGCCGTCCTCGAACTGAGTTCGCCCGGCAAGTCGGTGGAGGTGATCGCCCTCGGCCAGCCGCCGAAGGGGAGTGGCAAGCCGGCGTCGGCGGACGTGCCGGCGTCCGGGGTGGTGCGGGTGCCGCCGCCGGCGAGTCCCTCCGGGGTGACGCCGACCGGCCCGGCGGCGGGCGACCTGACCGCCGTGTACGAGCGGACGGTGGACCCCACCTCGCACCCGGTGCTGCGGTCGCACGTGCTCGACGGGTGGGCGGTGCTGCCCATGGCCCTGCACCTGGAGTGGCTGGCCCACGCCGCCCTGCACGGCAACCCCGGGCTGGTGTTCCACGGGTTCAACGAGGCCCGCGTGACCAACGGGGTGAAGGTGGACGACCTGTCCGCGGCGGCCGTGCGGGCGTTCGCCGGGAAGGCCCAGAAGCGGGACGGCGGCCTGTTCCACGTGCCGGTCGAACTGCGGGGCAAGCGGCGGGACGGGCGGGACGTGATCCACTCACGGGCCGAGGTCATCCTCGCCCCGGCGTTGTCCAGGCCGCCCGCGCCGGCGGCCACGCCCGACGTCGGCCCGTACCCGCACCCGCTCGACGAGATCTACCGCTACTTCCTGTTCCACGGGCCGGACCTGCACGGCATCGAGCGGGTGGACGGGGTGGGCGAGTCGGCCGTCGTCGGGAGCGCGTACCCGGCCCCCACCCCGGCCGAGTGGATGGCCGCACCCCCGCGGGGCCAGTGGCTGACCGACCCGCTGGTGATCGACGCCGCCTTCCAGATGATGATCCTGTGGAGTTTCGCCCAGCACGGGGCGGGCAGCCTGCCGTGCTTCGCCGGCCGGTACCGCCAGTACCGCCGCGCCTTCCCGGCCGGCCCGTGCCGCATCGTCGCCCGCGTCACCCGCGACAACGGCACCTACGCCCGCGGCGACATCGACATCCTGGACGCCGCCGACGGGTCGCTGGTCGCCCGGTTCGAGGACTACGAGTGCGTCATCGACCCGGCGTTGAACCAGGCCTTCCGCCGCAACCACCTGGCCCCGCGGGTGAAGGCGTGAGGGCGGCCGACCGGCGACGACGACGCGACTGACGGGCACCCGACTGCAAACGACCGACCCGAGCGGAGGGCCTGAGACGTCAGGCCCTCCGCTCGGGTCGGTGTGTGTCCGCCCGGGTACGGGCGGCGAGCGGAAGTGTATGGGAATCGAACCCATCGCAGATTTCAGCACGAAAACTGCAATTCCAGAGGTGGGCGGCGCAGATTCCGGCGCAGTCGATCCGCTCGCCGCGTTCGTGGCTACCCTCACCCCCGAACAGCGGGCGGCGCTGGTGCAGTTGCTTGGGGCCACGTCCGACGCCCGACGTCCGACAAGCGGCTCGCCCGACTGAGCGACCACGACGGGGAAAACGGGCGACGGCTATCCGTTTGCCGGTCCGAGCGGTTGCGCCGCCTTTTCGCCCCCCCCTTCCTCCCCGCTCGCGCTGCTTCCCGTCATTTGGGACCGATCAGACGGCCGAAGGTACGATCAAGTCCCCTTCTAAGCACATAGCCGGGGATGCGTAGAATGTTTCATGCTCCACATCTCCCTGTCT
>CAYMHO010000528.1:0-3229 GCA_964390195.1 uncultured Fimbriiglobus sp. | reverse complement strand
GGGTTGAACACCCCCTCTCCATGGCATGGAGAGGGGGCCGGGGGGTGAGGTCTCTTCACTTCACCAGAAGCCACCACACCAGTCCAGCCACAACCAGCAGCACCACCCCCATCACCACCGCCGCCCGCACACCCAGGTACGTCATCACGTCGGTGATGCGGGGCAAATCTTGCGGGTCGGGTTTGGTGCCGTCGAATGGCAGACTGTCCCACGCGGTTCGCACCGCCGGCAGTGGGTCGGCTTCGGTTCTGCACTGGCGGTCGAGGATCATCGTCTGCCGGTTCGCGTCGTACCTCGGCCAATCGGGGCGGGGATCGCCGGTGCGGACGAACGCCCCCCACGCCGCCCGGATCGTCGCCGACATCGGCTCGGCCGGACCCGGTTCGCCGACGAAGTGCTGCGCCCCGTTCGCCGTCACCGTGCCGAACGCGAGTGTCGGGTCCACCGCGTGCAGCGCCCCCAGTTTCCGAACGCCGGCCCACCGCACCAGATACACCCGCACATCGGCGTGGGTGGCCTGCGCGTCGGCCAATCGCAGCGTCGGCATCCAGAACAGGGCGTCGCCGACCGCCGCCATCGTCAGCGTGCCCAGCCCCAGGTCGGGGCGGTCCCGGCGGTACGCCGCCCGCAACTCCTTCGGGTTCAACCCGAGCGACCGCACCCACTTGGCCATCGCCCCGAACGGGACGCCCCACAGGATCGGGTTGTAGAAGGTCCACATCCGCAATTCGTCCCCCGTGGTGCCGGTGAGCAGTGACACCCCGCTGGCACTGCCATCCCGAATGGCGTGCAGCGGCGGCACGGGCAACACGGAGTCGCCGATCGTCGGGGCGAACGCCTGCTCGCCGACGAAATCGGCCTCCTTCAGTGTTCGCAGTTGGGCGGACAGGATCTGGGCGGGGGTGAGCTTGAGCAAGTCGTCGATCGTGTTCGCCCCGCTGGCGCGCAGGAACCGCCCCGTGATGACCCTGGCGAACGCTTTGTTCCGCACCAGGTTCGGCGGCCCGCTCATCACGATCGCCCGGCGGAACAGACCCTTCGCCCGCTCGCTCGCCAGTAGGCAACTCACGCTGATGCCGCCGGCCGACTGGCCCGCCACTGTCACCGCCTCCGGATCACCACCGAACCGAGCGATGTTCGCCTTCACCCACTCGAGCGCCGCGATCTGGTCGAGCAGGCCGTGGTTCCCGCTGTCGGCGTACTCCGCCCCGCCCAGTTCGCTCACGTCGAGGTAGCCGAGCGCCCCAAGCCGGTAGTTGACGGTGACGACCACGATATCCTGTTCTTTCGACAGCTTCGCCCCGTCGAACCACTTCCACCGCCCGGCCCCGATGATGAACGCCCCGCCGTGCAGCCACACCAGCACGGGGCGTTTGCCGGCCACGTCTGGCGTCCACACGTTCAGGTTCAGGCAGTCTTCCCCTCCGGGCGCGAGGCGTTCGCCCCAGATGTAATCCAACCGATCGGGCAGTTGAAGGGACGGCGTGCCGAGCGGGTCGTCGGCGGGGAGGTCGCCGAGCGGAAGGAGTGTCGGCGGGCGAAACCGTTCGGCGGTGGCGAACCGGACGCCGCGGAACACTGTCACACCGTTCGACATGGGCGACACCCCGGCTGGCCGACGTTCTTCCTCCCACGATACGACCTTCCGCAAGGTCCAATCGGCCCCATCCACCTCCGCACGCTGCTGCCACCGAGACGGCACTTTCCGCCGGGCGGCCGAAGCGGTCTACTTGGGTTGAGTGGTGCAGTCGAAATCGCCCTAAGTGCTTGGCGGGCATGGGATGTTTAAGCCATGACGGATGGTTTTTTGGTCCGGTGGGGAGGGGTGGTTAAACCATCCGCCCGCCAAACCTCGCCTTCCACCGCGTCCCGTCGGTTGCTATACCCCGTCGCCGAAATCTCGTGCGCGGGGATTGCCATGCCCACCCGGTTCGTGGCGGTTGCGGTGGTTGCGCTGTTGGCCGTGGCGGTCGCCCTGCTGCCCACCCGCGGGCAGGACAAGGAGCCGCCGAAGGACCGCACCCACCGCGACACCTTCGCCCGCAACTCCGACCCGGCGTGGGTGAAAGGCGACGCGAACGTCGATTTCAAGGAGAAGTCGCACGAGATCGACGGCGAACACGCCCGCCACGCCGGCACGTCCGAACGCATCCGCATCGAGTCCAACCCGGCCCCCGGCGCCACCTCCGCCGAGTACGTCCACTACTACTACCGCACGCCCATCGCCCCGCTGTCCGAGGATCTGCTCGCCACCGTGTGGGTGAAGTCGATGAAGGGCGGCATTCAGTTGAAAGCCCGCGTGGTGCTGCCGAAGGAGCGGGACCCGAAGAACCCGGACAGTTCCCTGACCGTGCTGGTGGCCGGCGACACCTACGCCGACGTGCAGAAGTGGAAGCAGTTGGGCATGGGGAACGTGAAGCAGGGGCTGACCAACCAGATGGCGGCGGTCACCGCCCGGTTGGGGCGGGCGGTGGACACCACCGACGCCTACGTCGATCATCTGGTGCTGAACGTGTTCACCGGGGCGGGCGTGTCCGAGGTGTGGGTCGACGACCTGGCGGTCAGCCCGGTCGTCCCGGCGGACCCGAAGGCCGACCCGAAGAAGGGGTCGGCCGGGCTGGCGGCGAACGCCAAGCGGAAGCCGCCGAGCGTCGCCTTCTCCGGCGGGGACATCCTCATCGACATGCACGACGACAAGGGGGAGCGGGCGTTCTTCATGCGGGCGGTGCGGCACACCGGCGTGCCGCTGGGCGTGCTCGAACAGGCCCGGTTCAACACCGTCTGGTTCCCGGCGAACGTGTCGGACGAGGTGTACGAGGAGGCGGTGCGGGCGAAGTTCTTCCTGGTGCCGACGCTCCCGCTGCCCGAGGCCGACTGGGACCCGACCAAGCCGAACCAGGTGGACATGGCGGTGCTGGAGAAGGACGCCGACGTGCTGGCCCAGCACTTCAAACGGTTCATGTCGTCGGACGCGGTGCTCATGTGGGATCTGGGGAGTGGGCGGACGACCAGCCAGGTGCGGCGGGTGGCGCGGCTGGCGGAGGCGGTGCGGGCGCACGACCCCCGCCGCCCGCGGGCCATCGACCTGTGGGACGGGTACGCCGCCTACTCCACCTACGTCGATGCCATCGGCGCCCACCGCTGGCCGCTGTTCACCAGCCTGGAGTTGCTCGGCTACCGCGACTGGCTGGCCCAGCGACGGGCGCTCACCGCCCCCGGCAAGCTGAGC
>CAYMHO010000527.1:0-3269 GCA_964390195.1 uncultured Fimbriiglobus sp. | reverse complement strand
TCAACTTCGTGTTCGCAGTGTGACTGACGAGCCGCGACCGCCAGGGAGCGGGGGGTTGAATCCCCCGCTCCCTGGCGGTCGCGGCTCGTTCCGGCATTTTCCCTTGAACCTCCCGCCGCTTCCCGCCATCATTCCCGTCGCACAGGCGTGCAGAACTGATTCTCAGGATCAGGCTCAACACGCCGCCGACAGTGTGGGTTCGAGTCCCACTCCCCCCAATCCCGACCCACGGGGGGATAGCCCAACCGGTAGAGGCACAGCGGCGATCAGGCTCAGACTGCCAACGCCAGAACTGATTCCCCGTGCCGAGGTGTTTGATCGACGTTCGGCTCACCGGCCAGTGATTGCGGGTTCGAATCCCGTCCCCCAGGCTTTGCACACGATCCAACTGGGGGTCGCCTAACGGTTAGGCAACTGGTTTTCAGACTCAGGGCCGACGACGGGAACAACGCAAACACCATCACAATCCCTGAGAACGGCACCGGGCGCGGCCGCGAACCGCGTCCACCAGTCCCGGCGTGGGTGCTACCTCGCCGGGACGCTTTTTCCGCCCCGCCATTCGGGCGCGCGTTCGCAACGCCGTTCAATCTTCGTCGGCCGCGTCCTCCGTCCGCTCGTCCAGTTCGGCCGCGATCTCCTTGAGGCTCATGGTGAACAGACCGTTCAGAATGAGATCCCACCCCTTCTTCTGGGCGGTCTCGTGGGCGGTCTCGTCCTCGATGAAGGTGTCGCCGTCCTCCACGTCGTGGAACCGGACGCCAACGTAGTCGTCATCGTCCTTCTTCTCGTACCTCACCTTGCGGATGTTGGCGTAGGGGATGTGCAGGATGACCACCCACCCCCCGCCCGACTTCCGCTGCTCCTGAAACGCCCGCTTGCCGAACACCAGTTGCGTCGGCCGCAGGAAGCCGAACACCGCCGCGAGCGGACAGAACAGGCCGATCAGCAGGCCGATGGCGACCAGGATGTAGCCCCACCAGGTCAGGCGAAACGGGAGAAAAGTGTTCGCCTCGCCGATCACGAGTCCGTCGAACAGCAGGAAGCCGCACACGACGAGAAGGAACAGTCCGAAAAGCAACAGTCCGAGCAGCTTGAGTTTCGAGGTGCCGACCACCTCCCCCTTCACCGGCTTGGGTGCCTCGCGGCGACGCGACCGCTTCGGCTCGCGCGCCGGGCGGTCGTCCTCGTCCTCTTCCTCGTCTCCCGAACGGCGTGGCATCGGCGGTCCTCGTGAACCTGGGGTGCCGTGTATCATACCAACCATGACCGAGCGCGAGTTTGCCACCGAGGTGGTGTCGAAGCTGCAGCGGGCGGGGTTCACAGCCCTGTTCGCGGGGGGGTGCGTCCGCGACGAGTTGCTCGGGCTGATCCCCGCCGACCACGACGTCGCCACTTCCGCCAAGCCGGAAGAGGTGCAGGGCCTCTTCCGCCGCACGCACACGTTCGGGGCCAGCTTCGGTGTGGTCGAAGTGCTCGGCCCGAAGGACGCGAACGGCGAGTGGCTGAAGGTGCAGGTCGCCACCTTCCGCAGCGACGGCACCTACACCGACGGCCGCCGCCCCGATTCGGTCACGTTCAGCAGCCCCGAAGAGGACGCCGCCCGCCGCGACTTCACCATCAACGGCCTGTTACAGGACCCGATTAGCGGCACGGTGTACGACCACGTCGGCGGGCAAGCGGACCTGAAGGCGGGTGTCCTCCGGGCGATCGGCAACGCGGAGGAGCGGTTCACCGAAGACAAGCTGCGCATCCTGCGGGCGGTGCGGATGGCCGCCCGGTTCGAGTTGACCATCGACCCGGCAACGTTCGCCGCGGCGAAGCGGATGGCGAGTGAGATCCAGGCGGTCAGCGCTGAACGGATCGCCGAAGAGCTGCGGAAGATCCTGACCAACCGCCACCGGGAGCGGGGCGTGCGGCTGCTCGCCGAGATCGGACTCGTCGAGCACATCCTGCCCACCGTCAACCGCGACCCGGACGAGTGGGAGCGCACCTGCGTCGCGCTCGGCCGGCTGCCTCCGCACGCGTCGTTCGAGCTGGCCTTCGCCCTCCTCTTCCGCAAGGCTGGCCCGGGGAGTGTCGGGAGTATCAGCCGGAAGCTCCGCCTGTCGAACGACGAGTGGAACCGCGTCTCCTGGTTGTGGGTGCACAACGAATGCCCCTTCTCGCGGGACGAACCGAACAGCACCCTCTACCCGCTCCTCGCCCACCCGGCGATACACGAACTGATCGCGTTGCATCGGGCCGAAGGGACCGACCCGGCCGTGCTCGATCACCTGGACGGGTTGCTCCTCGACAACCCGCCCGAGACCTTCAACCCGCCGCGACTGATCACCGGCGACGACCTGAAAGCGATGGGACTCAAACCCGGCCCGCGGTTCAAGGCACTGATTGACGAAGTGCGGGCACTCCAACTCGACGGCCACTTGAAGACTCGGCGAGAGGCGGAAGAAAAAATCCGCGAGCGGGTCGGCCTGTCTCAACAAGAGTGAGTCGGAATCATTGCAGGGGTCTAACTTTACGCCGTCCGGTTCGATCAGTTGAGACCGCGTCTCATCTAATTCGCACTGGTCCGGTGCGAATCACTCCATTACAAATCTGTGTAGGCTCACGGCCCACCCTCGCAGTGGGAGTTCTCAATGACATTGCTCAGCCGGAAGGCGGACTACGCCCTGCTCATCTTGCAGTACCTGCACGTGCACGGGTCGGGCAACGCCCGCGAGATCCACGAGAAGTTCCGCCTGAGCAAGGCGTTCGTGGCGAACATCCTGAAGGAGTTGGTGAAGTCCGGGTTCGTGACCAGCACCCGCGGAGTGAAGGGCGGGTATGTCCTCGCGCGGGCGAGTGCGGCCGTCACGCTCGCCGAGGTGATCGAGAAGCTGGAAGACGGGTTCAAACTGACGGTATGCACCGAGCACGGCGAGGCGGGCAACTGTGACGTGGCGAACGTCTGCCCGGTGAAGGCCCCGATGATCGAGATCCACCGCCGCATCATGGACATGCTCCGCGGGGTGACGCTGGCCGACGTGTTCGCCCCCCCGCCGGTGCCCCCGGTGCCGGTTCTGGCGACGCTGGGCATCCGCACCCCGACCGAACCGACCAACCACCCGAACGCCTGACCCGAATTTGTAGCCGGCCTCTGTGAGGCCGGTCCCGACCGGGGTCACAGACCCCGGCTACAACCGAGACCGTACCGCGATGAAGTTCCCCATCTACATGGACAACAACAGCACCACCCGCACCGACCCGCGGGTGGTGGAGGCGATGCTGCC
>CAYMHO010000526.1:0-3280 GCA_964390195.1 uncultured Fimbriiglobus sp. | reverse complement strand
GCGTCGAACCGTGACGCGCTCGCCGCCGGCTCGCGGCTACTTCTTCTCTCTCGGCAGGTACTCTTTGGCGAACGCGGCCACCGCGTCGGCGATGTCGGCGGCGGTGGCGTCGAGGGCTTTCTTCGTTCGCTGGTCGCCACCCATTTCCAGTTGAATGGCGTCCAACCCGGTGCCGGTGCCGTAAGTGCCGACGGTGTACCCGCCGTTGAACCGCTTGTCTTCCGGGTCGCTGGAGTCGGCCGCCGGGATGAACCGATACCCCTTCTTCTCGAGTTGCCCCTGCACGCTGTCCGGTCCGGTGAGTGCTTTCCCCCCGTGCCGCCCGGTCAGCAGCGTCACCGTCTTGCCGTTCTGCGTGCCACGGAAGATGGCCCCGGCGTCGGCCGCCTGCCCGTGCAGGTCGAGCAGCAGCCCGCCGCCCCAGTCGTCCTTCGCCGTCTGGCACGCCTTCCGCACGGCTGTGTGGTAGGCGTCGTAGGCCGGCTTCGCTTTCTCCGATTCATAGGCCGATTCGGCCGGCCGGTTCACGTCGCAGTACTTCCGCTCGAAGTGGGCGATCACCAGGTGCGGCTTCTTCCCCATCTTCTTTTCGATGGCGGCAGCCACCTTCTCGGCGAGGACTTCGGTGTTGGTGTCATTCACCACCACGAACTTGCTGACGCCGTCGCCGACGCGAACGGGCACGCCGACGAGCGGCCGCCGCCCGCCGTGCGGGGCGGTGACGACGATCGGCAACTCGCCCACCCGGGCTACCACCAGCGGCTCCGGCCCGCACTGGACGACGAGCATGGCGGCCAGGGCGAAACCCGACATCGGGGGAACTCCGCGGGGTGGGCAGAACGCGATCGACTGAATTACTTGCGCCGGTTATGCCGATGAATCGGTGATGCTATTCTCGGGGGATTGTGCCATGCGACGACTGCTTTTCGCCGCGTTCGCCCCTCTGCTCGCCGCCGCCGCCGTCGCCCAAACCCCGCCAGTCACTCCGCCCACCCCGCCGCCCAACCCGCTCTTCCCGACCCACCCGGCGATGAAGCCGGAACGCACCACGCCCAACCCGCTCCTCGCCCCGCCCCCGACCACGCCCGCCCAGACCGCCGAACCGGGTCTGCTCCCGCCGGCGCTCGCCCCCGAGGTGAAGCTGCCGCAGAAGGAGTCGCTCGCCCGCATCGACGCGAACAGCCTGTCCGCCCGCCGGTCGAGCGACCGCTGGGTGGTGGGCAACGGGCTGAGCGTGGTCCGCGACTTCGGCACCAGCCGGGACGACGCCGACGAGTTCGTGCGGGTGCTACGCGAGCTGCGGCCGACGGAGTGGGGGACGGTCGGCACGAACCGGGTGGTGGTCGAGTACGCGCTCACCTCCGGGGCGGCCGCCGTGCCCGCCTTCGCCCCGAAGAACTGCGTGAGCATCGACCTGGCCTCGGTCCGCACCGAACAGGTCCGCGGGGTGACGGTGGTGCGGGACGACCAGGCCATCCTGCTCAACTTCGGCCAGGCCCGCGAGGACGCCGAGCAGGCGGTGGCGGTCATCCGCAAGTACAGGTTCAACCGCCTCGGGCAGGTCGGGCCGGTCGGCGGCGGGGCGACCTTCCTGTTCGCCCAAGAGGTGGCGGCGAACAAGCTGAAGCAGCCGAGCCAGTTGACCGGCGCGTACGCCCAGCTCGCGTCGGCGATGGAGGAGCAGAAGCTCACCCGCACCGGCATCGAGTTGGACGGCGGGAAGGCGGCGGTCGGCGAGCGGGTGGTGATCGACCCGAAGGCGGTCGAACTGAAACGGGACAAGGGCGACTGGAAGCTGGTGCACGGGACGGACGTGCTGGCCACCTTCGGGCCGAGCGAGTGGAGCGGGCGGGACGCCCTGAAGCTGGTGCAGGACCAGCGGTTCACCGAGTTCTGCAAGTTCAACGCGGAGGTGACGTTCTTCCTCATCAACGGGCAGCCGCCGACGCGGGTGCCGTTCGCCGTGCAGGCCACCCGGTTCGACCGCGACAACCTGAAGGTGAAGCTGGCCAGCGGCGGGAAGTACGGGCTGTACGAGGGGCAGGGGCGGCTGGTGTTCGCGTGCGACACCGAGAAGGAGGCCGAGCAGCTGCTGAAGGTGATCCACCAGTACGGGTTCGACACCTCGTGCCAGATGGGGCTGGGCGCGAAAAGTTCGCTGCGGTTCCTGGCCAAGAGCGGCCGGTGAGCGCAGGAAAGTAGGACTAGCCACGGAGGCACAGAGAGACCCGAAGACAGTTCTGTGTCTTACCCGCCCTCTTGCCTTCTCTGCGTCCCTGTGCCTCTGTGGTTAGTCTTCTGTTTGCGACCCCGCACTCCGCGCTGGCAATTCTCCCGACACCCCCTTCGATCATGTCGGCGATGCCACGAGATAGGGTGCGGCGATGAACATCCGTGTGACCGGCCAGACGCAGGTGAACAACGCCATCGCCAACTTGCGGCGACAGCAGTCGGACGCGGCCAAATTCCAGGACCAGTTGAGCACCGGGCTGAAAGTGAAGGCGGCGTCGGACGGGCCGATCGCGTACGCCACCGTCGCCACCGCCCGCGGGGCGAGCAAGCGGGCCGGCACGTATCAGGAGACGCTGAACGACTCCACCTCCGACCTGAACGCCGGCGTGTCCACCCTCCAGGAGGCGAACGCGGTGCTCACGCGGGCGTCCCAACTGGCGATCGAGGGGGCGGACGGGACGCAAGACGCGGCCGGGTTCGAGGCTCTCGCCACCGAGGTGGACACCCTGCTCGACCGCATGCTCACCGCCGCCAACAGCCAGCAGGACGGCCGCTACCTGTTCGGGGGGACCGCGACCGACACCCAGCCGTTCCGGGTGACCTCCACGACCATCAACGGCAAGCCGGCGAGCATCGCCTACGACGGGGCGACCGAGCGGGCGCGGGCGTTGGTCAGCCGGTCGCAGACGGTGGACACGCGGTACGTCGGGAGCGACGTGTTCCAGGCGACCGGGCAGGACGCGTTCGGGGCGCTCATCGGCCTGCGGGACGACCTGAGGAACACCACCCTGAACGACTCGCAGAAGACGGCCGCCGTCAGCGCCCGGCTGGCGGACGTGCAAGCCGCCCGCACGCGGGTGGGTGAGGTGATGGGCGAACAGGCTGGCACGCTGTCCGGCATCGAGTCCATCCAGACCCGCCTGCAAGACCTGAAGCTGAACGCCGACAGCCGGGCCGGCGACCTGGAGGCGACCGACTACGCCGAGGCGGTGGTCGGGCTGAAACAGCAAGAGGCCACCTTCGAGGCCACCCTCGGCGTGGCCGCCCG
>CAYMHO010000525.1:0-3284 GCA_964390195.1 uncultured Fimbriiglobus sp. | reverse complement strand
TCTCGCGGATCTTCTGCCAGATGATGCGGGTCATCTCGTCGCCGTCCATCTCGACGACCGGGTTCTTCACCTTGATCTTGCTGGCCACGGGAAAGGCTCCGAACGGGGGGCGGGAAAGCGATTAGCTTAGGCGGGCGGGCGGGTCGGCAGTAGGTGCGGCGGGTATACTGCCGTCGCCCGTTCCGGTTCGGGTTCTCGGGTAGCAGCGACTGCGGCGCTACGCCGCGGGTGACGTCGGTGTGCCGGACTTACTACGGCCCGGCGTTGCGATCCTGACAGGTCAGGACCGAACGCCGGGCCGCCCTTCGGGTCTGTCAGCAAGTACCCCCGAACCGGAACGGGTCTTTTCGAACGACCCGGCGGCTCACGCCGCTCGGCTCGCCTTGCACCGCCAGAACCCCTCTGCTATCCCCCGCCGGCCCAATCTGGGGGGATTGTGTGTTGCGCCGGCTCCGCTGGACCTTTCCGCTCTTGATCCTCACCGCCGCCGTCGGCTGCCTCAGCCGGCTACGGGATCAGCCCACCCCCATCCAGGCCGGGTACAACCCGGTGGAACTGCTGGAACCGATCGGCGAGCAGGAGGCGGACGCCCAGCTCGACCTGAAAGACCTGTACCTGGTGGCCGAGCAGTGGCGGCAGGCCCGACGGCCGGCGGCCCTCCCGCCGGAGCGGAACGTGCTGTGCCTGTCCGGCGGCGGCAGCTACGGGGCGTACTCGGCCGGGGTGCTGTACGGGTGGACGCAGGCCGGCACCCGACCGACGTTCGACGTGGTGACCGGGGTGAGCACCGGCGCCCTCATCGCCCCGTTCGCGTTCATCGGCCCGGAGTGCGACGAGCAGTTGAAGACGGTGTACACCACCCTGCGGAGCGGCGACATCTTCCGCATCCGCAAGACCGTCCGCCTGCTCGTCCTGGCGACCGACTCGCTGGCCGACAACACCCCGCTGGCGAACGTGATCGAGGAGTACATGACCCCGGAGGTGCTGCGGCGGGTGGCCGCCGCCCACGCCGCCGGCCGCCGCCTGTACGTGTGCACCACGGAGCTAGAGTCCCGCCGGCCGGTGTACTGGGACATGGGCGAGATCGCCTCCCGCGGCACCCCGGAGGCGCAGGAGCTGTTCCACAAGATCCTGCTGGCGTCGAGCGCCATCCCCGGCTTCTTCCCGCCGGTCCGCATCCCGGTGACGGTGGACGGCAAACCGCTGGAGGAACTGCACACCGACGGGTCGGTGAGCAACGCGCTGTTTTTCCGCCCGCCACACGTGCCGGCGGACTGCCGACAGAACCCGGACCGCACCTGCCTGTACGGGTCGAACGTGTACGCCATGGTGGCCGGCAAGCTGTACGCCGACCCGGACCGCGTCCGCCCGCGGGCGCTGAGCATCGCCAGCACCAGCGCGTCCGCGCTCATTTACGCCGAGACCCGCGGCGACCTGTTGAAACTGTACACCGCCTGCCTGCTGACCGGCATGGACTACCACATCTCCGCCATCCCGGCGGACGTGTCGGTGCCGTTCGCCAGCACCGACTTCAACGGCGAGAAAATGACCGGGCTGTTCGAGCGGGGGCGGGCGTGGGCGACCTCCGGCCCCGGCTGGCGGCGTACCCCGCCGGGGTTGGAGCCGGGCGAGGGGGCGTTCCTGAGGGCGGGGACGGAACTGACCCGCGTGCCGCTGGAGAAGCCGCCGGCGGTGAACCCCGGCCCGCGGGTCATCGGCCGGCGGATGACCAAGTGACGTCAGCGCGTCATCCTGCCGTCTCGATCCGGTTGGTACGGTCGCGTCCACTGGAGCAGTTCGATCCGGTTGCCATCGGGGTCGCGGACGAAGCACCGATCGGCGGCGGCGATCTTCACCGTTTCATCCATCGGGATGCCGAGTGCGCGGACGTGTTCGCGGGCGGCGGCGATGTCCTCGACGTGCAGGCAGAAGTGCCGCGGGCTGGGGGTGTCGGGCTGCGGTTTTTGCAACAGGTGGAGGTACTGCCCGCCCAGGTCGTACCACACGGCGACGAAGTCGAACTCTTTCGGGGGGGCGATTTCGGTCAGCCCGAGCACACCGGAGTAGAACGCCCGCGCCGCCGCCAGGTCGGTGACGAGAACGGTGACGTGGTCGATGTGGGTGACGCGGAGTGACATGCCACCATTGTAGCCGGCCTCTGTGAGGCCGGTCTGACCGGCCTCACAGAGGCCGGCTACAAACAGGCGGCTCAGTTCCCCATGCCGCCCATCAGGTAGCTGCGGAGCTGGATGAAGAGGGTGCTGCACCGCTCCCGCCACACCGGGTCGGCGAGCAGCGACGGGTGCGACGGGTGGCACACGACGTGAATCAGCAGTTGGTTCGGCCGCCTCGGGTCCGGGGTGGTGAACTGCAGGTGGACCTCGATCGGCCCGTTCGCCTTCCGCCCGAACCACTGGGCCTTGCCCACCCGCACCCGCACCCGGCCGGGCGTACTCTCGAGTACCGCCCCGTCGCAGTCCTGCACGTACCCCTTCAGCTTCATCAGGGCGATGCTCTCCGGCATCCACGCCTCCATGCGGAAGGGCAGGCCGGCTGCCCCCGCCGGGTCGGTGTCGGCGGTGGCGATGGCGACGGTCGGGGTGGCCGTCTTCGGGTCGACGAGGGCCTGCCGCGAGCCGCTGGCGGTTCCGGACGGCGGCGTCCGCGGGCTGGCGACGGTCGCCCCGCTCGACCTCGCCCGCGGGGCTTCGCCCGGCGCCGGGGTCAGGTTGAACACCATCTCCCCGGACGGCGACGTTTCCGCCGGCAGGGCCGCCATCCGCATCTTCGATTCGGTCTGCTCCTGGGCCACCTTCAGGGCGGCGGCGAACTCGTCGCCCAAATCTTTGGCCGACTGCGGGCGGTCGTCCGGGTCTTTGGCCAGGGTGCGGCGGATGACCGTCTCCACCGACTTCGGCACCCACCCCTGCATGCCCAGGGCGGCGAAGGTGGGCGGGTCCTCGGTGGCGTGGGCGAGCAGCACGTCCATGCCGCTGTTCCCCTTGAACGGTACCCGCCCGGAGAGCAACTCGTAGGCCATGATGCCGACGCTGTACAAGTCCCCGCGGTGGTCCATCGCCTCGCCCCGCACCTGCTCCGGGCAGATGTACGCCGGGGTGCCGACGGCGAAATCGACGCTGGTGTCCGTCACCCGCTGCAGTTCGCCGTCCTCGATCAGCTTGGCCAGCCCGAAGTCCATCACCTTGATGCGTTCCTTCGGCGTGTCCGGGTCCACCAGCATCAGGTTGGCCGGCTTCAGGTCGCGGTGGATGATGCCCTCGTCG
>CAYMHO010000524.1:0-3290 GCA_964390195.1 uncultured Fimbriiglobus sp. | reverse complement strand
GGGCGGGGGGGGGGGGGGGGGGGGTGGGGTGGCCGCGGCCCCCCCCCCCCCCGCCGCTCGGCTCGCGTCACCCCCCACGACCGCTTCACACGCCCGCCGCGGTCGGCTACACTCTCTACACCGCCGGTCGTCGCTTCGCACAGGCTCCCCCCATGCGTCTCTCCCTCCCGCTACTTCTCCTTCTGCCGCTGGTCGCCGTCGCCCAGGACGTGCAGTTCAACCGCGACGTGCGTCCCATCCTGTCAGACAACTGTTTCGCATGCCACGGCCCCGACCAGAAGAAGGTGAAAGGCGGGCTGCGACTGGACGTGGAGAAGTCGGCGAAGGGGGAAGCCAAGAGCGGGGCGGTCGCGGTGGTGCCCGGCGACGTGAGCAAGAGCGAGCTGCTGAAGCGGGTTGCCGCCGACGGGAAGGACCACATGCCCCCGGCCGACACCGGCAAGACGCTGACGAAGGCACAGGTCGCCACGCTGACGAAGTGGATCGAGCAGGGGGCGAAGTGGGAGGACCACTGGGCGTTCATGCCCATCAAGGTGAACCGCGCGGCGAAGACGAGCGTGACCGAAGGCATCGACCTTTTCATCGGCGGCAAGCTGAAGGAACAAGGCCTCACCCCCGCCGGCGAGGCCGACAAGGTCACGCTCATCCGCCGAATCACCTTCGACCTGACCGGCCTGCCGCCGACCCCGAAGGAGGTGGACGATTTCCTGACGGACACTATGCCGCAAGCCTACGAGAAGGTGGTCGATCGCCTGCTCGCCTCGCCGGCCTACGGCGAGCGGATGGCGGCGTCCTGGCTGGACGTCGTGCGGTACGCCGACAGCGTCGGCTACCACGGCGACCAGCCGGTGAGCGTGTGGCCGTTCCGCGACTGGGTGGTGAGAGCGTTCAACGAGAACATGAAGTTCGACCAGTTCACCCGCTGGCAACTGGCCGGAGACCTGCTGCCGACGCCGACGCAGGAGCAGAAGGTCGCCGCCGGGTACAACCGGCTGGGCATGATGAGCGCCGAGGGCGGGGTGCAACCGAAGGAGTACCTGGCCAAGTACGCGGCCGAGCGGGTGCGGGCGGTCGGCGGCGGGTGGCTCGGCCTGACCACCGGCTGTTGTGAATGCCACGACCACAAGTTCGACCCGATCAGCATGAAGGACTTTTACCGGCTGGAGGCGTTCTTCGCCGACATCACCGAGCGGGGGCTGTACGACGGCGGCAACTTCGGCACCACCATGACCATCGCCACCCCGGAGCAGGAGAAGAGGTTGGCCGACCTGGACGCCGCAGCGAAGGCGAAGGAGAAGCAGGCGGCGGTGCTGAAGGGGCTGGCCGGGGTGACGGTCACGACCCCGGCGGACAAGGCGGCGAAGGACGCCAAGGCGGCCACCGACGGGTTCCGGGCAGGCCTGCCCAGCACGCTGGTCACCGTGGCCGTTCCCCCGCGGCCGATCCGCGTGCTGCCCCGCGGCAACTGGATGGACGACACCGGCGAGGTGGTCGAACCGGGCGTGCCGGGGGTGCTGCCGCAACCGCCGAAGAAGGACAAGCGGCTGACGCGGCTGGATCTGGCCGACTGGCTGGTGCGCCAGGACAACCCGTTGACCGCCCGCGTGCTGGCCAACCGCCTGTGGAAACAGTTTTTCGGCTCCGGCCTGGCCCGCAAGATGGACGACCTGGGCAGCCAGGGCGAACCGCCGAGTCACCCGGAACTGCTCGACTTCCTGGCGTTCGAACTGCGGGAGACGTGGGACGTCAAGGCGTTCGTGAAGGCACTTGTAATGAGCCAGACGTACCGCCGCAGTTCGGTGCCCACCGCCGAGCAGAAGGAGAAGGACCCGAACAACCTGTGGCTGGCCCGGCAGAGCCGCTGGCGGCTGGACGCCGAGATGGTGCGTGACGGCGCGCTGAGTGTGAGCGGGCTGCTGGTGAACAAACTGGGCGGCCCGCCGGCCAAACCGTACCAGCCGCGGGGGTACTGGGCGTTCCTCAACTTCCCCACCCGCGAGTGGCAGAACGACACCGGCGAGGGGCTGTATCGCCGCACGTTGTACACCCACTGGCAGCGGCAGTACCTGCACCCAACGCTGCTCGCCTTCGACGCCCCGACCCGCGAGGAATGCACCGCCGACCGGGTGCGGTCGAACACGCCCTTGCAATCGCTGGTGCTGCTCAACGCGCCGGAGTTCGTCGAGGCCGCCCGCGTGTTCGCCGAGCGGGTGCTGACCGACGGCGGCGCGACGACCGACGAGCGGATCGACTTCGCGTTCAAGCTGGCACTCAGTCGCCCCGCCAAACCCGCCGAGCGGGAGACTCTGACCGCACTGCTGACGAAGCACCGCGAGCAGTACACGAAGGACGCGAAGGCCGCCGACGAGGTGCTGAAAACCGGGGCGAAGCCGGCGAACTCGAAGCTGGACAAGACCGAACTGGCCGCGTGGACGAGCGTGACGCGGACCATCCTGAACCTGCACGCCGGGGTCACGCGGAACTGATTCCAGGCCTCTTCACACTCGGAGGATGGTAACGGGTTCGCAACCTGCGGTAGACGGCCGGTGCTGACCGGCGGAGAGTAGCGTCAAGGTGAACCGGCGGCGTGAGCCGCCTGGGTTCCTGATTCACCCCGGCGGCTCACGCCGCCGGTTCACCCAATCCCGAGGGTCTTCTCATGTCTCTCCACAAGCTTTTGTGGGCGGCGCCAGTGGTCGGGGCGGCGGGGGTGGGGGTGCTGGCCAGCCTGACGGTGCCGACGGCCGACGCCGCCGGCAAGGGCGAGGGCGACCCGAAGCAGGCCGTCGGTCTGCCGATCAAGCAGGTGGTGCTGTTCAACAGCGGGGTCGGGTACTTCGGCCGGACGGGCGAGGTGGACGGGGAGTCGCGAGTGGACCTGAGCTTCCCCGAGACGGACATCAACGACCTGCTCAAGTCGATGACCCTACAAGACTTCAACAACGGGCACATCTCGGCCGTCTCCTACGACAGCCACGAACCCGTTGACCGCACCCTGGCCAGCTTCGCCATCGACCTGAACGGCCAGCCCACCCTGGCCAACATCCTGGGTCAAGCCCGCGGCGAGCAAGTCGAAGTGGTGATGAACACGACCGTCACCACCCAGCCGGGCACCATCAAGGGGACGGTCATCGGCACCGAGATCCAGAAGGTGCCGGTCGGACAGAGCCAGCTGGACTGCGTGGTGCTGAACGTGAGCACGGCCGAGGGGTTCCGGTCACTCAAGATGATGGATATCCAGCGGGTGCGGTTCCTCAACCCGGTGCTCGAAGCGGAACTGAAGCGGGCGC
>CAYMHO010000523.1:0-3294 GCA_964390195.1 uncultured Fimbriiglobus sp. | reverse complement strand
CCACAACGACTTACGGCACGATTGCAATAAGTTGGCGAGCGAGGGGCCAACCACCAGAACGAAGACACACAGGCGTTGGGTGTCGGTGACCTCACTCCCGTTCGGAACGGCGGCTTGCTAACAAGTGGTTCGCCGCGATAACGCCCTACACCTTATCAACCGAGACGACCCCCATGTCCGCCATCCAGCGCCGCCTGTTCCTGAAAGCCTCCGCCGCCGCCCTCGTCGGGGCGGTCGCCGTCGCGGCCGAGCCGGCCGAGAAGAAGGCCGACCCCCTCACCCTGGTGGTGCTCGACCCGCTCGCCGCCGCCAACGCCTGCGCGTGCGTCCAGGGGTACGCCCAGCGGGATTACGAGAAGCTGGCCAAACACCTGGAAGGCAAACTCGGCCGGCCGGTGAAGGTGGTGTTCAGCTCCTCCCTCGACGCGGCGTCGAAGAAGGCCGACAGCAAGGCCGACGTCATCGTCGGCAAGGAGTCCGTCGTCCGCGCCCAGGCGGCCGAGTTGAAGCTGACCGCGGTGCCGCTCGCCGCCCTGACGGACAAGGACGGCAAGACCACCCAGACCGGCCTGGTGGTGGTCGCCGGCAAGGACCCGGCCGTCTCCGCCGCCGACCTGAAGGGGTACAAGGTGTACTTCGGCGAGGCGTCGGCCGACGAGAAGCACGCCGCCGCCCGCACCCTGTTCAAGGACCTCGGCGTCGAGGTGGCCGCCAAGCCGGACACCTGCCCCACCTGCACCGACGGGGCGAAGGCGGTGGTCGCCGCCGCCGCCAACGGGGAGAAGGCGGCGGCCGTCATCTCCAGTTACGCCCAGCCGCTGCTCGAGGGGTGCGGGACCGTCAAGAAGGGCGACCTGCGGGTGGTCGGCATCACCGACCCGGTGCCGTTCATCGTCGTGTTCGCCAACGACAAACTGCCCGAGGCCACCCGCGCCGACGTCCGCAAGGCCCTGCTCGGCATCGGCACCGAGAAGGACCTGCTCACCGCGATGGAAACGAAGAGCGGGTTCGTCGAACTGCCCGCGAAAAAAAAGTAGCCCGTGACGACCCCCCGAAGGCCCCCGCCGCCGCCGCCGACTGGCCCGGCTGGCGGGGGCCGCGTCGTGACGGGCGGGTGGGCTGGCTGCCCGACAAGTTGCCGGCGAAGGCCGAACCCGTCTGGACCGTCGAGGTCACGTCCGCCGGCCTCGGCGGGGTGGCCGCCACCGCCGACCACGTCTTCTTCTCCGACCGCGGGCTGAACGACACCGCCGACGTGTGGAAGTGCGTGACCGCCGCCGCCGGCAAGGAGGTGTGGTCGCACCTCACCCCGTGCAAGGGGGCGCTCGACTACGGCAACTCCCCGCGAGCCACCCCGCTCGTCGGCGGCGATTTCGTCTACACCTTCGGCGCGTTCGGTCACCTCACCTGCCTGAAGTTGAAGTCCGGCGAGGTCGAGTGGGAACTCGACCTGCCGCTCGAGTTCGACGTGACCGACAAGCCGAAGTGGGGCACCTGTTCGTCCCCACTGATCGTGGACGGCAAGCTGATCGTCAACCCCGGCGCCAAAGAGGCCAGCCTCGTCGCCCTCGACCCGAAGACCGGCAAGACGAAGTGGAAGACGCCCGGCAAGGCGGCCGGGTACGGGTCGCTCATCGCCGGCACCTTCGGCGGGGTGAATCAGATCGTCGGGCACGACACCGACACCCTCGGCGGGTGGGCCGTGGACACCGGCAAGCGGCTGTGGACGCTCAAGCCGGAGTCGCCGAACGACTTCAACGTGCCCACCCCGATCGACGTCGGCGGCAAGCTGCTGGTGACGACCGAGAACAACGGCACCCGCCTGTACCAGTTCGCCGACGGCGGGACGATCGACCCGAAGCCGGTGGCGGTGAACAAGAAGCTGGCCCCGGACACGCACACGCCGGTGGTGGTCGGCGACCGCGTGCTCGGCGTGTGGAAACGGCTGTACGCCCTCGACCTGAAGAACGGCCTGAAGGAGAAGTGGGACTCGAACGACAAGGTCTTCCACCGCTACTCGGCCCTCGTCGCCACCGACAAGCGGGCGCTGGCGATCGGCCTGGAGGGGGAGCTTGTCCTGTTCGACCCGACGGCCGACGAGTGGGAGGAACTCGGCCGGCTGAAGGTGTTCGCCAACGAGAAGGGGCTGTACGCGCACCCGGCGTTCGTGGGCAAGCGGGTGTACGTCCGCGGCGGCTCGGCGGTCGTCTGCCTCGACCTGGGCGGGTGAGGCGGATTGGTCTCAGTCTCACCCCTTTCGCCCACACCCTGTCGGCTCGCCCACACACCGCCGCCGGTCACGCGGTCACGACCCGTGTGCGGCCGCTCACCCCCGCGGTACTCATCGGGTGGACCGGCATTTCGCCAGGAACTCCCGAAGCCTGTGACTCACCGGCTCGGGCTTCTCGATGGTGACGGCGTGTCCGGCCCCCGGGATCACCGCCAGCTCCGAGCGGTCGATCCGGGCGTGCATCCGCTCCGATTCCTCGGGCGGGGTGGCCCGGTCTTCCCCCCCGACGAGGATGAGGGTGGGCACCCGCACCCCGCTCAACTCGGCGGCGTAGTCCGGCCGGCGGGTGACCGCGTCGGCCGCCCGTAGCGCCCCGGCCCGCTCGGTCGCCGCGATCCGCTCGAACCAGTCCCGCCGTTCCGCTTCCCGGTTGGCGTCGCGGAGGAAGCCCGTGCCGAACTGGACCGGCATCACCCACGGGGTGACCGCTCGCACGCCGAACACGCGGGCGACCCAGCCCATCAGGCGGAACCGGAAGGCGTTCCCCTCGGGCGACGCGGACGACCCGATGAGGGTGAGGGAGCGGAGCAGTTCGGGGTGTCGGACGGCGAGCCGCTGGCCGACGAACCCGCCCATCGAGAACCCGACGAAGTGACACGGGCCGCACGCCAGGTGGCGGATCAGTGCGGCCGCGTCCTCGGTCTGCGAGTCGAGGTCGTACCCGCCCGGCGGTGATCGGCTCTGCCCGTGCCCGCGGGCGTCGTAGGTGACGCAGCGGTAGTCGGCCCGCAGGGCCGCCACCGGCCCGTCGAACTGGCGACAGCTCAACAGCAACCCGTGGGCGAACACCACCGCCTCCGGGCCGGTGCCGTGTTCCTCGGCGTGCAGTTCGGTGTTGCGGACGGCGAGGCGTGCCATCGGTCCCTCGGGGCGGTCGGCGGGTGGGGCATCCCGGTGAGCGGATCGCGCCTGCTCAACCCGACATGAAATCTGACGAAGCTCTGTCACACCCGGAAGCCGGGGACGAACACGTTGACGAACCGGGAGGGGTCTTTGACCCCCCA